>QZJD01000005.1 GCA_003604995.1 Desulfobulbus sp. | reverse complement strand
AAAAAACCTTATCAGGATCCGACAGGCGAGGCATGGCTGGATTTCTGTCGAAAAATGGAGCGGATCGGGCTGCCGCGCAGACCGGATCAGGGTCCCTTGGCCTACCTGGATCACATCACCCGCCACCGTCCGGATCTGGCTGCAATGTCGAAAGAATTGATCACCACCTATGTCAGACTGCGCTATTCCGCCAGTGGCGGGCCGAGTGACGTGATGAGACTGCGAGCCCTGCTCAAACGTTTTCAACCCGGCAAGGCGCAAAGGGGATAACCGTTTGCGATTCCGGAACAGCTGCTCAAACAATCCGTTCGGGGGCGTTGTAGATGTTCAAGCGGCCCGGCCGTGCATAGCAGACGAGGGTCAGTCCGGCCTGGCGGGCGATGGCCAGGGCCAGCGATGAGGTGGATGTGCGGGACATGACGATGGGAATGCCGAGCCGGGCGCATTTAAGAACCATATCCGAGGTCAGACGGCCGGTGGTGTAGACGGCTCCATTAACCGGGGCCTTGCCCAGGAGGATGGCGCCGATGACCTTGTCCACGGCGTTGTGCCGGCCGATGTCCTCGAAAAAAACCTGGAGTTTTCCCTCGGCCCAGAGGCCGCACCCATGCACGCAGTGGGTTTTCTGGCCCAGATCAGAGGCAAGGAGGGCCTGGCGGATAAATTCACCGGCCTCGGCGAATCCCAGGCAATACTCCTTCAGGGGTTCAATCCTGCCCTCGAGCATCTCGCGGGTAATCCTGCCGGTCCCGCCGCAACCCGAGGTGATGATCACCTCCTTGGGCTCAATATCCTCTTCAACATCGGCATGCACCTCGATGCGGCCTTCGGGACACACCAACACCTCCCGGACCTGACCGGGGTGATCGATGTACCCCTGGCCGAAGAGAAAGCCGGCGCCGAATTCCTCCAGGCCGGTGGCGAGGACCATGGATGCCCCGATCTCCCGGTCATTGAGCGCCACCCGGTACGGTTGCTCCACCACCACCCATTCATGGGCATCATCACGACACTCCTCGGTCAGAATGACCGTCTGTTGCCGCAGCACCAGAGGATTGTTCATAGACTCCCGCCTTTTGAGTTCAACAAACGATGAAAACCTCGCCGCCGCTCACCATTTTGAGCAGAAAGTACATGATTTCAGCATATTATAAATAACGTCGCGGTCAGATCTCCGGAATTTCAGGATCGACCATCCTCCACCACCGGTTCATCCGAAAAAAAGACCCTTCAACAGGATATCTGCTGCGACTGCTCGATGGAAGAAAAATCATCCCAAAAAATTCTCCCGCCCGATACGATGAAAGATGCTCTTCCGTGACCTTCATGAAATGAGTGCTCTCCTTTGCACTCCCGACCGAGTATGGTATACAGCAGTAAGCGGCACTGCAATCCGCCCCAATCCGCAACCTGTTGGAATCAACGTTACGAGCGTGGACTGCCCTCAAAAAGGGCGCAACCGACACCGGTATACATTGTGACGTATTGAAATCACATTGGCGGATCCCCTGTGTTGTGTATTCTGGCGACGCCATCAATGTTCAGCGCTTATCCTGATTAAGAGGTAACCCATGGTTCCCATCGTGAGTTTCATCGGCTGGCAGAATTCCGGCAAAACCACCATCGCCCGAAAGGTCATTGCCGGATTACAGGCAAAGGGTTTTCGCGTGGCAGCCATCAAGTCCACCCACCACCCCGATATTATCGTTGATCGACCCGACTCGGACACATCGGCCTACCGGGAGGCCGGTGCCCAAATGATCGCCCTGCTCGCACCTGATCAGTTGGTCATCACCCTGGACAATCCTCAGATCAAACTTGCGGACCTTGCCCACCGTTTTTTCACTGACTGCGACATTGTCATCGGCGAAGGATTCAAGGATGAACACCATATCGCCAAAATCGAGGTGGCCCCGAACGCGGAAAATCTGCTCCGGGACAAAGTGGGCGGGGTTATCGCCGTTGTCACGAACCAACAGATCTCCGGAGAAAATATCTTTCGTTCGGATCAGATCGACGACATCACCGACTTCATTGTCGCCGGGTTCCTCAGTGCACCTCAGGAAACAAAAACCGTTCTGTACGTGAACAAGATAAAGGTCCCTCTGAAAGGATTCGTTCAGGACGCCCTTGCCGGAACGGTTTGCGGCTTTCTGCAATCACTTAAGAAAACCGATGCCATGCAGGATATTGAACTCAGGATCCGCCTGAAAAAATAAAAACCTCTTTCTCGTAACAACGCTCAATTTGCCGGAGGTTCCATATTTTCCTTTTTACATTTTTCTGATCTGAGATATAACTAATCGAATTTCTTAAGAGCCTTTTGCAAAATGAACGTCGTCGCGAGATCGAGAGAAAAATATTCCGGGCAAGGATGAGTTGTGAAATCGCCCGGAAGCAGAGCAGCGCTCCGTTGAGGACGATTTCACAAAGAAGACGCCGCCCAGGATATTTTTAGCCGATCGGAGTAGATGTTCATTTTGTAGGAGACACTTAAGAGAGCAAAAGACAACAATCTCAGCGCCGGGAACCATCCCTGGCGAGGAAAAATTCTTAGAATTTTATGATGTAAGTTACCTCCTTCCAACAAAATCGTTGATCAAGGCAGACATGAAAACAGGTGCGTCCAAATACCCCTTGCGGCTGGCCAGTGTCACTCCTGTCGAAGAAAATGAAATAAAGCGGAGAAAAATCTCCCGGACCAGCCTGATCAATCTCTTGAACCGCATCAATTTTCGGGACGGCGATATCACCGTCCATTTCCGTCACAACAAATACAATCATATCATTACTGTTCAGGCCAAGCCGCAAATCTGCAACAACGACTACCTGCGCTGCCTCTGGTCCGAGCATTTTCTGGCCAAGTCCCGGCTGAAACATTTCAACTTCGTTTACTTCACTTTCAATGATGGGCTCCATCAGATCCAGGCGGCAGCCAAACTGATAGAACTTAACGATACGGGGGTGTTCCTGGAACTGCCCGAGACCTCCCTGGAAATGAAATTCAGGGAGAGCAAGCGGTTTGCGTGCAGCGGCATCACCGCCCAGGTCTTTCAGGACGGCAAGATGACCGCGGCCAACTTGACCACCTTCAGCGCCGAATCCATTGGGCTGAGCTTTCTCCCCGATACTCCGGTGAACGACTTCATCTTCGAGGAGAGCTGCCCGGTCAACGTCGTTCTGCACAATGAATCAAACTTTATTTATTCCGGAACCTGCGAAGTTGTCCGTCAAAACGTCTCATCCAACAAAAACGAACTGGCTCTCAGGCCGGCCAGGAGCAACATCCAGCTGTTCAGACCCAAGGAGGTCCGCAGTGAACGATTAATCCTCAATCCCCTTCCGAACCTCCTTTTCCGTCACCCCCTGACCCGCCAGAAATGCAACCTTTCTCTCATCGATATTTCCGGAACCGGATTTGCAGTGGCGGAAGACGAAGAACACGCCGTTCTGATGCCCGGCATGATCATTCCCGAGCTGGAGATAGAATTCGTGCACGGTTTCACCGTCCGGTGCAAGGCCCAGGTAGTTTACCGCCTGCCAGAGAACGATTATATCAAATGCGGCGTGGCCATCCTTGACATGAACATGATCGACCATGTGCGCCTTTCCTCTTTCCTCCACCAGGCGAAAAACCGCCATTCCTTTATCAGCACCACCCATGTGGACCTGGATGAGCTGTGGGATTTCTTTTTCGAGACCGGATTTATCTATCCCGACAAATACAGCCATATCAGAGAGCAGAAGGAGCTGTTCCAGCACCTCTACCGCAAACTCTACAACGAAACCCCGGAAATCGCGCGGCACGTGATATACCAGGACATGGGTAAGATTTACGGCCATGTTTCCATGTTCCGCTACTACCACGCCACCTGGCTCATGCACCACCACGCGGCCGTGAAATCGACCAAGCACAAGGCCGGCCTGGTGGTCATGGAACATATCCTGCAATATATCAATGAATGCCATGCCCTGCCCTCGGCGCGGATGAAATATATCGCCTGCTATTTCCGGCCGAACAACAAATTCGCCGACCGCGTATTCGGCGGGGCGGCCAGGTCTCTGGCTGACCAGCGAAAATGCTCCCTGGACGATTTCGCCTATTTTCATTTCGAAGCGACCAGCGAGCCGCAGACTTTTTCTTCTGAATGGGTCCTGGAAAAAACCCTTCCCGAGGATCTGGACATCCTGCGCCAGTGGTATCGCGCCCATGCGGGCGGGCTCATGCTCGATGGACTTGATCTGGGCAGAAACGCCGAGCAACTCGATATGCTCACCAACGCCGAATACCGGGAGGCCGGATTCCATCGCGGCCGCGAACTCTTGTCTTTGAAAAACAATGATGAACTGGTCGCCCTGTTCATTGTCAATCGCTCCGACCTGGGGATGAACATGTCCGACCTGACCAACGGCATCCAGATCATGGTCCTGGAGCCCGACCTCTTGCGTGCGAGAGAAGTTTATACCGCCCTTTCCCTCCTGGCCGGACATTATAAACACAACGATATCCCAGTCCTGCTGTATCCCCGCCTGTATGCAGATGCCGAGGAGATACCCTACGACAAGATTTATGCCCTGACGGTTCTCAACCTCGAATATATCAGTCCCTATCTGATGTTCATGAAGTCGTTGACCATGCCGCGTGACAAAAAATTCAAACAAATATCCTGACCTTATCCCGCAATACGATTCATGACCGATCACTACGACGAAAACAGACCCCTTTACGGCAGCCGCGGAATAGACAGCTATCTGAAGCTGGTCCGGCAAAAATATCCGCAGGTCGATATTGACCGCCTGCTCGAATTTGCGGAGATGAAGCCCTACCAGGTGAAGGATGAAGGGCATTTCTTCTCCCAGCGGCAGATCAACCGGTTTTATGAAAAGCTTGTCGAACTGACCGGCAATAAAAACATCGCCCGGGAGGCAGGCAGATTCGCTTCATCCCCCGAGGCCCTGGGGACCATGCGCCGTTCTCTGCTCGGGTTGATCGGCCCGGCCAAGTATTATGAGCTGATCGGCACCTATGCCAACAAGATCACCAAGGCCTCCCGCTACGAGGCACGACGGCTCGGCCCCAACAAGGTCGAAATCATAGTGACCCCCTTGGAGGGCACCAGGGAAGAGCCCTACCAATGCCAGAACCGAATGGGCTACTGGGATGCGGTCTCCCTGATCTACAACCTGAAGCCTCCAAAAATAGAACATCCGGAGTGCATGTTCCAAGGGGGGAAATCCTGCCGCTACATTGTCAGCTGGCAGAAATCAGCGGTCACCATCCTCAAGACAATCAGAAGTATCGGGATAGCCTTTCTGCTGCTCATTTGCGTGCTGGCGCCGCCCATTATCCAGTCTCTGCACCCCTCACTTTCTCCATGGTGGACTTTTGGCCTGCTCTATACCCTCTCGGTCACCCTGGTTCTCATCTTCAACTGGTTTCTGAAAAACGTGGAGGTCAAGCACCTGCTGAGTATCATTGACACCCTCAGGTCCTCTGCCGATGATTTGATGGAACAGGTGGAGATCAACTACGAGAACTCGCTGCTGATCAATGAGATCGGCCAGACCCTGGCCAGGGAATCGGAGATCGAGGGGATATTCTCTGAATTGATCAATATCATGCACAAACGGCTGGATTACGACCGGGTGCTTGTCATGCTGGCAACCTCGGATCGATCCCAGCTGCTGTTTCAGGCGGGCTCGGGCTACACCAGCGAACAGGTGGATATTCTTGAAAAAATCTCCTTTCAACTGGATCAACCCGCATCCAAAGGAATTTTTGCGGTGGCCTTTCGGGAGCAGAAGCCGCAGCTGATCAATGACATCTCGGAGCTTAAAAACAATCTTTCTCCGCGCAGCTATGAATTCGCCCAGCAGATGGGTGCCAGCTCCCTGATCTGCTGTCCGATCATCTATGAGAAGGAGTCCCTGGGCATCCTGGCCGTGGACAACATCGTCAATAAGCGTCCGCTCCTGCAGCGCGACGTCAATCTCCTCATGGGCATCGCCCTGCAAATCGGCTCGCGGATCCACAACGTCAAACTTGAATCTCATATCCGCCAGATCCAGAAAATGGAAGCGGTGGGCAATCTGGCCGGCGGTGTTGCGCATGACTTCAACAACATGCTGACCACCATCCTTGGCTACAGCCAGATTCTGACCCTGAAGCTGGCCGCGGATGATCCTCTGTGGAAAATGGCCGACGCCATCCACCATGCCGGAATCAAGGCTTCCAGCCTTACCCAGCAGCTGCTGGCCTTCAGCCGTAAGCAGGTCATGGAGATGAAAGTGACCAACCTCAACATCATCGTCGAGGACATGACCAAAATGCTTGCCCGCCTGATCGGCGAGGATATCATTTTGAAAACCTTTGTATCTCCTGACATTCGCAACATCATGGCGGATGCAAGCCAGATCGGCCAGGTCCTGATGAACCTGGTGGTCAATGCACGGGACGCCATGCCCAGCGGCGGCCGCCTGACCATTGAAACCGGTGATATCCACATTGATGAGCATTATGCGGCTAAGCGCGGCTATTTCAAATCAGGACATTACTCCATGCTCAGCGTCACCGATACCGGGAAAGGCATGAGCCCGGAACTGCGTGAAAAGATTTTTGAACCGTTTTTCACCACCAAAGGCCCCGGCAAGGGAACAGGTCTCGGTCTGTCCACAGTGTACGGGATCGTCAAGCAGCACAACGGCTATATCCACGTGTACAGTGAACAGGATCACGGCACCTGCTTCAAGATCTACCTGCCCATAGTCAGCGGCGACGCAGACATCCAGGCTCTGACCACAAATACCTCAATGGCCGGCGGCACCGAAACCATCCTGGTCGTTGATGACGACGAGTCCATCAGGAATCTGATTCTGGACACGTTGCAGCCACTGGGCTACAACATCCTTGTCGCCTCCTCCGGCAGCGAGGCCCTGGAGCTCAGCAGATCCGCCGCCGTACCCATCGATCTGGTCTTAAGCGATGTGATCATGCCCGGCATGAACGGCCGCCAGCTGGTGGACGCCTTCAGGGTGGAACAGCCGGGGATCAGGACCATCCTGATGTCCGGCTATACGGACAACGTCATTGCCCAGCACGGCGTACTTCAGGAAGGATACATTCTGGTTAACAAGCCGATTTTGCCCATCTTCCTGGCCAATAAAATCAGGGAGGTCCTGGATCAGCCACCACCGGAACAACCCAGCACATCAGTCACAGAAAAACAATAAACAAGAAGGAGCAGAACAGATGCAAAAGAAAATCAGTGTCCTGGTTCTGGCAGCGATTACCGGGTGCGCCACCACCGCCTTTTCTTCCGGTTATCGAATTCCCGAGCAGTCGCTTAACTCGACGGCCTTGAGCAGCGCCTATGTCGCGCACGCTCTGTATGCGGATGCCGCGTATTTTAATCCTGCCAACATGTCCTGGCTGGCGCCGGGGAGCCATGTCGAAGGCGGGTTTACCTATATCCACCTGCCCAGCATCAGCTACGATGATTTTCGCAGTCCCGCGCTGAACAGCGATTCGGAAAAGGAAAATTTTCTGGTCCCCAACTTCCACGCGGTCTCGCCCGATTTCAACAATTTTCGCTTCGGCTTCGCCCTGACCGTACCGGCGGGACTGGCCAAACGCTGGGAAGATCCGTTTGCCCGGACCTTTGCCAATGAATTCAGCATGACAGTGGTCGAGGCCAATCCCACCGCTTCGTATAAAATCAGCGACAGGGTCTCCGTTGCGGCTGGGGCGCGCCTTGTGTACAGCGAGGCCACGGTTAAAAGCGACGGCACGATCATCGCCGCCCAAACCCCGGCCGGGCCGGAATACACGGCGATCAGCCGGGACATGGAGGGCGACACCACGGAGTTCGGCTACAACCTCGCCCTCTCCGTACGGCCCACCGACAACCTGTATCTTGCCGCCACCTACCGCTCCGAAGTAGACCTGGACATGGAGGGCGACGGCACCCTGTATGCCTCAGGCAGCTTTTTCAGCGGCCTTCTGCCTCCCGGCTACTACCAGGGTGCCGGGTCGGTATCCGTTCCCCTGCCGGCCGTCCTGACCCTGGCCGCCTCGTATACCTTTGACCGGTCCACCTTGGAATTCACCTATGACCGCACCTTCTGGTCCGACTATGAAACCCTGGATTTCCGATATCCTCGCAACCTGGGCCATCCGGTGCTGACCGCCGCCTTCGACAATCCGATCGTCAAGGACTGGGATGATGTGGACGCCTTTCGACTCGGCTACACCCTTCAATGGAGCGACCAGTTGACCCTCATGGCCGGAGCGGGAATAGACGGTAATCCGATCCCGGACAGGAGCCTGTCCTTTGACCTGCCCGATTCCGATGCCTGGTTCGCCTCCCTGGGTTTCCGTTATGCGTACGATGCCCAATGGTCCTTCGGCGCGGCCTATCTCTATGCGCGCAAGGAAGACCGAACCGTGGTCAACAGCAGCGTGAACGGCGAATTTTCAGGCGCGGCCAGCCATCTCTTGACCCTGTCGGCCTCCTACAGGTTTTAAGGCGGAAGGCTGTCAGGCCAGGTCGCAAAAAAAAATTGCGGAATGGATGGAGGGGAATGGCCCCCTCATCTTCTCTTTAGAATGCTGCCGCGGCGGGGATCATGTTTTGACGCCGCGGCAGAGTATAAGGGGGGTGTAGGCAAAGCGGCGCGGATCGGAAAAAAAGGCTTCCGCCTCTCGGTAGAACTCGTCATGGCCGCCGGGATACTCGTCAAATACAAAGTTCATCCTCTTCGGCACCACCTCAATCTTCTTCATCATGTTGAACACCTCGATCTCCTGGATCCCGCCGAAGACCACCCGGTGGTTTTCCACCCGAACATCGATATCCTGAAAACCGAGATCATAGAGAAAGGAGTAGAGTTTCCTGCCGACAAAGGGGTCGAAATCGAACCGCTCTTCCAGTTCCCGCATGATTTTTTTAAACGTCCGGTCCAGCCGATCCGAGCAGCCGTAATAATTTAAGGGATTATGGTCAAGATCGATCAGGCAGAGCGTGCCGCCGGGCTTCAGGGCTCTGGCAAAATTGCGGACCATGGCGAATGCGCCGGCGAGTGAATATTCCAGGACGAAACGGACCCAGATGAAATCGAAATGCTCCGGCTCATCCAGGAGCTGATTCAGATCCGCCCTCCGGTATTCGATCCCCATGCCTCCGAATTTGCGGCGGGCATATTCGAGCCGCTCCGCTGAGCCGTCCAGCCCGACCGCGCTGCCGCCGGGCTGGGCCATACCATGCAGGAGGGCGGTGATCGCACCCGGTCCGCATCCCAGGTCGGCGACCCGCATGCCGGGCTTTATCCCGGCCCAGACCGCCTGTTCCCTGATCCGCTCCTCATCGATCTTGATCTCCAGGCGATAGGCTTCCTCGTCATGTTCCATCAGGTAGGTGTTTTCCGGCATGCAGGCGGTTCCTCCGGCGTCAGTTGGCAGGACAAGTCCAAATCCCTGATACATTTTGTAATCAAGACTTACCCTTTTACCATCTTTGTCGAAGAATAACAGCGGCTCTGAGAAAAATATCTGACTTTCCTTGCCCTCAGTTTTTTTCAATCCCGCTACCGATCCCTCCCCGAGAGTTCTCTCCATTCTTTGCCGGCCTTTGCATTGGGCGGCGATACGCGTCGTCCTTGTCGCCTGCCGGATCAGAGAACTGAATTTTTCGGGCCTGTTTCGGGTGCGAAACGGCTTATCGTATCAGATTACCGCCCTTATATGTCGCTCGATTTCCGTCTGTGGGGCGGCGCCGACGATTTGATCCACCAGGTTGCCGTTTTTGAACAAAAGCAGGGTGGGAACACCGCGAATCTTAAACCGCGATGCCGCCGACTGGTGTCGGCTGGTATCCAGCTTGGCCACCAGAAGCCGGCCAGCATAGCTCCGGGCAATATTTTCGATGACCGGGGCCAGCATCCGACAGGGACCGCAGGTTGGTGAATAGAAAACAACAAGGATCGGCAGCGCGGATTCACGGACCAGCCGTTCAAAGCCCTGATCATCCACGTCCACGACGGTCGCTGTACCTGCGTTGGGCAGATTGTGACCGCAACGGCCGCATTTCGGGCGCAGATGCCCTTTATCAGGCGGGATGCGATTTTTCGCCCCGCAAGAGGGGCAACGGAGAATAATAGAATTCATGATTTGTCACCTTCTTTTGGGTCATCTGGTCAGCATACGGTACAACTCCGGCATTCTGCCGGGCAGTTTTCGCGCATCATCGATGAAAATCGCATTTCGCTCCCCGAACATGTGGTCCATGTATTCATGGGCCTGCCGATCGATGGTAATGCCAAAGGGATGGATACCGGCGGCCCGGGCCTCGAGAAGGGCGTGACGGGTATCTTCGATGGCGTATTCTCCCTTATAGTCATCATAATCTTCCGGCTTGCCGTCGGACAACGTGATCAGCAGTCTGGTCCTGGCCTCGACCCTGCGCAAAATAGAGGTGGCGTGGCGAATCGCCGGCCCCATCCGGGTGTATTCCCGGGGAGCGATGCTGCCGATGCGTTGCCGTGCAGCCTCGTCGTAGGGTTCGTCCATTCCCTTGATATGGAAAAACTCGCTGCGCAACCGCCGCATCCCGGAAAAGCCGTAAATGCCATAGCGGTCGCCCACCACGCTCAGGGCCTCGCAGAGCAGGACCAGCGATTCCTTGATCGTTCTGGCCACCCATCCCTGCGTGGAATTGGACATATCGATGAGAAACAGCACAGCAATGTCGCGCTGGTCCCGCTGCAAGCGAACAAATAGACGATCGCTCGGGGCAAGGCCGGCGCGGGCATCGGCCAGCGATTCCAGCACCGCGTCCAGATCAATGTCCTCGCCGTCGTGTTGTCGCCGGACAAACCGTTCAGACTGGCGCAGCATCTCAAACTGATGGCGGAGACGGACAATCTGACCATGATAGCGACTGATGGTCTCCCGGACAAACGAGGAATGGAGCAATGGCAACTCTTTTTCCTGAACAATGACCCAGCTCTTGCGAAAATCATTGCGGCGAAAATCCCATTCATCATAGGTAACCGGTGCGGTCAGGCCGCTCCCGGTGGCATCCGTCCCCCCCTGGTCCGGGGCATAACCCGTGCCTGCCCGGCCGGCGGCGCTGCTCACATAACGCTCCGGCAGATAGCCCAGTTCACTGATGATCGAACTGGCGAGATCTTCCAGTTCCTCCCCCGTTTCCACCTCCTCGTTGTTGACCGTGAGCAACAGGGTCTGCGCCGCCGGGTCGTTTTGCTGTTTTTCATTGCCGGTGATGATCAACGCAACACCCTGCTCAAGATTGGAAGCGGATTCAAGTTTTTCAGAGGATTCAGCGTTCTCAACACTTTGCCCATTCCTCCGAAAAAAATTGACAAGTCGCGTAGCCAGGGCATCGATAAAGCGTTCTTCCAGTTCGGCAAGCCGTTCCCGCCGAGCGGCCTGCACCGCATCGAGACGCAGATAGCCCTGAAAGAGCGGCGGGGCCTGGGAAGAGTATTCCGGAGCAAGGGCATGCAGGAGAGGAAAGAGTTTCGTGGTCGCCGTGATCGAATCATAGGCGGAACGGGCCTGACGGTGCTCCTCCACGACGGCCCGGCACGCCCGGACGGACAGGGGCCAAACAGCCGCATCCCCGCGATGCTCAAGAAGTATTCTCCGCAGAACCGCCATGCATTCGTTTGAACAAGCGGCCGCCCCGGCAGCAATTGTCCCTTCCGCACCCAGATCCCGCCAGCGCCGCATCAAACCCGGCAGTTCCTTTTCAAGAAACCTGGTTATACGGGCGGTTTCCAGAAGATGATAGATATCCCCTGCCAGAACCGGATTAGCAAAGGAATGGAGGAATTCCTGCAACCACAGAGTTTCGCCCGGCGGTTCCGGTTCCCGGTTGCCGTTTTGAGGCGGAGTAACAGTCAGGGTCCCCTGGGCAATAAAGGCCCACTGGTAAGTGACGATGAGCTTGTACAGCAGAAAATTGTCTCCTCCTTCACGAAACAGTGAAATTTCCGGGGGAACAAAAATAGTGGCGGTGTCGGTGGAGACTACCGGAGCGGCGGCCAGGTCGAGTTTTACACCACTCAAACCCCGCAGATAGGGGAGCAGCCTGCCGGCGACTTCGGTAAAGGCCAGTCCCGCCTCCCCTCGCAACGGGCAGAGAAAGTTTTCCTCCACATTGGCCATATAATCGCGCGCGGAGTGCAGGCCGTTCTTTTCGTACTGGTCCAGGGTCCGGTTGACCCAGATGGGCAGGGTAACCGGTTCGATGCAGGACAGAGCGTCGGCCGCCGCTTTCAGGTAGTCAAAGCACAGAGAATGACTGACCGGCCAGATCACCGGCACCTGGTTCATGATGGAGTGGCACCGGTGTTCATCGAGTCCGGCCAGCTTCTCCACCGCCTCCTCCACGTCCCATTCGTTCGGGAGGTCCGGGGCGACCAGCGACAAAAAGGTTTCTTTCAACAGATCGGCATTCATGGTTCAGAAAATCGAACTGACCATTTCATCAATGGCCTGCAGCAGTTCGGGATCATCGGTCAGAGCCTCGGTGATACCGTGATGGCAGGCGGACCGGGTGTCAATGCCCAGGCCCATGAGCTTGCCCGCCTGAATCAGCAGCCTGGTGCTCGCTCCCTCCGGGAGCCCGGAATCCTTCAGGCCCCGGGTCATTCCGCCCAGCTTGACCAGGGCGCGGGCCACGTCAAACCCGACTCTCCCCTCCCTGGCCACGATCTCCGCCTCCCGCTCCGGATCCGGATAGGAAAAGGACAGGGCAACAAAACGCTGCCGGGTTGAGGGTTTGAGATCCTTGAGGACGCTCTGGTAACCAGGATTATAGGACACGGCGAGCATAAACTCCTCTGGCGCGGTCAGCAGTTCGCCCCGCTTTTCAATGGGCAGCTCCCGCCGATCATCGGCCAGTGGATGAATAACCACGGTGGTATCTTTGCGCGCCTCGACGATCTCATCCAGATAGCAGATCGCCCCCGCCCGTACCGCAAGGGTGAGCGGCCCGTCGGTCCAGACCGCCTCCCCGCCCCTGATCAGATAGCGGCCGACAAGGTCCGAGGTGGACAGGTCGTCATGACAGGAAACAGTGATCAGGGGGCGGCCCAGTTTCCAGGCTAGATACTGCATGAACCTGGTCTTGCCGCAGCCGGTAGGGCCCTTGAGCAGAAGCGGCAGCCCGGATCGGTAGGCGGCCTCAGCCAGTGCGACCTCGTGGCCCTGGGTAAGATAATAGGGTTCGTTTTCAATCCGGTGTTCATCCAGGCGCGTATTGCTCATACCATAACTCCTTGTCACAATGAGGTGTCCTTATACGCTAAGACAGAACCTTTCTTTGACAAGGAGTATCATTCCCAATCCGGAAGTGGTTGCATCCCGATCGCTTGAAAGGTAGAGTTCACAGCAAAATGCAGAAAACAGGCCTCTCCGCCTGACCGGCTGTCCTCAGGCGCGGGGTCGGAAACGTTTCGGAATCGACCGATTGCATCCTCTGCGCAGACAATTTTTCAATTTCCATGCCGAGAACCCGGTCCCGGAAAATTGAATGCTCGCAAATCTGATACTGTTGCTGAACTCCAATGTGCGTTGATCTTCACCTCCATTCTCTTTACTCCGACGGTTCCGCCACCCCGCAAGAGCTTGCCGAGATGGCCGCCCGCGGACGACTGACCGCCGTGGCCCTGTCCGACCACGACACGGTGGACGGTATCCCGGAATTTCTGAAACATTGCCAGAGCCTCGGCCTCACCGCCATTCCCGGCCTGGAGGTGGGCGCCGTCCATCGCGACCTATCCCTGCATATCCTCGGATACGGGATCGATCATCGGAGCGACGAACTCCGGCAACGGCTTGCTCCCCTGCAGCGGAGCAGAACGGAGCGCAACGGTAAAATCATCGCAAAATTGCAGGAATTGGGGCTGGATGTTCATCCGGACGAACTCCAGTCCATCTCCACCTGCGGCCAGACCGGCCGGCCGCATATCGCACGCCTGCTGCTCAACAAGGGAATCGTCGATTCCCTGCCCCAGGCCTTTTATCAATATCTTCGCCGAGGCGCGCCGGCCTGGTTCAGCCGTTTTGCCTATTCGGCGACGGAAACCATCGACATGATCCATCAAGCCGACGGGATTGCGGTCCTGGCGCATCCCGGCCAACTCGATCCGGATTATAAGAAATTGCCCCTGCTCATCCCCGAACTTGTGGAGCGCGGGCTGGACGGTCTGGAGGTCTATTATCCCGCCCATCACCTCTCCATCCAGCGCCGGCTTCTCTCCCTGGCTAAAAAATATGGTCTTGTTGTTACCGGCGGGAGCGACTATCATGGAAAGAATAAAAACATGTCGGTCATGGCCGGCGAAGGGACGCCATTCTGTCCTCCGGACAGCATCCTCGCGTCTCTGGCGCAACGCCTGACCATCACGGTCCCGGCAGCTGCAGAATAATCCCGGGCCACGGACCGGGCACCTCAGCCCAGGATAGAACAGGAGAACAAATGGAACCGGACAGACTGATCGAAGGCATAACGGATGAACTGAACGCCGCCTTCAAGGCCATGGCCAAGGCCAAAAGCGTCGAGGAAAAGGTTCAATACAGCCAAATCATAAAAAATCTCTGCCAATCGCTTGAAGTCTTCATCAATGCGGCAAACGACATGATGCCCTTTGATTTTGAGGATGATGAATAGACATATGCCCTTGCTCTTTGTTTGAGCAACAACGTGAATGCAGGGGACGGAATGCGATGCACACGATTCTAGTTGTCGACGATGAACCCAATTACCGGGTAGTCCTAGCCGAAATCCTCAAGGAGGAGGGGTACGAGGTCTTCACCGCCAACAGCGGCACCGAGGGCATGCCCGTTGTCCAGAGCACGGACCTGGACCTGGTGATTTCCGACATGAAGATGCCGGGCATGGATGGTATCGATTTTCTTACCAACATCAAGAAGTTGAACCGGCAGCTGCCGGTTATCCTGATCACCGCTTATGCCGAGGTGGAAAAGGCGGTTGAAGCCATGCGCCTTGGCGCCTTCACCTACCTGGCCAAACCCTTTTCCAACGAAGCCCTGCTCGCCGCCGTGGCCAAGGCCATTGAGCACTACGGGCTGGTCAGGGAAATCAGACGGTTGCGCGACGAGGTCACCCCTCGTTCCGGCTTCAGCGGAATGATCGGTAAAAACGAACGGATGCGAGCGGTGTACCAGCTGATCGAAAAGGTCGCGCCCACTCCCTCCTCGGTACTGATCACCGGTGAATCCGGCACCGGCAAAGAGCTGGTGGCCCGCGCCATTCATAATCTGAGCCCCCGCAAGGATGCGCCCTTCATCTCGGTCAACTGCGCGGCCCTATCGGCTACCCTGCTGGAGAGCGAACTGTTCGGCCACGAGAAAGGCGCCTTCACCGACGCCATCGCCATGCGCAAAGGCCGATTCGAACTGGCCAGTAACGGCACCTTGTTCCTTGACGAGATCGGCGAGATGCCCCACTCCCTGCAGGCCAAGCTGTTGCGGGTGCTCCAGGAACGAAGTTTTGAGCGGGTCGGCGGCAGCCAGCCCATCCAGGTGGATGTCCGCATTCTTGCCGCCACCAACAAAGACTTGCGCGATGAGGTGGAAAAGGGAACCTTCCGGGAAGACCTTTACTACCGGCTCAATGTGATTCATATTCATCTGCCGCCCCTGCGGGAGCGGGTTGACGATATCCCCCTTCTGGTTTCTTTTTTTCTGGAAAAAAATAGAAAGCAGCTCGGCAAGAGCCTGGAAATTTCGCCGGAGGCCCTCCGGCTCCTCGTCAGCCTGCCCTGGGAGGGCAATGTCCGGGAACTGGAAAATACCATCGAGCGGGCCGCTATTCTCTGTAACAACGACCGCATCGAGCCGGAAGACGTCCAGCCGGATTCAGCGGAACTCGCCGAGGGGCATGAATGGAGCTCCACCCTGGACCTCAACCAGTTCATCCCCAGCGACCTGCCCCTGGCCGAGGTGCTCAACGGCATCGAGGAAAAACTTGTCCGCCAGGCCCTGGATGAGGCGAATTATGTCCAGGCGAGGGCGGCGGAACAGCTGGGAATCACCAAAAGCCTTCTCCAGTACAAAATGAAAAAATACCATTTGCAGCGCAAGAAAGGATAGTCACTGCTTACTGAACGCCCTGCGTTCCTTCCAGTGCCGATTCCTCCTGCTTTGCCCTCCGTAAACTCTTACCCACCACCTCGGCGAGCTCTCCGGACAGACTGCTGCTGGCCATGATCCGCTCGAGCTGGCCTCGCATCAGCGTTTGCCGCTCCGGATCATACCGTTGCCAGGTGGTCAGCGGCGTCAATTGCCGGGCCGCGATCTGCGGGTTCATGGCGTCCAGGCGCAGGACGTAATCCGCCAGAAATGCGTAGCCCGCCCCGCCGGATTCATGGAACCCCGCCTGATTGCCCGCGCAGAAGGCGCCGATCAATGCCCGGACCTTGTTGGGATTTTTGAGCACAAACGCCGGATGGGCGGTCAGGGCCTTGACCCGCTCCAGGGTGCCCGGCAGGGTGCACAGGGCCTGCAGGGAAAGCCACTTATCCACCACCAGGGGGTCTTGCCGCCATTGCTGGTAAAAACTCTCAAGCAGACGGTCGCCGGCGGCCCGGTCGGCATTGACGATCGCCCGCAGGGCGGAAAACCGATCGGTCATGTTGTCCGCGTTCGCATACTGGCGCCGGGCCAGCGCCAGCAGATCAGAGTCGATTCCGCCTCCCTCATCGGGGGCCAGGAGATAGGCAAGACAGGTGTTTTTCAGGCTGCGCCGGCCGGCCTCCGCCGAAGTATAGCGATACGGTCCCGAGGGCTGGTTGCGCTCGTACACCTTCTCCAACTGGGCGCGCAGGCTGCGCCGCAAGCCACGGCGGAAGGCCTGTAACACCGAAAAGATGGCCAGCGGATCGATCACCGGCAACTGCTGGCCGATCCAGTTTTCCTGTGGCAGGGCCAGCGCCAGGGCGACAAAGGCCGGATCCGCCTCCTGGTCGAGAAGAACCTGTTGGAATGAGTCGACAAAAAGTTCCGGCACCTCGGTCTCTTTCCCCTGCCCCCGTCCCTCCAGCCCCGCAAGAATGCACTTAAGCGCCAGCTGCTGACCGGCATCCCAACGATTGAACGGATCGGCGTCATGGGCCATGATAAAGGCAAGTTCCTGGTCGGGGCGGACATGCTCCACCTTCACCGGCGCGGAGAAATTGCGCAGCAGGGACAAAACCGGCTTTTCCCGAATGGCGGGGAAGACAAAGGTCTCTTCCGTCTCCCGCAGGTGCAAAATTCTGGTGGTCTCCGGTTCAGCCGCGCCGCCCAGGTCCATGTCCCGGCCGTCGCTGGCGAGGAGCCCGACGGCCACCGGTATGGGCAGCGGTTCCTTGCGCTCCTGGCCCGGAGTCGGCGGACAACTCTGATGCAGGGTGAGGCGGTATTCGCGCCGGCTCTCGTCATAGTGTTCGGCGACCCGGAGTACCGGAGTGCCGGCCTGACTGTACCAGAGCTTGAAGCCGGGCAGGTCAGTATCGTTGGCAGCCAGCATGGCCGCGACAAAATCGTCGCAGGTCACCGCCTGGCCGTCGTGGCGCTGGAAATAGAGGTCAAGCCCCTTGCGAAACCCTTCCCGGCCCAGGAGGGTGTGCAGCATGCGGATCACCTCCGCGCCCTTGTCATAGACGGTCAGGGTATAAAAATTGTTGATGGCCATATAGGCGGACGGACGGACCGGATGGGCAAGGGGGCCGGCGTCCTCGCGGAACTGATAGTTGCGCATGATCTGCACATCCTCGATCCGCTTGACCGGCCTGGAGGTGATATCGCTGGTGAACTCCTGGTCCCGGAATACGGTCAACCCCTCCTTGAGGCTCAGCTGGAACCAGTCGCGGCAGGTGACCCGGTTGCCGGTCCAGTTGTGAAAATACTCGTGGGCAATGACCCGCTCTATCCCCTCAAAATCGGCGTCGGTGGCTGTTTCCGGCCGGGCCAGCACGTATTTGGAGTTAAAGACGTTGAGCCCCTTGTTTTCCATGGCCCCCATGTTGAAGTCGTCCACGGCCACGATCATGTACACGTCCAGGTCGTATTCCAGGCCGTAGGTCTCCTCGTCCCAGCGCATGGCCTTTTTCAGCGCCGCCATGGCATGATCGCACTGCTCGCGATTGCGCGGCTCAACAAAGATGTGCAGATCCACCTCACGGCCGGAGCGGGTGCGGAACCGGTCCTCGATCCGGACCAGATCCCCGGCCACCAGGGCGAACAGATAGCAGGGCTTGGGAAAAGGATCGTGCCATACCGCGAAATGGCGGCCGTCGTCAAGGAACCCTTTCTCTCGCAGGTTGCCGTTGGCAAGCAGCACCGGATATTTCCTCCGGTCCGCGACAATGGTGGTGGTATAGACGGCCATCACGTCCGGCCGGTCCGGAAAACAGGTAATGCGCCGGAATCCCTCGGCCTCGCATTGGGTGCAGAAGTTGCCGCTTGACAGATAGAGGCCTTCCAGTTCGGTATTTGCCGCGGGGTTGATGAAGTTCTCCACCTCCAGGACAAAACGGTCCGGCACGGTATCGATCCTCAGTTTTTTGCCGTCATAGGTGAAACGTCCCGGCTTGAGCGCAACACCGTCCAGCCGCACAATAAGAGAGGCCAGATTTTCGCCGTCGAGTTCCAGGGGAGGACATTTCCCCTGGAACTCGGGGTTGCGCATGACCTCCATCCGGCTGGAGACCCTGGTTGAACTCGCATCGAGCTCAAAACGAAGCTGGACGGTTGTCACCAGATAGGGTGGTGGTGTATAATCCTGTAAATATATGGTCGTATGCTGTTTATCGCTCATGCTGCTCCCCTGGTTGGAATTCGGGGCAAGAATACCCAGTTCCCGGAAAAAATTCCAGAGGCAAGAGCACGGGCGTTCATTCTGGAGTCCACCGGATCACTTCACCCCTGCAAGGAATGAACATGGAAAAGAAAATCATGGTCGCCGTCGACGGGTCGCCATACAGTCTGAACAGCCTTGATTACCTGGCCCGTCTGTTCAAGGATGATGCAACGATCAACCTGCATCTGCATGCCGTGGTCTCCGAGGCCGGCAGCGGTCAGAACTGGATGTACGAGGTCGATCCCCTGCGCGAACACACCCCGCTCACCGAACGGCGGCGGATCACCGCGGAAAAATTCCTCCGCGACGCATTTGCCCGCATGGTCCGCAACGGGTTCAGTGAGGAACGGCTCACCTTTGCCGCTGAGGTAAGCCAGCTCAAGGCGGCGGCGGCGATTCATCAGGAGGCGAGCCGGGGGATCTACGACGCGCTGGTCATCGGCCGGCGCGGCATGGGCAAGGTCGGCGAGTTCTTTTTCGGCAGTGTTTCCGCCTTCCTCATCGAGCAATGCCACGACGTGCCGCTCTGGGTCATCGACGGCGAGGTAACCTCCAGCCGCTATCTCCTGGCCGTGCACTGCAAACCGCAATCCCTGCTGGCGGCGGATCACCTGGCCTACATCGCCGGCACCCATCCGGAAGTGGAGATTTTACTCTATCACTCCAGCACGCTGTTCGGGAGCGAGGAAACAGCCGCACCCGAGGATTTTCACCCGATCTGGGGCAAGAAGTGGTGCGACCAGTACCTGGACATCGAAAACTATCTGTTCTATGCCCATGCCCAGGTACTCAAGGATCACGGCGTCTCGCCCAAGCGGATCACCCAGTTGAAAATGGAGTGGAATCTGGATATCAGCCGGGATCTGATCAAACAGGCCAAAAAGCACGACTGCGGCACCATCGTCATCGGCCGCCGGCCAAGGGAAGCCGCCAAAGGCCTGCTCGGCGGCGTCTCCGACCGGGCTCTGAGCCAGGCCCAGAACCTGGCCCTGTGGCTGGTGGGCTGACCGCTGATCATTGCCCTTCCCTCTCTCCTCCCACGCTCTGCACATCCAGGCGCACCAGGTTGTGATAGAGTCCGCCCCTCGCCATCAGCTGGGCATGGGTCCCCTCCTCCCTGATCATCCCGTCGTCCATGACGATTATCCGGTCGGCCCGGCGGATGGTGGACAGACGGTGGGCGATGACCAGGGAGGTCCGGTTGCGGAAGCTGGCGGCCACCGTCTGCTCCAGGATGTTCTCGGTGGCGGTGTCCACCGAGGCGGTGGCCTCATCCAGCACCAGTACCGCCGGATCACGACAGAGGACCCGGGCAAAGGAAAGCAGTTGTTTTTCCCCTCCGGAAAGTTCCAGGTTGCCCTCGCCGATCAGGGTATCCAGCCCGGCGGGGAGCCCGGCGACAAAGGCGGTCATCCCGGTCTTGCTGATGATCTCTTCCACCCGTGCGCGGCTGGCTCCGGTTTCCAGAACAATGTTGGCAAAAAGGGTTTCCGGCAGGATAAAGGCGTCCTGCATGACCACCCCGACAATGGTGCGTAGATCCTGGATGCCGTACCGGCGCAGGTCAACGCCGTCGAGCAGGATCCGTCCCTGCTGCGGGTCATAGAATCTGATCAGCAGATTGATGAGGGTACTCTTGCCGGCGCCGGTGGAGCCGACCACCGCCACGGTCTCGCCGGGCCGGATGGCCAGGTTGATCTCCTTCAGGGTTTGTTGCCCGGCCCCGTATCCGAAACCCACTCCTTCAAAAACAATGGCGCCTCGCACGACCTCGGGCATGATCGCTTCCGCCGGCGAACAGATCTCGGCGCGGGTGTCGAGCAGATCGAAAATCCTCTCCGCCGAGGCAAGGGCGGACTGGACAATGGAATATTTCTGCGAAAGTTCGCGCATGGGCTGAAAAAAGAGACGCATGTAGGATAGAAAGGCGACCAGCTCGCCCAAGGTCATTTTCTGCCGGACGACCTCGCCGCCTCCGTACCAGACGATGACCGCAATGGCCAGCGAACTCATGAATTCGGTAAGAGGCATGAAGACACCGAACAGGCGGATCTGGCCCATGGTCCGCTCCAGATAGCCCTGGCTCAGATCGACGAACCTGCGGAAACTGTCCTGCTGCCTTGCAAAAAGCTGGATGATGCTGAGGCCGGAGATCGATTCCTGGAGAAAAGTGTTCAGCCTGGCCAGCTGCTTTCGAATGGCCCGGAACTGCTTGCGGGCGAGGCGTGAAAAAATATGGGTGCTGTACAGAGACAGCGGCACGAACAGGGTCATCAACAGGGCCAGCCTGGCGTTCATCGAATAGAGCAGGACCAGGATGCCCAGAAGCTTCAGAAAATCATTGAACAGGGTGACCATCACCGAGGTGAACATCTCGTACATGTTCTGAATATCATTGGTCAGCCTGGTCACCAGCCGGCCCACCGCATTACGGTTGAAAAAGGCAAGATCCAGGTCCAGCAGATGGGCGAAGAGGTCGCCGCGCATCACGTGCATGATGGATTGGCCTGCTCGTTCCAGGACGACCACCTGCAGGAACCCGGCCAAAAAAACGGCGACCACCACCAGGCCGTAGCCGACCACGACCAGGGTCAGGCCATCGAGACGTTCGATTCCTGAAAGTTCCGCAGCCATGAGATAGCGGTCGATGCCGATCTGCATCAGTCTGGGCAGGGCAAGGGTTCCCGCAGTTACCAACAGGGAAAGGAGCACCGCAAAGACAAGGCCCGCTATGTGGCTGGCGCAGTAGCACAGGATTCGCTGCCAGATCCGGTGCTCGGCCAGCGTGCCGGTCCACCCTTCCTCATCGTACCCGAAATTATGCATTTCTCAGCCCTGTATCCCGCCGCGCGGGCTCGCGGCTCTTGTCAGGCAACCCGGCAGTCCGCTACCCGTCGAAATCAAAAACGGGATAGGGATCGAAAATGTCCGTTGAAGCGAGGTCATGTCCTTTCCCCCGTCGGCGCGGTCCCTTTCCGGGCCTGCTTGGCGTGCATGGTCTGATAGAACGCATTGCGGAGCAACAGGTCCTGGTGCCCCCCCCGGTCGGCCACCTCCCCCTGTTCCAGGATGATGATCTCGTCGGTTTCGGAAAGGAGCTTGATCCGCTGGGAAACGATGAGGATCAGCTTCCGCCGGCCCGAAGTCCGAATGGCGCCGAGAACCTCATGCTCGGTCTCCACATCGAGAGCGGCCAGAGCGTCGTCAACGATCAAGACCGGCCGCTCACTGATCAGTGCCCGGGCCAGGGCCAGGCGCTGGCGCTGGCCACCGGAGAGGGTCACCCCTCGCTCGCCGATAACCGTTTCGTAGCCGTGCGAAAAGGCGAGAATTTCCTCATGGATGGCCGCGGCGCGAGCGGCTGCTTCAATTTGCGCCGGCGTCGCCCCGGGCAGGCCGTAGGCGATGTTTTCGGCTATGGACTCGGAAAAGAGGACCGCGTCCTGCCCCACGTAGGCAATGCGGCCGCGCACCTCGTCCAGGGAGAGGGTGTTGACATCGAGGCCGTTCATGAACAGGCTGTTGTCCGGCACCGGATAAAGTCTGACCAGGAGCTTGGCCAGAGTTGACTTGCCGCAGCCGGTCCGGCCGGTCAGCCCGTACACCCCGGGCGTAAATTCCAGGCAGATATCGCGCAGGGCCGGATGGGAGGCCTGGCTGTAGGCAAAGGTCAAATGCACCAGGCGAAAGGAGGGTTCGGCGGCAATCCGGGCGGTGGTCGCCGGTCGCTCACGCAGCACCGGCTCTCTGGTCAACAGGGTATGGATCCGGCCAAGCGAGGTCAAGCCGCGCTGGGCCAGGCTGATCACCCAGCCGATGGCCATCATCGGCCAGACCAGCATGGCCAGATAGGTAACCACCGCGACAAAGTCACCCAGGGAAATAATTTCCTGAATGACAAAGCGGCCGCCGAAATAGAGGACCATGAGCATACCCAGGTTGCCCACCAGGGTGGCCAGGGGCGCCAGCAGGCCTTGAATCATTGCCACGCGGATATTGCCGCGCACATAGCGTCGGCCCAGCTTCTCGAATTCCCTTTTCTGCAGACCTTCCATGGTATAGGCCTTGAGCAGGCGGATGGAGACAAGGGCACTGCGGACGAATTCGGTCATCAGGGAAAACTGCTCCTGCACCAGGTTGAATCGTTGATGCAGGCGGCCGGTCAGGATCAGGGTGGCGACGGCCAATAGAGGCATCGGCACCAGGGCAAGCAGGGTCAGGGGCACATTGATATAGAGCATGAAGCCGATGGCCGCCGAGGTCATGACCAGCGCGTCCACCGCTGAGACCAGGCCGATGCCGCAGGCCATCTGGACCGCGGTCAGATCGTTGCTCACATGGGCCATGATGTCGCCGGTGGTATGTTTTTCAAAAAAAGGCCGGTCCATCTTGAGGACATGGCCGTAGATCCGGTTGCGGATATCGCGTTCCACCAGGCGGGAAAAACCGATGATCAGATAGCGCCAGCAGAAGCGCAGCAGGGCGGCCGCCACCGCGACAACAATGATCAGCACGCTGAACCTGGCAAGGGACTGCTGACTGGCGCTGGCCGCGGCCAGACTGTCCACCGCGCTTTTCAGGAATCTGGGGATGAGGAGCTGTAGGAAATCCACGCCGGCCAGGGCGGCGAATCCCAGAAGCAGCCTGATCCCGTATCGACGGAAAAGCGGCAGGAGCACATCCCGCACCGCGCGAAATTGCCGGTGAACAACGGGCAAATCGCGCTGTTTTGTGGTCCCGACCATCACCGGTCCCCGCAAAGGCAACGAAAAAATCTGGTTGCCGGCAGGTCGGCAAAGGAGCGGCTCACGCCGCGCCGGATGGTCATGCGGGATCCTTAAGTGAGGTTGTCATGGTTTGCCCGCCTTGGTCCTGAGCATGTCCTGGTAGGCCTCGGCCAGGGCGATAAACCGCTCGTGGTCACCGCCCTGATCAGGATGCAGCTCCCTGGCCTTCTTGCGGAAAAGTTTCTTCAGCTCTTTTCTCCCCAGGTCCGTAAGTTCCGCCCGGCTGATCCCGAAAACCGTGGCCGCTGCGGCAAGAGTGACCCTGCCCGTCGACCGGGGCGGGGCAAAGCGGCGCCGGGAATCCATGAAGCCGCGGAGATAGTCCTGGAAGCCATCATGGGCCGGAAAGGCGTAGTCAAAATACATGATCAGATACCGCAGCAGATACTCCGGCATCCGTTCGCTCCGCTCCATGCCCGCCCAGAAGGTTTGGTCGCTGTCCAGGCGGCAGAGCCGGCACAAAAAAAACTCGTCCATCCGATCCTCGTCCAGAGCCTCGGGCATGGTCTGGGCATAACTCTCGGTGAAAAAACGCTGCAGGTCAAAGATTGCATAGATATAGCGCTTGAATTCACCAGGCCTGAGCACCTGTTCCTGGGCGAGGAAATACTGCTCCAGTTCGTCCCTCGATTTTCCGGAAAAAGGCCGGTAGAGAACCGCGCAACTGTTCAGGCGGCGCTGGTCGGTCTGGCCAAACCGGAGGAAGTGCGCCCGGCGCCGGTCGAACTCATGGGTCTGGGTGATGATCTGCTCACGCTGCCGGGGCGAGAGGGGCCGCCACCTTCGATGTTGGCGGCGGTCGGCAAAGGACTCGATGCGGGCTCGGATGCGGGGATCCAGAAAGGGAAAAAAAAGTTCCTCCAGGACAAAGGGATCAGGCTCCACGCCGGCCCTGCGCAGTCCGGAAGTCACCCGGTCATCGATGGCAAAAGATGTGCCGCCCGAATACAGAATGAATTGCTGCGGGGCCTCTCCCAGAGAGAGCAATTCTCTGCTGCGCAGAACCTCGCCATCCTGGTAGGTTTCCCTGATGGAATACCTGATATGATTGCGGACGCTGTGCCGGGCTAGATACATAAATTCCCTGATGCCCCGGTGTCATAGCCCCGGCCTGAGCATCTCCCTGACCGTATCCACAATCTCCTGCACGTCGAACGGCTTGCTGAAGACCCGGTCCGCGCCAAGTTCCAGGGCCGCCGGCAGATAGGCCTCGGGGCCGATGCGGCCGCCGCCCGAGATGGCGATGATCTTGATCCCGCCGTAGTCCTTCTTCAGCCGGGAGATGGTCTCCAGTCCCTCCTGCTCGGGCATGATCAGATCGGTGATCACCAGATCCGCCGGTCTTTCTCGCTGGAGCTGCATGGCCACCTTGCCGTTCTCCGCGACCATGACCTCAAAACCGGCCCAGTGCATCATCTGCTCAAGGAGCACCCGAATCTGCTCGTCGTCGTCAATAATCAGAACCCGCATATTACTCTCCAGGCCGGCTTGCCAGAATTTCCCGGATGGCCACCGCCAGTTTTTTCATATCCAGAGGCTTGGACATGAACCTGCTGATAAGCTTTTTCACGTCCTCCTCGATCACCGATTCGCTGAATCCCGAACAGAGCATGATCGGCAGGGCCGGCCGCAGGCGCAGAACTTCTCTGGCCAACTGCACCCCGGACATTTTCGGCATGGAATAGTCGGTTATCAGCAAATCAATGGAAAAATTTTCCCGGCCAAGCAGGGCAAGCGCCTGTTCGCCGCTGGTGGCCGGATACACGGTGTACCCCAGATATTCCAGCATGCGTGATGACATCCTGACAATATCCTCCTCGTCGTCGACAAAGAGAATTTTTTCGTTACCGCGGGGCATACCGAGAATGATATCCTGAGAAGCCTCACCGCTGACCGGCACACAGGGGAAGAAAACCGAAAAGACAGACCCCTTGTCGACTTCTGATTTGACGTCAAGAATACCGTCGTGCGCGGATATGATGCCGTGGATGACCGCCAGGCCCATGCCTGTCCCCACCCCCACGTCCCGGGTGGTGAAAAAGGGGTCAAAAATCCGGTCCATGACCTCCGGCGACATCCCGTGCCCGGTGTCCTCAACGGCCATGAGTACATAGCGACCCGCCTTCAGATGAGGATAGCGCTGGCGATCTTCGACGCCGGCCTCGAAATTCTTCAGGGTAACCGCCAGAATTCCTCCCTTTTCCGCCATGGCTTGGGCGGCGTTGGTACAGAGATTCATGAATACCTGGTGAATCTGGGTCAGGTCGCAGTAAACGGGACAGAGGTCCTGGGCCAGGTCCGCCCTGATATCGATGTTCGCGGGCAGGGAGGAACGCAGCAGCTTCACCGCCTCCTTGATCGCCGGGGTAATGACCGCATTCTGCCGCTGGGTCTTTCCCTGACGGCTGAATGCCAGGATCTGGCCGACCAGGTCCTTGGCCCGGTTGCCAGCCTTCTTGATCGCCTGGATGTGGGATTCTATATCCTCGCGGGTCAGCTCGGGTCTCTTGGCCTCGCTGTCGGCGGCTTTAGGGGTAAGCCTGAACAGGAGAAGATCGGCATTGCCAAGGATCGCTCCAAGGATATTGTTGAAATCATGGGCTATGCCGCCGGCCAAGGTGGCGATCGCCTCCATTTTCTGGGCCTGGGCGAGCTGTTTTTTCAGACCCTTTTCCTCGGTGATGTCCTTGGCGGTATGGACAAAGCCAAGGACATCCTGGCCGTCATTGATGGCTGAACAGGAAACCAGTAAACTCTTGCCCAGATACTGATGTTCTACCTCATAGACCTTGGTGATGCCCTGGGTAAACACGGTACCGGCGGGACAATCGGGACACCTTTCCCGGGAGCCGGCATACAGTTCGTGGCAGGTCCGGCCGACGATTTCCTGTTCTCCCTGGCTGAGCAGGGCCTGTGCCGCCTTATTGGCGATCACCACTTCCAAATTTTTGTCAAGAATGGTGACCGGATCGGTAATGGCGTCAAAGGTGCTTTGCCATTCCTCAATGGACCTGGTCAAAGAAAGATTGGCCTCCCGGCGCAGTTTTATTTCATCCTGGAGTCGGGCGTTCGCCTCGGCCAACTCGGCGGTCCGCGCGGCAACCTGCTCTTCCAGCTGGTGGCTGGCCTTACTCAGCTCTTCATTCTTTTCATTGAGGGTCTCGTTCAACTCCATCAACTGCCGATACAGGGAGCTGAAGGCAAGATAGAGGATCAAGGAGGCGGTCAGCAGCACTCCTACGGTGATCAGAATCAGACGCATGACATCCCGCTTAGCGGCGGACTCGATGGCGCTGATCTCGAGGGCCTGTAAAATACTCCCTATTTCCGCCCCTTTCGTATCTTTGATCTGAAAAGAAGGGAAAACGAGATGGATGCCGTCCTGATCGTGAAATTCCTGGTCATTCCCGGAATAGCTGATCTTCGCCCCCTTTTCGGTGAAAAAGACATCGTCATAGGGATAGAGAAGATATTCGCCGGAACGGATGGCGTAGGCGTTTTTGCCGGCGCCGTCTCCGACGATATCCGAACGCAGAGCGAGAGCCGTATGCATGCCCAGGACCTTGGCGATATTCTCAATAAAAGCCCCGATGCGAATCCCGAATATGATATTGCCGATGTAGCGGCCCTGGTCATGGATGGGCTGCATGATCCGGTAGAGCAGTCCGCAATCGCCATAAACGAAACCGCTCCGGAAACTCATCTCGTCCCGGGGCATGCCCAAGGTGACCTGACACAAATGTTCCGCCGTATCCGAGCGCTGTGACGGATCCTGAACCCTGAGCAGGATCGTGTTGTCGGGCAGGACGAAATTTATATGGTCAAAATGGTTGTTTTCCTGCTGGAGAACCGTGAAAATGGGCTGGACAAATTCGCGCAGACTTTCAACATCCCGTTCGGCAAAAGACCGGACCAGGCCCGTACGCAATTGGCACATGCTGATGATCCGGGCTCCGTACAGCTTGTCAGCCTGCTCGGTCAATGCACCGACCAGGGTACTGACCATCATTGTTTTGCTGTCGATGAGCAGCCGCCGGTTCTCCACCTGCACCCGCATGAAAAAATAGAGATAACACAGGGAGACCGACAGGATGACCAGCAGGATGGCGGTTATGGTTTTGGAACGAATATGCAGCATATGGCTCATGACCGTCGGCCCGGCGCAAGGAATGTACGCTGATGCCGGAACACGATTTCCCTGAAAAAATCAATGAGTCCTTCCCTGCGGCCGACGATTTTGACCTGTTCCGGAATCAGGTCGGAGACGGTATTGCGCATGATGGACATCTTGTATTCTATATGAGAGGCATGGCGATTGTCCAGATACCAGGTATAGAAGAGGCCGAAAAGGAGCCCCGGGGGGGTAAACCCCTCCTCGGCGTTGACCAGACGCGTGTAGAACAGTGAATTTGTTTCCGACCGGCGCATGCGAGCAAGCCGGAGATAAGTGTCAAGTTCCGCTGGTTCAAAAAAACAGACGCGATCGCCGGGCGGCCGGAGAGTGAGCTGATAGATCCTGCCGATCCGTTCACCTCCCTCGCGAATGGGGCGCATATCTTTTTCTGCCGCGTAGTTGCCCAGCAGGGATTGCCCGAGCGCTACCAGAAACGCCATTTCCAGGCGGGCGGCCTGTTCGGCCTGATCGGCGCGCAGGACAATCATCTTGTCTTCCGGGGCATAAAAGGAGAAGACGTTGTCCCACTCCTGGCAGCGAGACCAGTGAACGGGATCCACCAGAATCATCCCGCGCACAAACCGGAGATGGGCAAGGAGGATGTCCGGATGGCGCCACAGGACAGCCTGAAGGTCAGCCAGCAACCGTTGGCGCCGTCTTTCAGCAAGGGGGTGCCGGCTCCCGATTCCGTTATCCGCGCCCAGGATCGGCAGGCCGGTAAGCCATTCCCGAATGGTGTGCAGCTTCCGGCAGGGATGGCTGAAATCCTCCCGGGTCCGGGACTGGACCACTGCGACCGGTGCGAGAGCTCCGCTGCCGGAAAAATTTTCGCGCGGCAGATCAAACTCCCGCAGGCACCAGAGAGTGCGAATCGCCTGGGCCACCGCCGCCGGATCATGCTGGATCACCCGGCGCCGGCGCAGGAGTTCCGCTGAAAAAATAGCCGCCTCCACCGGTTCAAAACCGATCTCCCGCAAGGGTTGCCGGTCGAGATAGATGGGCTCCTTGTCCTCCAGGGCATAGCTTTGCAGAATGGAACCGGGAATCTCGCCCAACCCCAGGGTGAGGATATGGGAAAACAGGCCGTCCACCCCGCCCGGAATATTGCGATTATAGGCTCGCATCAAATCGGAAACATGAAACTTGCGCTCCGGAGCGTCACGGGTTGCGTCGGTCTCTCCCTTCTGCACCCAGATGTTGGCCACCAGGATCTTCAGGGCATGGCTGTTCGCCCGAATCAGTTCGGGCAGGTTCGGGACCTGCAGAACCGGAATGATGGAAGAGTACAGGCTGCCTGGCGCAAAAACGATGATATCCGCCTCGCGGATGGCGTTTTGCACTTCGTCGGGCATGATCGGCGGCCGGAAAAACTCCACCATGGTCCGGTCCACCGGATAACTGCGCCGGGCGTGACCGGATTTATACTCACCGGTAACCAGAACCCCGTTGACATACAAAAATTGCAGTTGGGCCGGCGAGGTACTGCACGGCAGCACCGACCCCCTGGCCGCCCCGATGCGTTCGGTGATTTCCGCCAGGCCGCTCATGGTCGCCCGGTGCAGGAGCACCTGGTCATCGGCCACTTCGGCGCAGGACAAGCCGGGATCAATGTTGTTGAAGATCGCGCCGGCCAGCAGCAGATTGCCGAGGCACTGGGGATGGGCCAGCGTCAGCCTGAGGCGAGGATCGCTGTAAAGCAGACCAATAAGCCGCGTCAGATACTCGCGTAGGCCGGCGGGAATACCCGGGGCGTGGAGTCCGCTCTCTACAGCCATCTGCTCGGGAGTTGCCGGCGCGGCGCCGAAACGATGGTTGAACACACCGTGCAGAAGGAACGCGACCTGTCGCGCTCCGTCGTCATCCAGGTTGTAGCCGGTGCGCAGCAGATCCCGGCGGATGGAGGACAGGAGAACGTGGCGCAGATCGCCCAGGGCTATCAGAGGAAGCTCCTTGAGCAGCTCGCCGGTGGAACCGCCGTCATCGGTGACGCAGACGATGCTGGTCGTCCGGGGAAATATCTCCTTCAGGCCGGTGAATGGATCGTCAGCCCAATCCGGTCTTCGAGAGTCGCCGCCGATAATGTTGGACAGGCCGGTTCCGCCGCCCAGGGTTACCACCCTGAGCTGCCGGGTGTCGATCTCCCGGAGGCGGGTCCGCGTCTCCCGGAACAGTCCGGTCAATTGCGAGGAACCGCCCACGGGCGGACCCGCCAGGACCAAGCCGATCATCTTCTCCAGCCGACTGCCGTCTCCAAGGAAATCCAGAGGCGCCAGTTCATGGCTGGTCAGCAGTTCCAGGCATTGCCGAAGATCGCGGGATTCGACCACAATTCTCCTCTACCGGCCCTAATTACAGCCCGGTGGCTGCCATCTGCCCGGCCACGGCCTGAACCGACTGTTCCAGGGCGGCGCGTTCTTCGGAGGTCAGATTGAACTCGATGATCCGCTCCACGCCCTTTTCTCCAAGCACCACCGGCACCCCGAGGAAATAGCCGGAAATACCGAACTCGCCGTCCAGGTAGGCGGCGCAGGCCATCACCCTGCGGCTGTCGGTGAGGACCGCCTCGGCCATCTCCACCGCGGCCAGACCAGGGGTGTAAAATGCGCTGCCGGTTTTCAGATGGTTGACGATTTCGATGCCGCCCAGCTGGGTCCGCTTGACGATTTCCGCGATTTTTTCCGGAGAAAGGAGATCCGTCACCGGGACGCCGCCCACATTCGCCAGCCGAATCAGCGGCAGCATGTTGTCGCCGTGAATGCCCATGACCAGTGCGTTCACATCACAGGGCGCGACGCCAATGGCCTCCGCAAGAAAGGTCCGGTAGCGAGCCGAATCCAGCACCCCGGCCATGCCGATGATCCGATGCCGGGGCAGCCCGCTGACTTTGAAGGCGGTGTGCACCATGGCATCGATGGGATTGGTCACCACGATCATGAAACAGTCGGGGGAAAAACGGACCGCCGACTCGGCGCAGGCCTTGACGATGGCCACGTTTTTGGCCAGGAGATCGTCCCGCGACATGCCCGGTTTTCTGGCCAGGCCGGCGGTGATGATCACCACGTCGGAACCGGCGGTATCGGCATAATCATTGCTGCCGACAACCCTGCCGCTGAAGCCGTCCAACGGACCCGCCTGCCAGAGATCCAGGGCCTTGCCCTGGGGCACGCCTTCCATGACATCAAGGAGGACCACGTCGCCCAGCCGTCTGCTCATCGCCCAGTGGGCCGCGGTGGCGCCGACATTGCCGGCGCCGATGATCGTTATCTTCTTTTTCATGGTTGCCTCATAAGGTGTGGTTGCGGTTGCAATATTCCTTCATTTTCAATGAGTTATTTCTATTTCGGCGAAGCGTTCAGCCCTTCCCGGCCAGCACCTCTTCGACCCGTTCAATATCCCTGGGGGTATCGACCTCAATGGAATCGTGATTGGTGAGAACCACCTGGATCCGGTACCCGTATTCCAGCGCCCTGAGCTGCTCCAGTTTCTCGAATCGCTCCCATTCCCCTTCCGGCAGACCGACGAATGTGAGCAAGAACCCCTTGCGGTAGGCATAAAAGCCGAGATGCTTGTAGTAGGTCGGCCGCACCAATTCCTCCGGATTGCGCTGAAAGGGAATGGAGGCCCGTGAGAAATAAAGGGCGTTGCCGTGCCGGTCAAAGACCGTCTTCACATGGTTGGGATCATCGATTTCCTCGGGGCGGACGATCTTGTAAATCAGGGTGGCCATGGGCAGGGCTGGGTCGTCCAGGAGGGGCCCGGCGACCTGGCCGACGATCTCGGCGGAAAACAGAGGCTGGTCGCCCTGGATGTTGACGATGATGTCCTGTTCAGCAATATCCAGCAGGCTGGCCGCCTCTGCCAGACGGTCCGTGCCGGTGGCGTGGTCGCTGCGGGTCAAAACCACCTCGCCTCCGAAAGAACGCACGGCTGCGGCGATCCGCTCATCATCGGTGGCCACCACCACCCGGGACAGAAGTGCAACCTTCCGTGCCCGCTCCACCACGTGCTGAATCATGGGCTTGCCCATGATGCGGGCGAGCGGCTTGCCTTCGAAGCGATTGGAATGATAGCGCGCCGGAATAATGGCGACAACCTTTGGCGGACTGGTCTGCATGGTAATTCCTTTTTGGGACTAAAATGTTGAATATACTCTTTTCCGATGGAGATTGGCAACGCCCAATGACATCTTCCCTGGTCAATTTTCCCCAGCCGCCACCCCCTGCATCTGTCTGTGCCAGGAGGCGGCATAGCGCCCGCCCCGTGCGAACAGCTCGTCATGGGAGCCGCTTTCCACGATCCGGCCGTTGTCCATGACCTGGATCACATCCGCCTGCATGGCCGTGGTGAACCGGTGGGTGATGAGAAGAACGGTCCGGCCCCTGGCCAGCTCCCGGAAACGTTGCAGCCAATCCCCCTCGCTCCATGAATCCATGGCACTGGTTGGTTCGTCCAGGACGATGATCGGTGATCCGCGCAGAAAAGAGCGGGCCAGGGCAAGACGTTGCCACTCGCCGCCGCTGAGATCAGTGCTGCCTGGAAACCAGCGGCCGAGCACGGTTTTTTCCTTTGCCGGCAGACGATCGATGAACTCCAACGCCCCCGCGGACACGGCCGCCGCCATGATCGCCGGATCATCCTCGGCCACGGTCAGATCGCCGAGTCTTATGTTTTCGGCAACGGTGAGATTGTAGCGCACCGGTTCCTGAAACAGCACGCTCACCATCCTGCGCAAGTCAGGGATTGCTGCGTGCCGGATATCAATTCCATCCATGGTCACCATGCCCTGATCAGGGTCGTAGAGCCGGCAGATAAGCTTGACCAGGGTGCTCTTGCCGGCGCCGTTGGCGCCGACAAGGGCGGTAATGCGGTTGGCCGGAATAAACAGGTTAAAATGTTCCACAACGGCCCGTTGTTCATCCGGATAGCAAAACGAAACGTCAGTGAAGCGGATTCCCTCCTCAAGACGCGGGGGCAGCGCCACTGGCCGGAGAGGAGAGACAATCCGCGGAGCCAGGTCGAGAAAGGCAAAAAAATCGGCAAGGAAAAGACTGCTGCTGTACATCTGCCCCACATCATTGAGCAGGGAGTGCAGCAGTCGTTGCCCCTGATGGAACGCCTGATAAAAAAAAGCCAGATCCCCCATGGTCACGGCTCCCGCAATCGCCCGCCAGACCATCCAGCCCATGGCCAGTCCCATGACGAGCATGGCGAAGCAGGATGAAACGAGTTCAGCAACGGTTTGCGACCTGAAGAGCGCAAACGACTCGTTTCTGAGACGGTGGCGAAGCGCAGCGAATGTCATCTGAAAATACCGGGAGAGGTCAAAGACGCGAATCTCAGCCGCATGCTCCCTGCTGGCAAGAACCCATTCGCAGTACCAGGCGCGCCGTTGCGGCTCGGTATTGCGCAGGTTCAAGGAATATTGCGCCAGCCGGTGGGCCAGCACGACATACAACGCCGGAAGCGTGCTGATCAGCAGAGCCACAGGCGCTAAAATACTGTAGGGCACCAGCACGGAGGCCATGGCCGCGAGAGTAATGGCGTTGCGGAACAGGGTGCCCATGGATTCCATCAGCTCAATCGGCCTGTACCCGGCATCACTTCTCGCCCTGTGCAGCTTATCGAAGTACTCGGACCGGTCGTAAAAGGAAAGGTCAAGGGCAGAGGACTTCTCCTGGATGAGAATACTAATCCTGTCCTGTATCAACTGGGAGAGCTGCATGCGGATCAGGCCCGATGCAGAGCCCAGGGCCACCAGCAACAGCTGAATGGCGACAAGGGCGGCCAACGGCCAGATGACCGGCAGCATGACTTGAAAATGGGCTCCGGAACCCAGGGACGCCGCCAGACGATCAACGATCTCGCGACTTAAATATACCGTTGCAACAGGCAACAGACCGGATGCGAGCAGTAGCGCTCCCCAGAGAATAAGCCAGCCCGGAGCCGTATTCCAGAGCAGTCGGCAGGCCCTGGCAAAGCAGGGCAGCAATTTCAGCCAGGCATTGATTGCCGATGCCAATATGTGCTTCTTTGATTTCACAGCGCCGCCGCGTCCCGAGCTTACGGAGCCGGAGCATAAAATACCTGCCGGTCCGTACCGCCGCTCCCTCCGGTTAAAAATTTTCCTTCCCCGCGATACTAGTATATAATGGACCTTATTGGCAAAGAAAACGATTTGAAACCGGGTCAAACCGCTTGCCGATCCTCCTGTTTACCTCCAGCGAACGACGTTTCGGTTGACCTGAACCCGAAAACCGGAGATATCCGCCCGGCGGCAGAGGAAGCCGGTCCCATGCCGGAGCCTCCGCAACCCTTTCATCGAAACGTGCATGAATAGAAAAACCGGATTTCCCGATCAGAACGAGGAGAACGGCACCTTGCCCCGACAGGTACGAGTCGACAGCAGGCATCAGTACAGGGAGCTGGTGGACAATCTCCCGCACCGGGTATTTCTCAAGGATTGCCAAGGGGTCTACATCAGCTGCAACAAGGCGTTTGCCAAAGACCACGGCAAACAGGTCAATGAGATTCCCGGCCTGACCGATTCCATACTCTTTCCTCGCCATCAGGCGGCCCAGTATCAGGAACGTGAACGGGAAGTACTGGAATCCGGCTGCACAACAGAACATGAAGAATACTATTCCACCCGCGCCAGTCATAAAATCGTCAGGGCTATCCGCTTCCCCCTCCATGACGACCGGAACATGGTCAGCGGCGTCTTCACCGTCCTCTGGGACATTACCAAAGAAAAGCAGTATGAAAGCGCCCTGATCGAAAAAGAAAAAGAATTCCGCCGGCTCATCGACAAGGCATCGGACACCATTACCCTGGCAGACATGCGGGGCAAAATCGTCGACGCCAACCAGAAGTCCTGCGAGGCCCTGGGATACGACTATGACGCTTTAACAAGCGTGCATATGAGCAAAATCGATCCTGACACATGGTCGCACACAAGCTCCTCGACCGCCTGGCAAAAACTTTCGGATAAGAAGTCAGTGATCACCGAATCGGTTTATCACCGCAAAGACGGCTCGACCTTTCCGGTGGAGGTCAGCATGGGGCTGCTCACTGACCGGGGCAGGCACCTGGTTCTGAGCATCGCGCGGGATATCACCCCCCGGCATCTCGCCCTTAAGCAGAGGGCCAGTCTCGGCAAAATCATTGAAGATTCGCTGAACGAAACCTATATCCTCATCCGCGACAGATTGCGCTTTCTGCAGGCCAATCGCGGCGCAAGAGAAAATATCCAGTTCAGCGCCGAGGAGCTAAAGACGAAAACCATCACGGACCTCTGCCCGGATCTGCCCGGCAGCCTTTTCAGGCAACTGGTCACATCCCTGAACGAGGGCGCTCAGGACCGTATCAGCTTTGAGACGACTTTTCGGCGCAAGGACGGAACCACCTACCCGGCCGATGTCTTTGTGCAGGCGGCGGAGTACCTTTTTTACCCCGTGTACGTCATCCATGCGCTGGACATCACCCAACGTAAGGAATATGAACATAAGCTGCAAAGCGCCCATGACATCATCAACAGCAGCAGTTCGGTGGCCTTTATCTGGGAAAACCGGGAGGAATGGCCGGTTCGTTACGTTTCCGAAAACGTACACCATGTCTTCGGATACCGGCCCGAGGAATTCACCTCCCGGCAGGTAACCTACGCCCACCTCATCCACCCGGACGACTTGGCCGCGTACATGATAGAGGTCAAGAGCTGCGCGGATAATCCGCGGCAGAACATTCTCGCGCATTCCCCTTACCGGATCGTTACCCGAAAAAAGGAAATCAAATGGGTTAGCGGATATACCACCGTCCAGCGCAATGAAAACGGTACCATTCGCTATTTTCAGGGAATCGTCGAAGACATCACCGCCCTCAAGGAGAACGAATTTGCCCTGCAGCAAAGCAGAGACCAATGGGAACAGACCTTTCACTCCATACCCGACATCGTCTTTCTGCTCGACTCCGAACTGCGGATCATCAAAGTCAATGAGCCCGGCTGTCGCCAGTTCGGTGAGGCGTGCGACCGTCTCGTCGGCAAGCGCTGCCACGAAGTCTTTCATGAATCCAGCGCCGTCTGCCCGGACTGCCCGGTCGCCGACTCTCTGAAGGACTTCAAACCCTACACCAGGGAAATCCATCATGAAAAGCTGGGCAAAACCTTTCTGGTCACCTCCTCCCTGGTCCCGGACAGAAACAACGGGGCGGCCAGCATCGTCCTGGTGGTCAAGGACATCACCGAGCGCAAAAAGCTTGAGGAGCAACTCTTTCAGTCGGAAAAACTCGCAACCATCGCCGGGCTCGCCGCGGGCGTAGCCCATGAGATCAATACGCCCCTCAGCGCCATCCTCCAGTCGATCCTGGTGGTAACAAACTCTCTGGACCCGGGCAGACCTGAAAATAGCAAAATAGCCGAAGAGTGCGGGATCGATCTCAACCGGGTCAATGAATATTTCCGGAGGATGGAAATCGATTACTTCCTGAACGGCATGCGGGAATCCGCGGTCAAGGCCTCCAATATCATCACCAGCCTCCTTGATTTCAGCCGGCCGCAAAAGGGCGAGATGAAGACCGTTCAGCTCAATGAATTGCTGGACAGTGCCATCAATCTGGCCAGGGCAGATTATGATCTCAAGAAAAAATATGACATCCTCAACTTCACCATTGAGCGGGAGTATGACCCTGAACTGCCGCCGGTCACCTGCGTACCCATGGAAATCGAGCAGGTTATCCTTAATCTGGTCAAGAATGCGGTCCAGGCCGTGGTGGATGGAGGCGGTCACCGGAAGCCCCTTCTCATTCTGCGGACGGCACGGGATGAAAACCTGGCCCGGATCGAGATTGAAGACAACGGGCCGGGCATTCCGGAAGACGTACAGAAACACATTTTCGATCCCTTCTATACTACGAAAGAAGTCGGAATAGGTACCGGCCTTGGCCTGTCCGTCTCATTTGCAATCATCCATGACAAGCATCACGGCGTCATTGAAGTCGAATCCGTACCCGGCCAAGGGGCCAAATTCATCATCAAAATACCCATTGACAAAAAAGAGGTTTTATAATTCCTCTAGATAAAGCCTTGCAAAAAACCATCCGGAAACTGACCGATACGCTCCAGCCGTTGCATGCCTCAGCCCGCACGGACAGACATGAGCCTCCCTATGCCGGGAATACAGGTCTGCGTATCACAAGACAAACCGCTGAAAGCCACGGACCGCGACATGACCGAATCGGACGGCACCAAGAAAATTCTGCTCATCGACGATGACCTGCTGATGCGCAAAAGTGCGACCAAGCTTCTCAAGGATCTCGGTTACGATGTCGTTTCCGCTGGAAACGGCCGGGAAGGAATGGAAAAGTACCGGCGGGAACGGCCGGACCTGATGCTGCTTGATCTGCGCATGCCGGTCATGGACGGCTTTGAGGTCCTGGCCGAGCTGGGAACCGATCTGGAAAAATTTCCAGTGATCATCGTTTCCGGGGCCGGCGGTATCAACGACGCCCTGAAAACCCTGCAGCTCGGTGCTTCCGATTACCTGGTCAAACCGATCCTGGACGTCTCCGTTCTGGAGCATGCCATCAACCGTGCGCTGGAACGAATCGACCTTATCCGGGAAAACAAGCGCTATCAGCACTATCTCGAGGAGGAAATCAAAAAACGAACAGAAGAACTGCACCATTCCCAGAAAATGGAGGCCATCGGGACCCTGGCTGGAGGGATTGCCCACGACTTCAACAACATCCTGGCGATCATCAATGGCTATGCCCAGATGGCGCAGGCGGAACTCCCCGCGGAAAGCCAACCCAGCCAGGATCTCGACAAGGTGCTCCAGGCGGCGAACCGAGCCACGGAACTGGTCAGGCAGATCCTCACCTTCAGCCGGCAGGACGATCATGAATCCAAACCGGTATACATCCAGTTCATCCTCAAGGAAATCCTGAAATTACTCAAGGCGTCCTTCCCGGCAACCATAGTCATCAGGGACTGGGTGGATGCCGAATGCCCACCAGTGCTGGCTGACCCGGGAAGGATCCATCAAGTGCTCATGAACCTCTGCACCAACGCCAGATATGCCATGCGGGAAAGCGGTGGAGAGCTGACCGTTTCCCTCTCTCATCTACAAAGTCTGCCGAGCGGTTACCGACCCAGGGACGGGGGGCGAAACATCGCCGGTTACCTGCTTCTGCGGGTCAAGGACACCGGGCATGGCATTGACCGGGATAATCTGGATCGGGTATTCGAACCTTTTTTTACAACCAAGCCGCTGAGCGAAGGAACCGGACTTGGCCTGTCGGTGGTGCACGGCATAGTCAAGTCGCTGGGAGGTGATATCTGGGTCAGCAGCGAAAAAGGCAAGGGCGCTGATTTTCAGATTATCCTGCCGGCGCTGACCGAGGAGGCAGCGGCGACTCTTCCGCCCACCGGGCCTCTCCCTCGCGGCGAGGAGCAGATTCTGGTCATTGATGACGAATCCGAGCTTGTCGCATGGCTGAAACGCTGCCTCCATGAGCTCGGCTACCAGGTAACCGCCCACAGTGACAGCCGGGCAGCCCTTGAAGCGTTTCAGGCCGCCCCTGATTCCTTCGACCTGATCATCACTGACATGACCATGCCCGGGTTGACCGGCAAGGAACTCGCCCGGGAGATCCTTGCTCTCCGACCGAAGATGCCCGTCATCATGTGCACCGGTTTCAGCGAGAACCTGGACCGGAAGCAGGCCCTGGCCCTGGGCATCCGGGAATATATCATGAAGCCGGTGGTCAGGCGGGAACTTGCCGAAATCGTCAGGAAGGTTCTTGATCATGGCTGACGTCCTGGTCGTAGATGACGATCAGGTCCTTTGCGGGATGCTGACCGAGCACCTGCGGCGAGCCGGTCACCATGCCCGCGGGACGGTGACCCTGAACGAGGGGCTGCGCATGGCTCGCGAGAATGCCTTTGACGTGGTGTTCCTTGACGTCCAGATGCCAGACGGCAACGGCCTGGACTTTTTGCCCGGGTTCAAAACCGTCCCCTCCGCACCCGAAGTCATCATCATCACCGGCAAGGGAGACCCCAACGGCGCCCAACAGGCCATCTCCAGCGGAGCCTGGAGCTATATTGAAAAACCGAACGTTGTGCGGGAGCTTTTGCTGCACCTGACCCGCGCCCTCGAATACCGGGCGGAAAAACAACGAATCAAAACCATACCGGTGGCCCTGAAACGAGGCGGCATCATCGGTAACAGCCCGCAGTTGCTCGCCAGCCTCGACCTGGTCGCCAAGGCCGCCGCCTGCGACACCAGCGTCCTGCTGTCCGGTGAAACCGGCACAGGCAAGGAAGTTTTTGCTCGGGTCATTCACGACAACAGCCAGCGTGCCGGGGGCAACTTCGTGGTGGTCGACTGCGCGGCCCTCCCGGAAACACTCATCGAAAGCACCCTGTTCGGTCACGCCCGGGGCGCATTTACCGGAGCGGACAAGGCGAGAGACGGCTTGATCAGACATGCCGACGGCGGGACCCTTTTTCTCGACGAGATCGGCGAATTGCCCATCGGCTTGCAAAAAAACTTCCTGCGGGTACTCCAGGAGCATCGCTATCGCCCGGTGGGTGACACCAGGGAAATCAAAAGTGATTTCAGGGTGGTGGCCGCGACCAATCGCAACCTCGACGAAGGAGTTCGTAACGGCATATTCCGCAGCGATCTTCTCTTTCGGCTGCAGGGGATTTGGATCCATCTTCCTCCTCTGCGAGACCGGCAAGGGGACGTCAAGGATCTGACCGTCGCGTATCTGGAAAAACTCTGCCAGCGCCACGGGCTCGATACAAAAGGCATGGCGCCGGATTTTATCAACGCGCTGACGAATTACCCCTGGCCTGGAAATATTCGAGAGTTATTTCAGGTTATTGAGCATGCCTTTGTCAACGCCGTCAACCATCACACCCTCTTCACCAGGCACCTGCCCGAGCATCTCCGCGTCCTGCAGGCCCAGGCGGCCATTCGCCCAACGCCCGCGGCACCCCCTGCTCAATTCTCCGCAGACGACACAACCCCGCCGCCGTCCTGGTCCGAGTACAAATCCGCGGCTGAAAGGGCCTATCTTCGCGACCTGATGACGTTTGCCCGCAACAGCGTAACGGACGCCTGCCGCATATCCGGCCTCTCCCGCACCCGCCTCTATCAGCTCCTTAAAAAACACGAACCCGCCAGCAGATAACACATCTTTTTCTACGATCCCCTTCTCATCCTGTACACAATCCCGCACATAGTGTTCACAAATGTGAACACTGTCAACTTTTGTAAACAAATCGCATCTCCCCTTTGACCAGCCAGAGAATCTGTTATTCGTTCAACATACTGAATTATCGTCACTAAGTTCCATTTGTGCAAGCTGGCACGCATCCTGCTTTACCATAGGACAGAGAACACATACAGCAATCCCTTTGAAGTATTGGCGGGAGAACAGAGCATGAACATTCATCTTTATACGTCAGAGTCGGCTGATGAGGCATCAAGGCTCATACGATGCATCAATACTGCAAGAAATTGTCAAGATAATTTTGTTATCCATACTATTGATAATAAAAATAAATATTCAAAATTTCCTTCAGACCTGGCCGAGCTTTTCATTTTAGTAATTACTAAATTACATGATATTGATTTATTAATTAAAATTAAAGATATTTTTACCGGAAATCGTGTCATTATCATCCTATGTAACGACAACAAGGAAATGATTCATAAATCATATCTCCTCCATCCCCGTTTTATCGAATTTGCCCACAACGACTATCAACAGATTACGGAGATAATCAATAAATTATCAGGATACAGCACCAAACATTCCTATCCGAATCATTTGTATCATTGCGAACGTCTTGATCACGGAGGTGGGTTATGAAAAGGATGATGCGCCATGAACGACAGACTGTTGCCCGCGCCCTGACCGTTGTTTTCATTATGACTCAGCTCGTCCTGACGGCCGCGTGCAGCTACCACCGGACCGATGTTGACATGTTTGTGTCCGTTTCCACGGAAAACCGCGGCAGGGGGACAGAGATCAGCGCCCATGAACTGCACAAAATCCTGACCGGCTATTTCGGCAACGTGTTCATCAAGCTGAGTGATGCCAAATACGCCCTTGCCGATAACGACAAGGTGGCTGCCATGAGCCGGTTTCATGTCCGACCAGACTGGGATTGCGACGATTACGCCATCGCTGCCATGGTGCCGATGCGAAACTATGCCTTCGGCGTCATGTACATCACCACGGCGCGAGGCGAGCGTCACGTGGCCAATGTTTTCGTCAACGAGAATCGTGAGGTCGTCTTCTGGGAGGCTCAAAAAAATGAATTCTACCGCGGTAAATTTCACAAACCTGAACTAATCGTTTTCTGACGACCTTGAAAAATACTTGATATCCTCAATACTGTACGCATAAAATACAAATTAAAAGGAAACGCACCATGAAACGCATACTGCAAAGCCTCCCGTTTCTCTTCATCTTCGGATTGTTGATCTGGGTGGTCAATTCCCTTGTTGCCTCCATGTTCATCCCCGGCATATTTGCTGAGGATTCGGAAACGTTCAACAAAATCTTCGAAAACGTTTATACCCGAATCCTGATCGTGTCATTCAGCATCCTCCTCTATATGATCCTCTTCAGGATATTTTTTTATGAAAAGGAACAGAAGCTCCTCAGGAACGCCTTCAACCATTCCTTTCCGATGTGCATCATCGATTTCAAGGGGAATATCATCGATGCCAACACCCCCTACCTGGAAACATTGGGCAGGGCCATGCACGACGAAATAAAAGGCAATGGCCGTTCGGGTCAAGAGGATGAGGCGTGCAGAATCACCAACTCCCCTCTTGATCGGATCAAAAAAGGCGAAAAAGAGGTCACCAGCGAAGGAGCAAGAATTCTTGACGGAATCCGCCGCCACTTCCTCATCAAGGCAAAACCCGTTAGAAACGCCTTCGGCGATCTGGTCGGTATCATTGAATCCTACAACGACATCACCGAAAGAAAAAGGCTCGAACAGGACAAGCAGCGCCTGATTGATGAACTGCGCGCATCCCTGGAACAGGTCAAGCAACTGAAGGGCATGCTGCCCATCTGCCCTTCCTGTAAACAGGTTCGCGATGACAAGGGATATTGGGAACAGATCGAATCGTACCTTCAGGAACACGCTGAAGTGGAGATTTCATCCAGCCTTTGCCCCGATTGCAAGGCACAGGCACAACTCCCCCTGTACGACGTAATGACTCAGGATCAAGCGGAAAAAGGCAACGTCAACAGCAGAGACATGCAGTGGCTCAAGGTGATGTTGCAGTAACCAGGAGCGGGATTGCCTTGAAACCAACCCGTGCTTTCAACAAATACGAACGGAGCGTCCACCATGCTGGAAAATGCTGAGACAAAAATTCTGATCGCGGAAGACGATGAGTATTTACGTAAATCCGTAGCCAAGTTCATCAAACAAAAAGGCTATGAAACCCTGGAGGCCCGAAACGGCGAAGAAGCGCTCTCCTTATTCCGCAAGAACCGGCCGGCACTGATTCTGACCGATCTTCGCATGCCGGTCATGGACGGCTTTGACCTGCTCGAAGAAATCGTGATGGAATCGCCTAAAACACCCGTAATCATCTTTTCCGGCGTCGGCGCCAAGGAGGACATCATTAACGCCCTTCGTTCCGGGGCATGGGATTATATTACCAAACCCATCGAAAACATAGAGTTTCTGATGAATCGGATCGAGCGAGCTCTGATGCAGGCGCAAATGACGTACGGCTATAACGAAACCATGGAGAATGCCCTGCGCAAAGCCAATAACGCCTTGAAAAAAGAGCTGGAGGCCAAACAACGGCTGGAAAAAATGATCATCCACGCCAAACGGGAATGGGAACGTACCGTGGATTCCCTGACCGAACAGATTGCCCTGATCGACCGAAGACATTGCCTGGTCAGGGTGAACAAGGCAATGGCGGCCATGCTGGGTAAGGGACCCTCGGAAATAGTCGGCAGAACCTGTTACCTGAGCACGCAGGGCTTCAGCGACCAGGATGCGGCCAGGCGGAACATGGAGGCACTTCTTGCCGGAGTTTCTCAAAAGGGAATTTTTTATGACGAACGGCTGCAAGCAGAGTTCGAAGTAAACATGACGCCGTATCTGGATGTAGATGAAAAAACAGTGGTCGGAGGGGTGTACATAGCTCGTGCGGTGAGCGATCGGCGGCAGGGATGAGAAAAGGGATCACGTCCCTGCACCTCACCGCTTCACGCAATAACGCCACGAACCGCGGAGAGCAATTCCTTCGGCTGGTACGGCTTTACCAGCAAGCCGCAAAAGCCCTGTTCCAGCAAGTTCCGGCGAGCAATGCCCGCACTGAAACCGGTGCAGAGGAGGATCGGCATCTCCGGCCGGACCTGCAAAATCCGGTGCGCAAGTTCCGACCCTTTCAAACCCGGCATATTCTGATCGGTGATCACCAGGGCATATTCTTGAGGATTGGCCGCGAATCTCTCTAAAGCGGCCTGGCTGTCCGTGAAAAATTCTACCTGATACCCATTTTTTATCAGGAGCCTCTGTCCCAGCCGGGCCAACTCGACTTCATCATCAACAAACAGGATCTTCGCTCCCTCTCCTGACCGATCGGCAGCCATGCCACCGGACATGTTCAGGGCAGGAGAAACCCGAGACGCGCTCTCTTCAGCCCGGCACACGGCCGGGCCGGGATGCTGCATATCGGACAGATCCCTGACCAGTTCCCTGCCCCGGGCAACAGCGTCCAGTATTTCCCCGATTTCCTCCATGGCATCTTCCCCGGCCCTGCTTTCCAGCGCCATGGAGGCATTGAGTTGGATCACCGCCAGAACATTGTTGAGAGAGTGGACAATCTCCCGCATCGTCCCGCCTGCAGACTCTTTTTCACAAACCTTGGCGCATTCAGCCTGTTTTTCCCGGTCAGCCGTCATGGCGCCCCTCCTCATTGCCGCTCGGCAGCCCTTCTCCGTTCTGGCCCTGAGCGAGGACCTGCGCCACCTTGCCGATGAAATCCGTGTTGGTGAACGGCTTCTGGATGAAATGGTCGCCTTCGACCAGACCGCCCCTTTTGGCGATGATATCCGCCGTATATCCTGACATGATCAGAAGTCTGATGCCGGGCCGGCAACCGTGAATCTGTTCGTAGAGCTCCCGGCCGTTCATGTGCGGCATGATCAGATCACTCACCAGCAGATGAATCTCCCCGGCAAATTGCCGAGACAGAGTCAGAGCCTCCTCGGGCGAACCGGCGGCCAGGACACGGTAACCCTGTTTTTCCAGAAGGCGCTTGCACATGGCCAAAATCTGACCCTCATCCTCGACGAGCAACAGCGTTTCGGACCCGCCGCTGACCTGCTCCATCCGCACCTCTTTTCTCCCGCCGGCCGATCCTCTATGGCGCGGAAAATAAATTTTAAAGGTCGTCCCTTCCCCCGGCTCGCTGTAGACGTTGATAAATCCGTTGTTCTGCTTGACGATGCCGTACACCGTCGCCAACCCCAAACCGGTTCCCTTGCCCTCCTCCTTGGTGGTGAAAAACGGCTCAAAAATTTTCTGCTGGGTATCCTGGTCCATGCCCGAACCGGTATCACTGAATGTTACCACAACATAATCGCCGGGCACAAATCCTTCGTGAAAAGTACAGTATGATTCGTCAAGAACGATGTTGCCGGTTTCGATGCGAATCAGTCCCGTGCCGACGATGGCGTCTCTGGCATTAACCGTCAGGTTGGCGAGGATCTGCTCGATCTGGCCAGGATCAATGTAAATCATGTCGAGCTTGACGGCCGGGATAAAATGGAGATCGATATCCTCCCCCACCAGGCGTTTCAGCATCTTCAGACCGCTGTTGATTCGCTTGTTCAGATCGATCACCTGGGGCAAAACAGCCTGTTGGCGGGAAAACGCCAGCAACTGACGGGTCAGTTCCGCCGAGCGACGGGCTGCTTTTACCATTTCCGCAATGTCGCTCCGCGCCTGGTTCTCTTCCTTGAGCTGGCTCATCACCTGCTCGCCGTAGCCGATCATGATCGTCAACATATTATTGAAATCATGAGCAATTCCTCCAGCGAGCCTGCCCACTGATTCCATTTTCTGCGCCTGACGAAGCTGGGCTTCAAGTTTCCGGTGCTCGGTGATATCACGGCCGAGTTCGATTACCCTGGAGATTTCCCCGTGGTCGTCGCGCAGAGGGATGCTCCGGAGGTCCCAGATTCTGCCGTCGGCAGTGGGGGTGACGAGGCTCGCGGGTTCTCCGCTTGCAAAGCTCGCCGTTACCGGGCAGTCCTGACAGGGTTCGGCACCCTGGCTGTGCAGAGAGAAACATCGATGGCCAATCAGACCCTCCTTCCTTTTTCCGAACAACTTCAATGCTGCACTGTTGGCCCAGTGGACCTTCAGGTCTTTATCCATCAAGGTAAGGCTGTCGGGTAATGCATCGAGCAGACTCTGAAATTCATGGGAGAGACGGCGGTACTCACCCTCGCTGGCCGCCAGCGCCTCCTCGGCCTCCTTGCGTGCCCGGCGTTGACGGCCACGCTCCAGCGAATTCAAAATCGCGGGCACCAGGCGTTGCAAATGGTCTTTGAGGATATAATCCCAGGCCCCGGCCTTCATGCACGCCACCGCCGTCTCCTCGTTCATGGCGCCCGTGACCAGAATAAAAGGCGTTTCCGGCATCCGTTCCATCGCCAGAAGCAGGGCGTTCATCCCGTCAAAACCAGGCAGTGAGTAGTCGGACAGGATGGCGTCCGGCTGAAAGGTGTTGAGGGCAGCGAGATAGTCGCGCGGGTTATCTACCCATAAAATCTGGCTCCCGGGCAGGCCGCCCCGGACTTCCCTCTCAACAAGCTCCGCGTCCGTGGGCAGATCTTCCACCAGCAGAATTCGGATCGTTTCAGCCATATGCCCTTTTTGCAATGAGTATAGTCAACAGCAGGGTAAAGTGAGGTTCCCTGGTCTTTGTCTCTGTCCCGGGTAAACTCAATGAAGGTATGCCGGTGGGCTTTCACCGGAACCAGCTCTTCGCCACCCCATCGCACGGGCCCCGGTGCGCGTCGGGAAGCGGCTTCGGGAGCACCATTCATCATGGTGCAATGACAGGAAAGAACAGGAATCATTAAAATGAAATCATCAAAAATATAATTTGTCAAGGAACGGTCGCACACCATCCCTTACGTCGGCAATTGCTCCTTAACGCAGAAATGGGAATATGCCCGCGCAGCGGGTTGAATTACCTTGACTTTGTCCATACCGCCACGCAATAATCAATAGTTAGGACCTCAGTGAGACGTCAGGCCCGAAGCGCCAAATCGGTGTTGCAGTGCATACGCTCACGTTTTTTCGGCCAAAGGATCTAGATAAAAAGAAACTATGAGATACTGAACCGGCAACCGCGTATGAATATCTACAATGACCCCAGGACCATCGACATGGCTGCGGTCAGGGTGCTCGCTGTGGACGATGAACCCGACCTGTGCCGAATGATCGCCATCTGGCTGAACCGGGAGGGGATTGCCTGCGATACAGCCCACAATGTTCTTCAGGCGGTATCCAGGCTGGAAGAACATCAATACGACCTGGTGGTGACCGACATCATGATGCCCGGCCAGTCGGGCATCGACCTTCTCGACATTGTTCGGCGGAGGTTTCCTGCTACGGCGATCATCATGGCCACCGCGATCGGCAGCAGGGAGACAGCGGTGGCAACCCTGGAGAAAGGCGCCTTCGGCTACATCATCAAGCCCTTTGATCGAAACGAACTGGTAATCAATGTCCTCAATGCCCTGGAACGGCGCCGGATCATCCTCGTCCATGCCGATTACTCCAGGCGGCTGGAGCAGGAAGTACGGGATCGGACCGCGGATATCCGAAACCGGGAGGAACAGATCGCCCTGCACCTCATCTCCGCCTCGGGCTATCGAGACGAGGAAACCGGCGAGCACATCCGCCGAATCGGCCTGTTCAGCGCCGTACTGGCCAGGGAGTTGGGCTGGAGCCAGGATGAGGCGGACAATATCCGCATTGCCGCCCCCATGCACGATGTCGGAAAAATCGGGATTCCGGACAGCATCCTGCGCAAACCCGGGCGCCTGAACGACGATGAATTTGCGATCATCAAGAAACATCCTCTCATCGGCGCCCAGATTCTCGGCGACACGGAGATCCCCCTTCTGGCCATGGCCCATGACATTGCTCTGTATCATCATGAAAAGTGGGATGGTTCCGGCTACCCCTTCGGCCTTGCCGGCGATGCCATTCCCCCGGCCGCGCAGATCGTCGCCGTAGCTGACGTGTACGACGCCCTGAGCAATGACCGGGTCTACCGGAACGCCCTGCCGGAAGAACAGGTCCTGGCGATCATGACCGCCGGCCGCGAGTCCCATTTCAATCCGGAGGTGCTTGATTGCTTCATCAAAAATCTCCGGGAGATCAGGGGGATCAGGGCGAGACATCATGACCGTCCGCTAGCGCCGGGCCCGGAACTGATATTGTGAATCAGGAGGAAGAATGACCTGTTGCGAAAACGATCCCCATTTCTGCCAGACCCTGCTGGATGCCATTCCGAGCCCCATTTTTTATAAGGATGTCCATGGCCGCTACCTGGGCTGCAACCGTGCCTTTGCCGAGTTCCTCGACCTGCCCCGCGAACGGATCATCGGCAGGACCGCCCGGGAAGTAGCCCCGCCGAAAACAGCCACCGTGTATCAGGCCAGTGACCGGGACCTGCTGAAAAAAAACGGGAGCCTGGCCTATGAATCCCGAGTGGCTGACCTGGCGGGCAACGAGCACCATGTTCTGTTCAACAAGGCGACCTTCCCGGCAGCGGACGGGACCATTGCCGGAATCGTCGGCATCGTCACCGATATCAGCGAGCAGAAGCGAACCGAAGAATTCCTTGCCGGCCAGACATCTTTTCTCCGCACCATTGTCGAATCCCTGCCCTACCCCTTTTACGTAATCGACGTCCGGGACTATTCCATCGTCATGGCCAACTCATGCCTCAGCCCTGACGACAGCTGGCAGGGCCGAACCTGTTACCAGCTGACGCATCACAGCGAAACTCCCTGCGGTGGAGCAGAGCATGTCTGCCCCTTGCAGGAGGTTCTGCGCACCCGCAAACCGGTCACCACCGAACATATCCACTACACCCATCAGGGGGAAATGCGTTACATGGAGGTCAGCGGCTATCCCGTGTTCGACAAGCAGGGGGAAATCGTCCAGCTCATCGAGTACGCCAAAGACATCACTGAGTTGAAAAAAGCTGAGCAGGAACGGATCGCCCTTGAGGAAAGACTCCGCCAGGCAAATAAAATGGAGGCCATCGGTACCCTGGCCGGCGGCATCGCCCATGACTTCAACAATATCCTGACCGCAATCCTTGGCTATGCCGATATGGTCCGCGAAACCCTTACTCCGGACAGCCAGGCAGGCCAGGACATCGAGCAGGTTCTGAGGGCAGGCCGCAGGGCCCGGGATCTGGTCCGCCACATCCTCCAGTTCAGCCGGCAGTCGGAACGTGATCACGGACCGCTGCAGGTTCATCTCTTCGTCAAGGAAGCCCTGAAACTCATGCGCGCCGTCATCCCGGCCAATATCGAAATCCGCCAGGACATCGATCCGAAGTGCGGCACTGTCCTGTCAGATCCGACGGAGATCCATCAAATCGTGATGAACCTCTGTACCAATGCAGCACATGCCATGGAACAGCACGGCGGCATCCTGGAGGTCGGGTTGAGCAGGGTCACCCTCTCCGCTGCGGATACGGCCCGTCATCCCGGAACCGAACCAGGACACTATGTCCTGCTCCGGGTGGCCGACACCGGAACCGGCATGGACGCCGAAATCATCAAGCGAATTTTCGACCCCTATTTCACCACCAAAAAAAAAGGCGAAGGGACCGGCATGGGCCTCTCGGTGGTCCATGGCATCGTAAAAAATCACGGGGGGATCGTGACGGCGCAGAGCACCCCGGGCCAGGGGAGCGTTTTCCAGGTCTATTTCCCCAGGGTCGAAATACCCGCTCCCGCTGTTCAACCGCAGGAAGATGCCAATGTCGCCGGCGACGAAACCATCCTGCTGGTGGATGATGAAAAGGTGCTGGCGGAGATGGAACAGCGCATCCTTGAACGACTCGGTTACCATGTGGAGTCCCGGGTCAGCAGCATCGAGGCCCTGCAAGCCTTCCGGGCCAATCCGATGAAATTTGACCTGGTGATCACTGATCAGGCCATGCCCAACATGACCGGGGTGGAACTTGCCAGGGAACTCCTGGCCATCAGACCCGACTTGCCGATCATCCTCTGTACCGGTTTCAGCAAGCAGATCAACGAGGCCAATGCCAGATCCCTCGGCATCCGCGCATTCATTATGAAACCTCTCCTCAAAAGCGAAATCGCCAAGGTGATCAGACAAGTGCTCGGCGAAAACGGCGTGCTCCCTCCCGGGACCGCGTAACAGATGGACTGGCTGTTCCCCTCAGTCGCCGCAACTCTCGCCGGCACCGTCGTTTTAACCGGAACCTATCTCTATCTCTATTTTCATGACCGGCGGAAATATCTGTTGGTATGGGGAATCGCCTGGCTGGTTCATGCCTTCAGAGACCTGTTCATGCTTCTGTGCATTGCCCCTTCCCCTGTTTTCCAGCTATCGCCCTTTTTCATCGCCAATCAACTGGCCGCGCTCGTCAGCGGGCTGCTGCTCCTCTGGGGAACCTACATCTTCATCCGCAGAAAGCTGCCGTCGGGCTGGCTGATCTTCGCCCTGCTGAACGTCTCCTGGATCATCATCGGTTCCTTCACCGCCGTCGGCTTCACCGTCCTCACCACTCCCTCATATTTTTTCCAGGGCTTCGTTTATATCTGGACCGGTCTCGTCATTAAAAAACATTTTCAGGTCAGGGGACCCGGGATTCATTTCACTGCCGGCGCCTTCATTCTCTGGGGCCTGCACAAGTTTGACTACCCCTTCCTGCGGCCGGTGGCCTGGTTTGCGCCCTGGGGATACCTCCTTTCCGCGACTTTGGAAATCGTCGTCGCCATCGGCATGCTCCTCATTTATTTTGAAGCGACCCGGGAAGCCCTGGCGCAAAATGAGGAGCGGTACGACCTCGCGGTTCAAGGCTCCAGTGACGGCATCTGGGATTGGGAGGAACGCCGCGGCGATACGCTCTGGTGTTCGCCCCGGATCTATCAGATGCTGGGGTACTCACCCGGTGAACTGTGCAGCGGGATTTCCGCCTGGCGGGAAATCGTCCATCCCGACGATCGGGAAAGGGTCGAACAGACTCTCCGTGAACACCTCGCCCGCCTGGAACCTATTGATCTCGAACTGCGCCTGCGCAGCAAGCAGATGGGATACCGCTGGTTCCGCGGGCGGGGGCGACCGACCCTCGACGGGCCGGACAATCACCGTCGCCTGGCCGGCACCCTCCAGGACATTACCGAACTGAAAAATGCCCTGCAACAGCTACGGATGGCGTTTTTTTCCATCGAAAAAACCGCCATGGAGATATTCTGGATCACCGAGAATGCGCACTTCATCTATGTCAATGAATATGCCTGCCAGCTCCTCGGGTACGACAGGAACGAACTGCTGGCCCTCACCGTGTTCGACATCGACCCGGATTTCACCAGGGAGATGTGGACGCACCACTGGGAGATCCTGCGCAGCAAGGGCACGGTGTCCATCCAGTCCAGACATCGGCGCAAGGACGGTTCCCTCATTCCCGTCGAAGTAACCGCCAATTATCACGTCTATGAAGGTCAGGTCTACAATTTCGCCTATGCCAAGGATATCTCGGAGCGCCTGCTGGCGGAAAAGGAAAAACACCAGCTGGAGGGACAGATCCGCCGTGCCCAGAAAATGGAGGCCATCGGGACCCTTGCCGGCGGCATTGCACATGATTTCAACAATATCCTGGGAGTGATCCTCGGCTATGCCGAAATCGCCCGGGATGATTCCCCACCTGATTCCCCCGCCCGCAAAGACCTGGACAAGGTCATTGCCGCCGGCTTCCGGGCCAGGGATCTGGTTCAGAGAATCCTGGCCTTCAGTCGGCAGGCCCCGGTGGAGCGGATACCGCTTCGCCCTGGCCCCATTATCAGTGAGGCGCTAACCATGCTCCGTGCATCCCTGCCATCCACCATCTCCTTCCAGGAAGACCTGGCCGTGGACTGCGGCGTAATTTGCGCCGACCCTATCCAACTGCACCAGATCATCATGAATCTTGGGACCAACGCATTTCATGCCATGGAAAGATCCGGCGGCATCCTGCGGGTAACGATGAAAAATGCGGACACCCTGCCGGAAACGCTTCTCCGAAAAGAGGGCGGTGCACATAAAAGGTTCGTGATGCTCACCGTCCAGGACACAGGTTGCGGGATCAGCCCGGAGATCATGGACAAAATTTTCGATCCATTTTTCACCACCAAAGAGCTGGGAAAAGGCACCGGCATGGGACTGTCCATGGTGTACGGAATTGTTCACGATTACGGAGGTACGATTCTTGTCGACAGCCTCCCGGGCAACGGCACGACATTTTATCTCTATTTTCCCTGTTGCGACGAAATGGAGTGCAACAGCGAAACAAAACCAGGGCCAGCCCTGTTGCCGGGAAAGGGGCATGTTCTGCTGGTGGACGATGAACAAATGCTTGGCGAGATGGGCAAAACCCTTCTGGAACGGCTTGGATACAGAGTTACCCTGTTCAGCGGGAGCCTGGATGCCCTGGAAGCCTTCCGGAAGGAACCTTCCCAATTCGATCTGGTGATCACCGACCAGACCATGCCGGAAATGACCGGTATCGACCTGGCCAGAAATCTGCTCCAACTCCGTCCCGACATCCCGATAATTCTCTGTACCGGCTACAGCAACCTTGTCAACGAGGATACCGCCAAGGCCGCAGGGATCAAGGCTTTCGCCCTCAAGCCGATGAGCAGGGATCAGCTCTCTCAATTGATCGCATCAGCAACCGCGTCTGCTTCCTGAAAGTTGCCAGCAGAATAAAGAGTTGATTATTTTTTAGGATTGATTATCATATTCAAAAATGATATTACTTTGCAAAAAACCGGCAAGTTAGTATATAAAAATATAGATTACACGCTGTATTCATAAACTTAGCCTTATTGTCATCCTTGGGGAAACCACTCCTTGATGACGGGAAATGATGCCGAGGGATTCACGAACATAAACCATCGAAACGCCGCCAACTATTTTATGAGAAAAATCATGATAAAAAAGAGTATTGCCCTGCTCCTGCTCCTCGTCAGCTGCAGCGTGGCCCTGGCACAAGACTGGGTCAGAGAATTCCGCGAGACCTACTCGGTCAGGGGTATCGACGAGGCGGTGGTCAACGCCCTGAGCTTAGGCGTCTCTCCGGACCAGCTCATCCAAACCTCGCTTCCCCTTGAGGACCTCAAGCCCGAGGAATTGATCAAAGCCCTTTACTGTGCCTTGGTTCCGCCGGCCTATATTCAGGACGCGGCCGCGGCCAACGACATTCCCGTGGAAACCGTGCAGCAGGGGTATGAACTTGCCCTGGCCCAGTGTGCCGAGGAGATGGAAGAAAAAGCCAATGCCGCACCGGCATTTATTCCGGGGAACGCTTCATCCCCTGGAGGAAGATCCGTTACGGCAAGCCCTTCGACCTTCGAATAGCGACAAACCACACTCTGCCAACGGCCTCATGATTGTTTCATCCTTTGACATGGTGCAGGCCTGCGCAGTGTGCTTTACCTGTCTGGCCCTTGCAGCCCTTCCCGCCGCATCTCAACTTCATGCGGGGGACACCAAGCCCCTCGCCATCACCGTCGACGCAGACCAGCCGGATGCGGCTGCCCGGGAAAATGGCCCCGGCCTACCGCCCGAAGCCCCTGATCCCGTCCTTTCTGAATCCATCATTGTCCCGGACGCGAACAACGGGCCGGTATCCGGTCCCGGCTACCTGTTCGGGTCCGATGACCCTGACCGCCTTTTCGGATTACGCGGGGGCTTTCTCCACCCCTCCCTGCTGCTCAAAGAAGAGTGGACCGACAACCTCTACAATATCCGTGACGGCAAGAAAAGCAATTTCCTTACCGTTGTCTCGCCCGGCATCTGGTTGGGATTTCCCCGCATGGAGGAAGCCCCTCTCAACCTCACCCTCAACAACGGTGCCGTCGGGGGATACCGTTTCCTGATCACCGACAGCAAATCATTTGAACGTTTCCAGGCCTATCTGGCCGGCACGCTGGATTATAAACTCTATTCGGCCGATAGCGACCTGAACGAAACCTTCTGGCAGGCCTTGGCATTCGCACGCTACAATATGCCTTCCGGCCTTTCTTTCCACATCCTTGACAACTTTTCCTCGGATCGTGACCGTTTCGACAGGGGAAGTTTTCCGGCAGACCAGGACACCGCTGCCCAGCCGGACATCTCGGATTCTCTCCAGCCCGCATACATTCGAGACTACACCGCCAACCTGTTCAACAGCGGTCTGAAGTACGAATTGCGGAAATACTATACGCTTGCCGTTTCCTACACCAATTTCATTTTAGCCTATGACGATGAAAATGACTGGTTGAGCCGGTCGGACAATACCTATACCCTTTCCGCTACCTACCATTTGAGCCCGAAAACCTCCTTTTTCGCCGAATACTCGTACGGGCTTGTCTCCTATGACGAAGAAACGAACAACGACAGCATCAACGCCTTTTACTATGGAGGGGTGACCTGGAAGAGTGGTTCCAGGACTTCCATTTCAGCCAAAGGCGGATACCAAACTAAAGAATACAAGAACATCGATGTTTCAGACAGCAGTGCCTTTTCCATGGAGGCTGTTTTCGATTATTTGATCAGCGACAAAACCAAAATATCCTTTATTGCGTACAAGGCACTGGAAGAAACAAGCATCCTGGGCATCAGCGGCATGGATACCATCGCCGGCAAACTGCGATACGAACAGCGCTTTACTTACCGGTTGGCCGGATCCTGTGAATTGGCGTACGAGGAGAATGACCACTCCGACTTCCTGGAGTACGGATCAAGCCGAACAGGTGAACCTCGCCTGGATAGAACATATTCCATCAGGCCGGCCTTGAGGTATATTTTCCGTGACTGGCTGACGGCCGAACTGTCCTATACCTATGACAATCGTGATTCCAGCGACATCGAATACGATTTTTCCACTCAGACCGTTTTTCTAGGACTGAAGTTTGCCCTTTGATTGGGTGAATTGAGGGGATGACAAAAACTGTTGCACAGCGTATCATACTAAGAAAAGTACAACAGACTCCCTGAACATGCGGATCAATGCGATCATTGCCTAGGCCTTTCGGTACCCGTATAATGCACGGAAGATCCACCCTGCTCCTTAACCTGCTGCTTTCCCTGTCATTTGGTATTTCACTCTTGATCGTCACTGTTCACCCAAGCAACGCCGCAGAATATCTGCTCGGCCCCGGCGACGTTATCCGGATAACGGTCTATGACAACGACGATCTGCGGACCGAAGCCCGGATAGGAGCCGAAGGCGTCATCATCATGCCCCTCCTTGGCCCGGTCAATCTTTCCGGAATGACGGTTGATCACGCCTCGGATCACATCAGAGCCCTTCTTGCGGATGGCTACATCATTAATCCGCAGGTCAATATTTTCATCCAGGAGTTCAGAAGCAAAAAAGCCGTCATTCTCGGCAGCATTAACCGCCCGGGGTTGATAGAAATACGCGGGCCGGTCACCCTGCTCGAACTGATCTCCCAAGCGGGGGGTCTGAAGGATGATTTCGGTGAAAAGGCGACGATCAAGCGATTGGAGAACGGCAAGGACCATGTCATCCAAGTCGACCTGAAATCTCTGATCGAAGGTGGGGTTATGAGAGAAAATATCGACATTCGCGACGGCGACACTATTTATGTCGGCAAGGCCGGAATGTGTTATGTCACCGGCGAGGTCGAGTCGCCGAATGCATATAAGTGCAGCGATCAGATGACCGTCCTCAAACTGATCACCTTGGCAGGCGGCTTCACCGGCAAGGCATCCAAATCCAAGGTCAGGATAGTTCGTATGGTTGACGGGGCCGAGACCGTCCTCGAAAACGTGTCCCTCGACATGACCGTACGGCCGGATGATGTCATCGTCGTCCCCGAAAGTTTCTTTTAACCCGCGGAAGGGACGGATAATGGACCCAACGGAAACAGCTCACCCACGGTCAACCGCCGCCATTTCAAAACAGCAGAGCTTTGATCAGGCCGACCTCGAGCAGGGCCTGAGCCTGCGGGATTACATCAACATCCTCACCAAGCGACGGCTGACTGTTTTCACCATTTTTTCGATCGTTTTTGTGATCAGCCTCGTCATGGGACTGAAGCAGGACGTTCCTCGCTACACATCCATCGCCACCATTCTTCTGGAACGCAACTTCGGGATCAACAATTCGGGGCTTGGGACCTCTTACTACTGGGATCCTGAATTTCTTCCCACCCAGACAGAAATTATCAAAAGCAAAAAAGTCGCCCTGAAGCTGGTTGATAATCTCGGACTGGACGTCAAGTATCGAAATCACTTCCTGAATCCTGACCCACCGGAAGAATCCATCCTTGCATCAGCGATACATTTTATCAGCGGCCTGCTGCCCGCAGCGAGCGACAATGAGGAGAACCAGGCAACCGGCACTGCTTCTGCTATTTCCCCTGATCCGGCCGCCGAGAAAGATATCATCGCCGATATCATTAAAGCAAATATCGATGTCCAGCCGGTTAAGGAAACGAGGGTGGTCAACATCCTGTATACCGACACAGACCCCCAACTCGCCAGGCTGATCACCGATGCACTGGTTCAGGCTTATATCGATGAGAATCTCGAAATCAAACTGAGCGGCACCAAACAATCCCTCAAATGGATGACCAGTAAGGCGGAAGATGAACGCAAAAAGCTTGAAGAGGCCGAACGAAAGCTGCAAGAGTATATGCGGGAGCACAACCTGGTTACCCTGGAAAACCGGTTGGCCATCTTCCCGGAGAAACTGAGCCAATTCAGCACGGAACTCTCCTCGGCCGAGTCAAAGCGAAAGCAGCTCGAATCCCTGCGCGGGCAGATCAGCAACTTGAAGGGGTCATCGCAGGCACTGGAATCTATCCCCTTCTTTGCTGAAAACGCCACCCTCCAGTCGCTGCGCGACCAGATCCTGAAGGCCGAGCAACGAATCAAGGAACTTTCACAGAAATATGGGCCCAAGCATCCCTCGATGATCAAAGCAGTCGAGGACCGTGATATTCTGATCCGGGAAAAAGACCAGGAAATCAGGCGGATCATCGAATCAGTTCAGACGTCGTATGAACTGGCCAGATCCCAAGAGAAAAATCTCACTGACCTGCTGAATTCCACCAAGGAGGATCTGCTCGATGTCAACGAGCGATTCATCCAGTACTCGATCATGAAGCGGGAGGTCGAATCGAGCCGGGCCCTCTATGAGGCACTGACCTCCAGCCTGAAACAGGCGAGCGTGACCGAAGAGTCCCAGAACGTGAATATCTGGGTCATGCACGATGCATCCCTCCCGCAAAGCCCCTCAAACCAGAAGCTGCGCCGCAATCTTTTCATCGGCCTGATCCTGGCCCTTGCGTCAGGAATCGGTATCGCGCTCCTTGTCGAATATCTGGACAATACACTCAAATCCGTTGATGACATCGAAAAACGCTACGGCTTGACCGTCCTGGGCGGCGTGCTGCAAGCCAAAAAAAATGATCCCATCGAGAATATCATTTCGGACAACAATCAGTCGGCCATCGCGGAAAACTACCGGATAATCCGTTCAAGCCTTCTTCTCTCCTCTGCCGACCACCCGCCGCAACTTATCCTGATCACCAGTATGATGTCTCAGGAAGGGAAAACCTCCACCACGATCAATCTGGCGAGAACCTTGGCCCAGGTCTCGGACAGCGTACTGATCATCGATGCGGACATGCGCAAACCCCGTGTCCATCAGATTCTCAATCTTGACAACAGTGCAGGCCTTTCAAGCTTCCTTTCGGGAAACATCAGCGAAACGGTCATCCTGGCCACCCATGACGAAAAAATCAAGGTGATTCCGGCAGGGCCTGTTCCACCCAACCCCGCGGAGCTGATCAGCTCCCAGCGCATGAAACTCCTGCTCAAGGAGCTGGCCAAAGAATATTCATTCATCATCATCGACTCCCCCCCTCTGTCCCACCTGGCCGACGGCATGATCCTCAGCACTCTGGTGGACGGCACCGTGCTGGTTGCCAGAAGCGGCAAGACGACATTCGAGGAGTTCAGCGCGGGTATCAAAAAACTGCAGGACGTCAATCCGCATATCCTTGGAGTGATTCTCAATGCCATCGTTCCCCGCTTTGCCGGACTGCACTCCTATCACGACTATTATGAATATTACAGCAAGGACAGGGGGAATCAGGCTCCGAAGTGATCGATATTCACTGTCATATTGCTCCGGGCCTGGATGATGGATCACAGGATCTCGCCACCTCGCTGGTCATGGCCGAAAGAGCCGCCGCTGACGGGATTAGGGTCATCATCGCCACCCCGCACACCAACGGGGTATTTCCCACCCCGGAACGACTGGCGCTCGAGGTAGGCAATTTGAACCGGGAAATCAGTTCCCGCCGTCTTTCGGTGGTCATTGTCCCCGGCTTCGAAATTCCCCACTCTCTGGCCCTGGACCTGGCCGCAACCCATACCCTGGCAGGCAGCGGGTATCTCCTTATCGAGTTTCCCCATGCCTACCTGCCCGCCGGGGCCGTCCGTCTGATCACTGATCTGGTCAATCGCGGTTATCAACCCATAATCGCCCACCCCGAACGCAACGGAGATGTCCTTGCCGCACCGGGTCGTCTGGTTGAACTGGTTGAGGCCGGCGCCCAGATCCAGTTGACCGCGGCCAGCGTCACCGGCGATTTCGGCCCTGACTGCCAGCGTTGCGCCCATTATTTACTGACCCGGGGGCTTACCCATTACATCGCCACGGATTCCCACTCGCCTTCTTTCAGAACCCCGGTTTTGAGAAAAGCCAGAACCCTTGTTGAAAAATTGCTCGGCCCGGAACAGGCTGCTCTGCTCACCGACGGCAACCCCCTGAAAATAGTCGGTGACCTCGCCGCTCCCGCCGAATAACCTCAGCGGACGCCACCTCCTCATGCGCATGGCCATTCTGCAAAAGATCTCCTGCGCTCTGCTGATCTTTGTCTTGCTGTTCTGTCCACTTGCCTTCGGGACCGTGGAAAACTGGTCCTACCTCATCATGGAAACCGCGGCCGCCTTATCCGGTCTGCTGGCCTGTGCCGCTCTGGCAAAGGGAGCCGGAAGACCCCTTGCGGTGCCCGGCGCGCTTCCCCTGTTCCTCCTGCTTTGCTATATGCTGCTCCACCTGCTGCCCCTCCCCGCTCCCCTGGTCAAATTCCTTTCACCGGCAACCTTTGAGATGTACCGGCCCCTTCTCGAACTCGATCCAGCCATCAGCTCCATTCCCCTCAGCCTGAACGGCAAAGGAACCCTTCTGCAATTTTTCACCTTCGGGGCCTATACCCTCGTCTATTTTCTCACCGTTCAGCACTGCTCCGGAACTGCTTGTCTGAAAAGAACGACCACCATTGTCGTCACGCTTGGCATCATCATCGCCGTGGTGGCAATTCTCCAGAAATTTACCGCGGGCGGCACTATTTACTGGTTCAGGGCGACCCCCAACTCCACCCCCGTGGGCCCCTGGGTCTACAGCAACCATTTTGCCGGCTTCATGGAAATGCTCTTTCCCCTGGCCGTGGCGCTCTTTCTCTACTACCGGCCTCGGATCGATTACGGTCTTTCCTTTCGGGAGAAATGTCTGGCAACCCTGACCATGCCTGGCGCAAACAGCCACCTCCTTCTGGGGAGCGGCGCGGTTCTCATGGCCGCCTCCATTCTGCTGAGCATTTCCCGGGGCGGCATCATCACCCTTGCGCTGGCCTTTCTCTTTTTCGTTCTCTTTTCAGCACGGACCGCCGCGTCTCCGAGGAACAGGTGGGCCGCGGTCCTGACCATCCTGGTCCTGCTTCTGATCACCTGGTTCGGTTGGGAACCTATTATCGGAAAATTCGGCAATCTATGGGGGGAGGAGGGACTCGACACCAGCGGCCGGTTGCCGGTTTTCCAGGACAGCCTGGCCCTGCTCCGAACGTTTCCCCTGACCGGCGCCGGCTTCGGCGCCTTCATCCATGTCTATCCCATGGTTCGCACCGTTCCGGGTGATGCGATATTCGACCATGCCCACAACGACTATATCGAAATCCTGGCCGACGGCGGGGTCATCGGCTTCATCCTCTGCGGCTGGTTCGTTCTGGCGGTACTGACCCATGCCGTCCGCGCCCTGATTCGCCGACGCGACCGCTATGCCATCCTTCTGACCAGTGCCTCGCTGACCGGCATGCTCGCCCTTCTTTTTCACAGCCTGGCCGATTTTCAGATGTACAACGGCGCCAACGGCCTTTATTTCTTCTTTCTCTGCGGCCTGACCGTGTCGGCGGTCAACACCCGCCATCTCTACCGGAGCAGCCCCACCTATCTGCCTGAAACCCGCCGTCAGTACCTGATCCTCCCGGCCCTGCTGGCAATTGTCCTGCTGGCCGGGTCTTGCTGGTACCGGACGCAATCCAGCCGGGCGGAACATATGGTCACGTCCATGAACGCCCTCTTTCTCAACCGGCACATCCCTTCCGAACGACTGCGGGAATTGCACCAACGCGCAGGGTTTGCCGAGGAACGCGATCCGCTCTCCCCCCGCTATCCTTCAGCCATGGGACAACTCTCCGCCCTGCTTTTGGCCCCTGAACGGGCTCAGCAGGAATTCCTGCGGGCTGCCCTGCGCCAACCCTCTGCCGGCCCTTATCTGCAACAACTGGCCGCATCGCTCCCGCTCTCCGAGGCGAACCGGGCCAAAGAGCTGTTCAATCTGAGCCTGCGGCGCGAACCACTGGTTATCGAACGTTACCTCACATACGGCGACTGGCTCCTGGACCGCCAATTGAAGGATGAAGCACGGACGGTCCTGGCCCGGGCCATGCTCCTCATCCCCTGGCGGACCACCGATACTCTGCGATTCCTGCTACGACGGGGCATTACCCCCGAGGAACTCAAAGGTATGCTTCCACCCGTGGCCGCAGCCTGGCATGAAGCCGGAAAACGGCTGGAAAAAGGCTGGCCGGAAGAGGCGGAATTGTACTATCTCCGGGCCATTGAACTCTTACACGGTGAGGATGCGCGGCCCGAATACTTCAGCAGACCTTATGCCCTTTACCGGCGCGGCGGCCAGGAGGGCGATGCCCTTGCCCTCCTCAGGCGCGGCGTGCAAGCCCTGCCCGATCACGCGCCGTTCAGGATTCTGCTGGGCGACCATTACGTCAGGCAGAATATTCCGTACCGGGCAATGGAGGAATATCAACAGGCTCTCAGGCTCGAACCGAATAACCGCAACATACTGAAAAAAATAGAAAATCTTGCGGCGGACAGCGACAAGCTCCCTTCCCCTTAAGGGAGCGGTCAGTTCCGCTCAAGAGCATCCCGCCAGGAACCGATTGCCGACAGGGCCTGTTGCGAGCGAACTTGGCCGCGGTCGCCCTTTTTCACCCTGCCGATCAGCGGCGGGAAAAGGCCGAAGGTGACATTGGACGGTTGGAAATGGGCCGGATCAGTAGCGGTGAGGTGGTTGATCAGGGCGCCGTGCGCCGTATCCGGCGGCGGCACCACCGGTGCTTTCCCTTTAGCGATACGCGCGGCATTGCAGCCGGCAAGCAGCCCCATGGCCGCCGATTCGACATATCCCTCCACCCCTGAGAGCTGGCCGGCCAGGAAAAGATCCGGCCGGACCCTGGTCTGGAGGGTCGGCAGCAGGACCTCCGGCGCGCAGACAAAAGTGTTGCGGTGGATGGAGCCCAGGCGTACGAACTCGGCATGCTCCAGTCCGGGTATGGTCCGGAAAACCCGTTTCTGCTCCGGATAGGTGAGTTTGGTCTGGAAGCCGACCATGTTGTACATGGTTTGCTCCCGGTTCTCAGCGCGCAGCTGGACCACCGCATACGGCACCTTGCCGGAGCGGGGATCCATGAGCCCCACCGGCTTCATCGGCCCGAAGCGCAGGGTCTGCGGTCCGCGGGCGAGCATCACCTCCACGGGCAGGCACCCTTCGAAATACTTCGGATCCTCGAAAGACTTCAAGGGCACGGTTTGCGCCCCGGCCAGCAGGGCGATAAAGCGTTCGTACTGCTCACGATCGAAGGGGCAATTCAGATAGTCGCCGGGCCCGTCGTCGTCCCAGCGGGACTTCCGATAGATGATCGCCCTGTCCAGGGATTCGGCGGCGATAATCGGGGCAATGGCGTCGTAGAAGGCGAGATGACCGGCGCCGGTGAATTCCGCAAGACTTGCGGCCAGAGGATCGGAGGTCAAGGGGCCGGTGGCCAGGATCACCGGATTTTCAGAAGGTTGCGGCAGAGCAATAACTTCCTCGCGGAGCACGCTGATCAAGGGATGGCTCTGCACGAGTTGGCTGATCCGCTCGGCAAAATGACGCCGGTCCACGGCCAGGGCCTTGCCGGCCGGGACCGCGGTTTCATCGGCAACCTGCATGATCAGCGAACCGAGGCGGCGCATCTCTTCCTTGAGCAGGCCCACCGCCGAGGTAATCTCGTTGGAGCGCAGGGAATTGGAACAGACCAGCTCGGCCAGTTCCTGCATTTCATGAGCCGGACTGAAACGCATGGGCTTCATCTCGTAAAGCCTGACCGGCACGCCGCGGCGAGCCGCCTGCCAGGCTGCTTCGCAGCCGGCCAGCCCGCCGCCGATGATCACAATTTCATTGCCCTTCATCGCTCGATTTCCACCTTGAGCCGCCGCCGGCCCCAGTTCAGCGCTTCCTGGTGCGATTCAAAATACAGGTCGATGCGGTCCGGTCCCTTGATCGCCCCACCCCGATCCTGGACCATTCCCCAGCCGTAGCCGGGCACATGCATTCGGGTGCCGAAGGGGTAATACTCGGTGTCCGCGGCAATGGTCCCGTCCTGCCGCAGCCACAGCCAGGGAAAAACCAGCCGCACCGGAATCAGCCATGGCCGCTGGAAACTGTCCAGGGAAAAGAGGCCGGGGACCGGTTCGGCGGGGTCGGTGCCGCTGGCGGTGAGGCCGGTGTAGACCCTCCCCCGGCCCTGTCCCTCGCTCACGTAACGATTCCAGAAATCGAGCTTGAAAAAGGCCCAGCTTCCCCGTTCCCAGGAGCAGCACTGGCCGCAACCGCAATAGGCGGTGGTCTCCATGATCCGCGCCTGCCGGCTGGCGCAGCCGCCGAGCAGCAGAACCAATAAAAGCAAAAGGGCAGGCAGGAGAATCCCCGGCCTGCCCATCATGCCTTTCCGCAGCACGTCCACGCGTTAGTAACGATAGTATTCCGGCTTAAAGGGACCGTTCACGTCCACGCCGATATATTTCGCCTGCTCCGGGGTCAGCGTGGTCAACTTGGCGCCGATCTTCCGCAAGTGGAGCATGGCCACCTTCTCGTCCAGTTTCTTCGGAAGGAAATAGACCTCCTTCTCGTACTGTCCGCTGTTGTTCCACAACTCGACCTGGGCGAGCACCTGATTGGTGAAGGAATTGGACATGACAAAGCTGGGATGACCGGTGGCGCAGCCAAGATTGACGAGCCGCCCCTCGGCCAGGACGATAATCCTTTTCCCGTCGGGGAAGATCACATGGTCCACCTGGGGTTTAATGTTCTCCCAGGTAAGTTCGCGGATGCCGGCGATGTCGATCTCCGAATCAAAATGGCCGATGTTGCAGACAATCGCCTGGTCCTTCATCACGTCCATGTGCGCCCGGGTGATCACCCGGACATTACCGGTACAGGTGACGAAGATATCCCCGATGGGGGCGGCCTCCTCCATGGTCACCACCCGGAAACCTTCCATGGCTGCCTGCAGGGCGCAAATCGGGTCGATCTCGGTGATCAGGACCGTGGCGCCCATACCGCGCAGGGCCTGGGCGCAGCCCTTGCCCACGTCGCCGTAGCCGACCACCACCGCATGTTTACCGGCAATCATCACGTCGGTGGCCCGTTTGATCCCGTCAATGAGGGACTCGCGACAGCCATAGAGATTGTCGAACTTGGACTTGGTCACCGAATCGTTGACATTGATCGCCGGGGCCATGAGCCGTCCCTCTTTCGCCATCTCGTTCAGACGGTGGACGCCGGTGGTCGTTTCCTCGCTGATCCCGCGTACATCCCGCATCAGCTCGGGATACTTCTCGTGCATCACCTGGGTCAGGTCACCGCCGTCGTCCAGGATCATGTTGGGTCGCCAGCCGTCCGGTCCGAAAATGGTCTGATCAATGCACCACCAGAATTCCTCCTCGTTCTCCCCTTTCCAGGCGAAGGTGGGAATGCCGGCCGCGGCCATGGCCGCGGCGGCATGATCCTGGGTGGAAAAGATATTGCAGGACGACCAGCGGATCTCGGCGCCGAGTTGAACCAGGGTTTCCATCAGCACCGCGGTCTGGATGGTCATGTGCAGGCAACCGCCGATGCGCGCCCCGGCCAGGGGCTTCTTGCCGGCAAACTCTTCACGTAGGGCCATGAGTCCCGGCATCTCCGTCTCGGCGATGGCGATCTCCTTGCGGCCCCATTCGGCCAGGGCCATGTCGGCCACCTTGTAATCCTGTGTCATCGAATTCTCCTGAAAGCTCTGCTTAAAGTTCATCAAGTTTTTCGAGCCGTAAGTCGGGTTAGGCCGCCAGGCCGTAACCCAACAATAAGTTCGTCAAGCCATCTCATCGGGGTCGGGGTCGGTATCGCTATCGGGGTCGAGTCGTCAACAACGATACCTTTTTCGATACCGAGACCGACACCGACCCCGATAAAGTTATAGACTACACCCGTACCTCTAACCCCAAACCCCGAACTGCAAACCCCGCATCACCGGGTCATTATTTAGCACATTCCTTCAAGCCCGCGGCTTCCCTGATTTCCGCGGCCTTGTCGGTGCGTTCCCAGGTGAAATCCTCTCGCTCGCGGCCGAAGTGGCCGTAGGCGGCGGTGGACTTGTAGATCGGCCGCAGCAGATCGAGCTGTTGAATGATCGCTTTGGGCCGCAGGTCAAAGAACTGGAGGATCAGCTTGACGATCTTGTCATCGTCGATCAGGCCGGTGCCGAAGGTATTGACATTGACGGACACCGGCTTGGAAATGCCGATGGCGTAAGCAACCTGCACTTCCAGCTCGGTGGCAAGACCCGCGGCCACCAGATTCTTGGCTACATAGCGGCCCATGTAGGAGGAAGAGCGGTCCACCTTGGACGGATCCTTGCCGGAAAAAGCGCCGCCGCCGTGGGAACCTTTGCCGCCATAGGTGTCGACGATAATTTTGCGCCCGGTCACCCCGCAGTCGCCTACCGGGCCGCCGATGACGAACCGGCCGGTGGGATTGATGTAATATTTGGTGTTGGCGTCCACCATCTCTGCGGGCAGGATGGGCTTGATGATCTCCTCCATGACCGCTTCCTTCAAGTCATTGTAATCCACGTCCGGACTGTGCTGGGTGGAAAGGACCACCGCCTCGATGCGTTTCGGTTTCTTGTCCAGGTACTCGATGGTCACCTGGCTCTTGGCATCCGGCCGCAACCAGGGCAGCAGACCGGCCTTGCGCACTTCAGACTGGCGTTTCATCAGCCGGTGGGCATAGGTAATCGGCATGGGCATCAGCACCCTGGTCTCGGTACAGGCATAGCCGAACATCGATCCCTGGTCGCCCGCACCCTGGTCCAGGTCGATCCCCTTGCCCTCGTCCACGCCCTGGGCGATGTCAGGGGATTGCTTGTCAATGGAGGTGAGCACCGCGCAGGACTGCCAGTCAAAACCCATGTCCGAGGAATTGTAGCCGATCTCCCGAATGGTCTGCCGGACGATATTCGGCATATCCACCCAGGCCGAAGTGGTGATCTCGCCGGCAATAACGGCCATGCCGGTGGTGACCAGGCTTTCGCAGGCGACCCGGGCCTTGGTATCCTGGGCAAGGATGGCGTCAAGCACCGCATCGGATATCTGGTCGGCCACCTTGTCCGGATGGCCTTCCGAAACGGATTCAGAGGTAAAAAGATGAGTTGCCATATGTTCTCTCCTATAAAAGGTTCAGTTAGTGGACCTTGATTCGCACAGCCGGTCCGCCCGGCCGCTGCCCCGGCAATTGCCGGCACGCACCTGCCGGACGAACTCCAGGGCGATCTCCCATTTGTTGAGCGGGCTGACAAAATACAACCCGTCCACCACCGGGGCAATACTTTCCACCAGTTGTCGGGTATATTCCAGGGCCGCCTTGCGCTGGTCCGCCGCCTGCTCGTAGGCGGCCAGCAGCCGGCGAAGCTCGCCGGGAACGCTGATCCCCGGCACCTCGTTGTGCAAAAAATCGGCATTGCGGGCGGAAATGACCGGAAAAATACCCGGAAAAATCAGAATGTCAATATGCCTGGTCATTTCAATCATCCGCTCCACCGCCTCTCTGGTGAAAAGCGGCTGGGTCATGGCAAAGCGCGCGCCCAGTTCGGCTTTTTTTTCCAGGCGCTGGATCTGCAGTCCCGGACTTTCCGCCCGGAAGCTGAAGGCAGCGCCCACGGAAAAATTAGTCTGCTGCTTGATGGAGCGGCCGGCCAGATTCAACCCATTGTTCAGGTTGCGCAGCATTCGAAGCAGGCCGTAGGATCGCAAGTCAAACACCCCGCTCACCCCGGGCTGATCGGTGGCGCTCGCCGAATCGCCGCTCACCGCCAGTACCGCCTCGATTCCGAGCAGATGCGCCTCCATCATCCTGGACTGCAAACCCAGGGCGTTCAGATCGCGGCCGGTCTGATGAATAATGGTCTGGATCCCGGTGCGGCGGCGCATCAGGGTCGCCACCCCGAGATTGCCTGTGCGCAGAATGGCCAGGGGGTTCTCGCCCAGGGAAATTGCATCAGCGCCGGCCTTGGCCAATTCCTCCGCGCCGACAAGCACCGGTTCGACGTCAAGGTGGGTTGGAGGATCCAGTTCGACGATGATCGGCAGCCGCCCCGGCTTGAGGCCTGCAAGAAATCCACCGGGCCGGTCTTCAACTTCCCGGTGCGGTACGCTCTCCCTCGGCTCCGCCTGACTCTCGCCGCGGATCCTTACCGGGCGGATTTTGAGCCGGGAACGAAACTCCTCGATATGCGCCGGATTTGTGCCGCAGCAGCCGCCGATCAGGTGCACGCCGAGCTTGATCATCTCACCGACCCGCGCCGCCATGTATGCAGGCTGGGCCGGATAGATCATCCGGTCGCCGACCATCTCCGGCATGCCGGCGTTGGGAAAGGCGGAGAGCAGGATCCCCTCGCTGGCCAGCGGCATCATCAGTCCCACCGCGGTCACCATTGCGTCGATGCCCCGGCCGCAGTTTGTCCCCACCACGTCGGCGCCGGCTTCGGCCATGGCCTTGCCGCAGCTGAAGGCATCCTTGCCGCGGACGGTCATTCCGCGGGCCGGAAAAACCATCTGGGCCACCAGGGGCAGAGCCGGCGCCACGGCCCTGGCCGCCCGGATCGCCAGCAGCACCTCTTCCAGACTGGAAAAAGTCTCGACGATCAACAGGTCAACCCCGCCCTCAACCAGGCCGGCCATCTGCTCCTGAAAGGCGTGGCTGATATCGTCGGCCGAAACCTCCGCCTCGTCCAGGGGAAACTTGATCCCGGACGGCCCCACCGACCCGGCCACATAGACCTGATGGCCGGCAGCCTTAACCGCGACCACCGCGCCGGCGCGGTTGACCTCGCGCACCTGTTCCTCGACGCCGGCCTCGCGAAGCTTGAACAGGTTGGCCCCGAAGGTGTTGGTTTCGATGAGCTGGCTGCCGGCCCGGATATATTCTTCATGGGCGCTGAAGACCAGGTCCGGGGCCTGCAGGTTCAGCAGATCCAGGTTGCGCCCCCGCTCGACCCCCCTTTCATAAAGGTAGGATCCCAGGGCGCCGTCGGCCAGGACCACATGATCGCGCAGGTATTCAAGAAAAGGAGGCTTCACGAATACCACCCTTGGCCTGCAGCCTGACCGGCAAGAAAAAAATCACCACCGCGGCGAACGCCGTCATTACTCCGAAAGAGAAATATCCACCGACGGCCGCATGGTGGCCACGGTCGCCAATACCGCATGGATCATGTGGTTTTTGAAGGCATCAACCAGAGAGCTGTCCGCCGCCTTGCCCCCGTCGAAATCGGTGAGTGCCTGCTGCATGATGTTGTAGTCGAAGCGCGGTGCCCACTTGCGCGAACCCAGACGGGCGGTGGTGGAACAGTTGTCCACCATATAGGCCACGCCCTTGAAGTGCATGTAGGGATTCAGAGAATCCACCGCCTCGATCACCGACTCGTTGCAGACCTCGCTCAGGCAGTGGCCCTTCTCGATGAGCAGGTCGATCTGGGCCATCATCACCGCGCAGTAGAGGCCGGCGGTGGCAGGATTGACCTTGGGCGCACCGGTGCGTTTGGCCCGCACCTTCTCGCCCACCCGCCACATCCGGGTGCCGTCGATCTTGCCCATGGGGTAGCGCGTAAACCGCCGACCGGCCAGGACCACGCTGCGGATCTCGTTGCCGCAGGAGACCTCGTCATAGATCTCCATCAGGATATCAAAGGCCGGGTGATAGGCTGCCGAATACATCCGTTCAAATATTTTTTTATCCTCAGCATCAAGGTTGTTGTAGACCGAAATGATCCCGTCATGCGAGATGGTTTTGCTCAACGGACCGGTGATGTTCTCCACGGTGGCAATGAAGGCCTCTTCCTCGGCCATGCCCTTTTCCATGACGAAATTGCGGTACAGGGCCTCGGCCGCGCCGTGCACCGCACCGAGCAGAATGCCGCGCTCGCCGAAGATGTCGCTGCGGTACTCATACCCGAGGGTGGTCTTGAACACATAGGGCGCGCCCACGGCCACGGCCCAACCCAGGGCCTGGTCGGTGGCGCGGCCGTCCACGTCCTGTTCCACGGCAAAGCTGCAGTTGATGCCGGCGCCGTTGACCTCCTTACCCTGAACATAGAGACGGCGCACCGAGGGGCCCATGCCCTTGGGACAGACGCCGATGACATTAACCCCGGCCGGGAACTGCTCGCCGACGCTCTCCAGGTGACCGAGGAGGAAACCGTGGGACAGGCCCAGCACCGCACCCTTCTTCAGAGCAGCGAAGACCTCTTTATAATGTTCGACCTGGGCCGCGTCGGAGATCAGGAGCAGGACCATGTCCGATTCCTTGATCACTGCATACATCTCGCCCAGTGTGCCGTTCTCCTCGGTGAACCCGGCCTGGCGGGCTGCCGCCATGGAGGAACTGCCGGCGCGCAGACCGATCTTGACCCGGATATCGGTGCCGGCAAGGGAATCGCGCAGGTTCTGTGCCTGGGCCGGCCCCTGAGAGCCCCAGCCGATCACTCCGATCTGCTTGATCCCGTCAAACGCTTTCGGCAGCAGGGCAAACTTGTCCCGGCCGCCGCGGACGATGGTCTCGCGGGTCTGGCCGAGTTGAATTGTTTCCGTAGCAAAAACCTTGGATGTAAACAGGGTTTCCATCATTTCCTCCAGTATGATTCAAAAAAAACGCCATCGGCGATGGATAAGCAAAAGAGGTAAGCTTATATAAGTACCCAACCAGCGGCACGAATTCAATAAAAATAGCAAAAAAATGGCCTGGACCAGGCAATTGATGCGTTCAGAAAATGATGCGCCAACCTCAAAAATAAATTCCGATCCCCTCGATTTTCAGCATGGCTGACGAGTCCGTACAAAATGATCATCTGCAATGTGGTGCATTTCTCACGGAATGATTATTACTATACGTCATATTTCTCTTCACGAAACGAGCAACGGGTATTCATGTCCCTCAGAGGCTTCAAAATTATCGTAATCGCCACCTGGCTGGTGCTGCTCGGGTTGCTGGTCACCCGTGACCTGTTTGTCCCGGAAATCGACAGCCGGGAGGTGACCCTCTTGCAGAAATCCAAGGAGGAACGTTTTTACGGGGTGTGGTTTGAAGAGCGGCGGATCGGCTATGTGGCGGAGACCCTGCGGCCCCAGGGCGAGGATTTTATTCTGGACCAGGAGGCCCACCTCCTCCTTAATGTCCTGGAAACGACACAGCCCATCGACATGCAACTCCAGGCCCGGCTGTCCAGCAACCTGCTGCTGCGGGATTTTACCTTCCGCTTCACCTCCCCCTTTTCCACCATGGCGGCGGAAGGGAGCGCGGAGGGCAACCTGGTCACCTTTCGCCTGGATACGGGGGAGACGGTCATCAACGATACGATCACCCTGCCTGAACCGCCGCTGCTCTCCGTCAACGAGCGGGCCTACCTGTTGACCAGGCTGACCCAGCCGGGCCAAAAAATAAAGCTCCCTTCCTTTGACCCTATCTCCCTGTCCGGACGTGAATCGCTCATCACCTATCATGGCCAGGAGAAGACCCTTGTCCGGAGGAGGTTGCAGTTCCTGCACCATTTCACCGAGCATTTCGCAGGCATGCGCACCAGCTTCTGGCTGGATGAGAGCGGCCGGGTGGTCAAGGAAGAATCGCCGGCCGGTTTCCAGTTCATCGCCGAGCCGGAATTCAGGGCCAAGGATATCACCGGCTCCGGCAGCGAGCTGCTCAGCGCGGTGGCCGTTCCCCTCCGGGGACCGCTGCCGCCTGAAAATGCAACAATGGTCACCTATCGGCTCACCCTCCCCCCGGACCTGGACCTTGACCTGCCGGGCGGTCGCCAGACCCTGCGCGGCGATCTGCTCACCGTCACCCTGGACCCGCTGCCGGCCGGCATTCCTGAACCAGCCACCCACGATTGCACCGATACCGCACATCTTTCCGCCAGCCGCTACATCCAGGCCAACCACCCGGCGATCATCGAGCTGGCCCGCGAAATCGTCGGCGACGAGCCGGATCAGGCCGACCGGGTCCGGCTCCTTGCCTCCTGGGTTTTTGAAAACCTGGAAAAACGGCCGGTCATCGGCCTGCCGGACGCCCTGACCACCCTGAAGTCCAAAATGGGCGACTGCAACGAGCATGCATCGCTCTTCGCCGCCCTGGCCCGGAGCCTGGGCATTCCCACCGCAATCGCCACGGGTGTGACCCGCTTGGACGAGGCCATGTACTACCATGCCTGGAACGAGGTCTGCCTCGGCGGCCGCTGGTACAGCCTGGACACCACCACGGACCAGCTGCCCGCCGACCTGTACCATATCCGCTTCGGCCGCGGCGATCTGGATCAGGGGCTGAAGATCGGCGGCCTGCTGGGCAAGCTGCGGATAGAAATCATTCCGCAAAAGGAATAACCCATGGAAATGCTTCGAATCGAACACCTCAGCAAACGCTTCGGCCACCACCAGGCCGTGGACGATATCTCGCTGAGCGTGCAGCAGGGCGAAATCTACGGTTTTCTCGGCCCGAACGGCGCCGGCAAGACCACGACCATCAAGATGATCGCCGGCCTGCTCCAGCCGGACAGCGGCGAGATCCGGATCAACGGGACAAGCCTTGCCGAACAGCCCAATCTTTGCAAGGAGCGGACCGGCTATATCCCGGATCGGCCCTGGCTCTATGAAAAGCTGACCGGCATGGAATTTCTCCAGTTCATCGCCAGTCTCTACCGCCTCGACCCGGAACGATTCGCCTCGGCCGTTCCGCACTATCTGAAGCTTTTCGACCTGCTTGACTGGCAGGACCATCTGATCGAGAGCTACTCCCACGGCATGCGCCAGAAATTGATCATGACCTCGGTCCTCATGCAGGACCAGCCTCTTCTGGTCATCGACGAACCCATGGTCGGCCTGGATCCGAAGTCCGCCCGCCTGGTCAAGGAGATCTTCAAGCAGAAGGCGCGGGAAGGCACGACCATCTTCCTCTCCACCCACTCCCTGGAGATCGCCGAGGAACTGTGTCACCGGATCACCATCATCACCGAGGGAAAAATCAGGATCACCGGCAGTATGGAGACCCTGCGGGCCGAAGCCGGCCGGCATGACTCCGACCTGGAAGACATCTTCCTGGAGCTGACCGGCGCCTGGGAACTGAAGGAGGTGATCGCCGCCCTCAAAATGGCCCCTGCGGCAGCAACCGAGGCGACGCGATGACCCCTCTTTTCCAGCCGTTTTTCCATGGGCTGCGCAACCGCTTCTTTCCGGGCGGCCGCATTTCCTCGAGAACCGCGCTGATTTTCGCCTTCGGCGTCCTGCTCTTCACTGCCCTCTACCTGGTGAGCCTGAAGACGATCTTCTACTTTCACAGTCAGAACGAACTGGGAGTGATCCTCAGCCTGAAGATCTTCGAGATGGCCTGGATGCTCCTCTTCACCATGCTGATCTTTTCCAGCATGGTTTCCGGGGTCTCGGCGCTGTTTCTGTCCCAGGACAACGAGATCATCTTCGCCTCGCCGGTCTCCACGGCGGAACTGTACCTGATGCGCTATCTGACCACCACTTTCTATACCTCGTGGATGGTGGTCGTTTTTTCCCTCCCGGTCTTTGGGGCCTACGGAAGGATCTTCGAGACCGGCCCGCTTTACCTCCTGCTCCTGGTACCGACGGTGATGGCCACCGCCGCCATCGCCACCGGCATCGGCCTGGCAAGCACGATCATCCTGGTCCACCTCTTTCCTGCTCGGCGGACCAAGGATATCGTCGTCTACCTCTCGCTGCTGTTCGGCATCCTGCTCTATCTGGTCATCCGCCTGCTGCGTCCTGAGGACCTGGCAGATCCGGAGCGCTTTCCTGATTTCATCGCCTACCTTTCCCGGATGTCCACGCCGGTCTCCCCGCTGCTGCCGTCAAGTTGGGCGTCGGACCTGCTCACCGGCTACCTCCAGGACCACACCCTTGACTGGCTGTTGGCCGCGCTCCTGCTCCTTACCCCGGTGGTGATCTATTTTGCCGGAGAGTGGGCCATGGTCAGACTCTTTTTTGCCGGGTTCTCCAAGGCCCAGGAATCGTTTGGCGGTTCCCGCCGCTTCCGCCCCCGGAAATACAGCCCCAGCCCCATGCGCTGGTTCTTCCGTAAGGAGATGAAAATCTTCATCCGGGATTCCACCCAGTGGTCGCAGCTCTTTCTGATCGGCGCTCTTGTAGTGGTCTATCTCTACAACTTCAAGGTTCTGCCGCTGGAACGATCTCCTCTCCCGGCTGAGGCCGTGGCCAACATCATCGCCTACGCCAACATCGGCCTGACCGGCTTCATCATCGCCTCCCTGTGCGCCCGCTTCGTCTATCCGGCCGTCGGCTCGGAAGGGGGCGCCTTCGGCCTGATCCTCACCGCGCCCATTTCGATCCGGCGCTACCTGTTCTACAAATACCTCTTTTATTTCGTCCCCTTCACCGTTCTGACCGTCACCCTCCTTGCAGCAAGCAATCACCTGCTCAAAATCAGCGGACCGATGTGGTGGATTTCCCTGAGCACCGGCCTCGTCATTACCTGGTCGGTGCTGGCCATGGCCCTGGGCTTCGGCTCCATGTACGCGGATTTCAAGGCGGAAAGCCAGGCAGCGGTTCTAGGGGGATTCGGGGCGATCATCTTTCTCTTCACCGCCATCTCCTTTGAGCTCCTGACCATCCTTGCCGCCTCCATCCCTGCCTACCGGCTGGTGCGAAGCTGGCGCTGGGGGCTGCATTTTTCCAACCCGATCATGGCCCAGACGGCGGCGCTCCTGCTGCTGATCATGCTGGTCGGCGGGCTGATTGCCATGATCAGCCTCCGCAAGGGCGCCCAAAAGATGGCGGAAAACTTTCATTGAAAAACAGGGTGAGATGCCTTGAAATGACGACGTTGCGAAGGGGTTTTTATCTGCTGTTCGGCTTCAGCTTCCCCATCTTCTGGGTTTTGCATGCCGAAGGATTCATGGCGACTCTTTACCGGCCGATCCAGTACCTTTTCGGTACGGCCGGCAGCGGCTGGCCGTCACTGGTCAGCGCCCTGTTTCTCTATTGCGGTGCGGCAGGGATGTTCGAACTGCTGTTTCGGACGCGAAGCGAGATCACCCCTGAATGGCATAGCCCCCGTCTACCACCACGGTCTGCCCATGGATCATGGTTGCCAGATCGCTGCAAAGAAAAAGGGCCAGATCCGCCACATCATCCGGGGTCGTCAGTCGCCCCAGGGGGGTCCGGGCCAGAGACTGATTGATGATTGTGTCGCGGTTGGGAAATTTTTTCAGGGCATCGGTGTCCACCACCCCGGCGCTGATGGTATTGACGTTGATCCCCTTGGGACCAAGCTCCACGGCCAGATGCCTGACCAGCGATTCCAGAGCGGCCTTGGAGGCGCCGACCACCGTATAGTTGGGTACCGCCCGCACCGCGCCCAGGCTTGACACCGCGAGAATCCGGCCGCCGACCCGCATCATCGGCACGGCATGCTGACTCAGGGTGAGCAGGGCCCGGGCATTGATGTCCATGGCCCAGTTCCAGTGCCGAGTGGTCAGCTCCATGGCAGGCTTGAGCACGCCGGAAGCGGCATTGCTGACCACGATATCCAGCCGGTCATGGCGGGTGCGGATTTCCGCAAACATCCTCACCACATCCTCTTCCTGGGCGACATTGGCCTTGACCGCCAGGCAGCGCACCCCTTTTTGTTCAATGGCAGCGACCGTTTCTTCCGCATCGCCCCGATGCCGCACATAGTTGACCACCACATCGGCTCCGTACTCGGCCAGCCGGATGGCAATGGCCCGGCCGATTCCCCTTGAGCCGCCGGTGATCAGGGCAACCTTTCCATCAAGTCTGAACATGTCTTCTCCACCCCTCAAGGTTGATAAGCTCGCAATGGGCATTTCCCGGCACGTACAAAATCTCCGGCGATGAGCACCTCGCAAATCTCAACGTACTGAGCCTCAGTCACCGTAATTTCAAAAAGTACAAGGATGACCGGGATCAGCCGGGTGCCATCTGCCGGCCTGACAAATACGTCCAATGCAATTTCCGGAAGGTCAGGTGTAGCACCCGTATACAAATGCGCCGTGTTCCGCGTTCGAAAAATTTAATGATAAAT
>QZJD01000025.1 GCA_003604995.1 Desulfobulbus sp. | reverse complement strand
ATCAACCGCCCCTTTGCCAAGCATATCACCACCGGTCTGCCCTGGGTGGCCATGAAGGCGGGGATGAGTCTTGACGGAAGAATTTCGTACGGCCCAGGGATGGGCGGCCGGATAACCGGCGAGGCATCAGGACGGTACACCCACGGTCTGCGCAATGCCATGGATGCGATCCTGATCGGAATCGGCACCGCGCTGATCGACGATCCTTCCCTGACTACCCGCCTGCCCCAGACTGAAACCGCCCGTGACCCCTTGCGGGTAGTGCTTGATTCACGTCTTCGGCTTCCACCGACCGCGAAACTGTTGACCGGCATGAGCGAGGCTCCCACCTGGATTTTTTGCCGCCTTGATGCTTCCCGCGCCGCAGAGGAAAAACTCACCGGCGCAGGCGCGGTGATTCACCGTGTCCCGGCCTTATCCGACGGTCGCCTTGATTGCCGGGCTGTAATGCGCCGGTTAGGGCAAGCCGGTGTCACTTCGGTCCTTGTGGAAGGCGGGGCAGGGGTTCATGCATCCCTGCTCAGAGAACGCCAGGTTGATGAAGCCTATCTCTTCATTGCGCCTCTGTTCATCGGTGGCCAGGGCACCCCGCTCGTTGCCGGCGATTTTCATGTTCTTGCCGGTTCTTTTCCTCGATTGCACGACGTCGAGGTTCAGCAATTGGATGATGACGTCCTGATCCACGGCCTGATCGGCTGAGCTCCACGTTCCCGGTATGCAAAGCGCACCAGTTGGTGCTGGATTTCGGCCTGCTTTCCATCCGGCCGGTCCTTGACTGGCCTTGGCCTTCAATGCTACAATCAAATAACAGCGGAGGGATATCGTTCCAAGCAGGAAAGAGGTGGATCATGGAAACGCTTGCCGGTAATTTTTTGATATCGACCCCGCAGATGCCTGATCCGAGATTCCAGGAGCAGGTAATTTTTCTCTGTGCCCACAATGAAGATGGGGCCATGGGGCTGGTCATTAACAATCCCAATCGCGAAATCACCCTGCGCGACGTGCTCCAGGGCGCGAACATGCCGGTGCCCGATGTGCCTCTGCCGCCTGTGTATATCGGAGGACCGGTGGAACTGGAGTCGGGCTTCATCCTCTTCAGTGCCGACTATACCAGTCATAACGCGCTGGAGGTTACGCCGGAGGTGCTGTTGTCCAGGGATTCCCGACTGCTTCTCGATATAGCCGGGGGGAGGGGACCGGCCCATTACCTGTTCATGCTCGGATATGCGGGATGGGGAGCGGGGCAGCTGGAAAACGAACTGGTGGACAACAGCTGGCTCACCGTGCCCGGTAATTTCGACATCCTTTTCAAGACCCCGGACGAATTCAAGTGGAAGCTGGCCGCCTACAGTTTCGGCATCGATATCGCCGTGTTCGGCGATGTGATCGGCAATGCTTGATTTAATGGACATTCCGGGGTAAGTACGGATCAGGTCATAGGGGACCGCCCCCCTTGGTGGGAGCGGTTTTGACAACGTACCAGGCCGCGAGGTCGGTACGTTTTTTTATAGTGCACTGTCGTTCCCGGTGCGTGACAGGATGCCGGATGGGCTCAAGGTGAAACAATCACGAAAATCGTGTTGTTGCCCCTTCTTTTCGGTAGCCGTTGCACGCGCGGCCGCGGATGTCCTGTGTTTCACTTATTTGCTGATGATCAACACGATGAAAAAAAAAACAGAGAAGGAATATCAGGTCTCGGACATCTTTGTCTGCGCCCGCTGCGGCTACTGCTGCCAGGGCCAGACAACCGTTTCTCTGGACGAGGAGGACCAGGCGCGCATGGTTTCCGCCCTGAACCTGTCCCGCGAGGAGGTCGCCGGCAGATACTGGCGGATCACCGGTAACGTCGTCCAGATGCAGATTACGGACGGCCATTGCATTTTTTTTCGGGATGGCGAGGGCTGCACCGTCCATCAGGGCCGTCCCTGGCGATGCGGCCAGTGGCCGCTCCATCCCAGCATCCTATCCGATCGCGCTAATTTTGCTACGATCAGGGAATCGTGTCCGGGAATCAGGCGGGATGTTTCCTACGAGGAGTTCTGTACGATTCTGCGGTCGCTTCTTGCCCGGGACGGCCAGCTGACGTTTTGAGGCGATGAAATTCGTTTTTCTCTTTCTTGGCCGGACCGGTGAAAAATATCTTGATGCCGGTATCAGGGATTATGCAGCCAGACTTGGTCGTTTTGGTCAGGTCGAGATCACGGTCCTCAAGGAAAAGGCGGCCAAAAGCCTGCCGCCCGATCAGTTCCGCCAGCAGGAGGCCCGCCAGCTTTTGGAGCGCTGCGCGGGAGCCTCCTGCATCGTGGCCCTGGATGCCGGCGGCCGGGAACTGGACTCGCCGGGTCTGGCTGAACTGCTGGCCGGCTTAGAGGAGGCCGGCCACCGCGACGTTTATTTTGTGATCGGCGGCCATCTGGGTCTGCACGCTGATGTTCTTTGCCGCGCGAATCTGGTTTTGTCCCTCTCTCGCCTGACCTTCACCCATGAGATGAGCCGCCTGATTCTTCTCGAGCAGTTGTACCGGGCTTGCATGATCAAGTCCGGCCGCAGCTATCACAACTGATGAAGTCGCAAAAAACTCCCCAACTGCTCCGTCTGAGTCTGCGCTTACCTGCGCCGCATTCCTCAGAAATCGGCGCCTCGCAGGCTCGCTTGCCCGCGCGCCTTGCCTTTGGGGCTTTTTGCTTAGCCGTCTTCCTGCCTGTGGGAGCACGCCGTGGCCGGTTGTGACCCTGCCCGCCATATTGTCGCCCTTCATGTCGCGGAGGATTGTCTTGAGCACCCCTATGCCCGCGAAATCATCAGGCGCAGCCGCCTGCCGTTTTCCGTGCTGAAGGGGGATCGGCCGCCTGATATCACCGGCAGCTATCCGGCCAATCTGAGCACGGGCAAGAAGCACCTTTTTCTCTGTCGGCAGCGGGGAAAATTCTTCAAACCCTGTCCCGGCACCCGGGAATATCAGTGCTGCGGCTATCATGTCCTGAACATCGGCATGAATTGCCCCATGGACTGCGTCTACTGCATCCTGCAGGCCTACCTGAACAATCCCTGGTTAAGTTTTTTCGTCAATGTCGAAGATCTGTTTGCCGAACTGGACCGGGAACTGGGGGCGCATCCTGAGAAGCTATACCGGATCGGCACTGGTGAATTCACCGACAGCCTGGCGCTGGACAGCCTCACCGCGCTCGCTCCCAGGCTTGTTGAATATATGGGCCGCTCCGTGAACGGGCTGCTGGAGCTGAAGACCAAAAGCGTGTCCGTGGCCAACCTGGCAGGGCTCCCCCATAACGGACGGACCGTTGTGGCCTGGTCCCTGAACAGTCCGGCCATTGTCCAGCGGGAGGAACTGCGGACCGCCGGCCTGGAAGAACGCCTCGCCGCGGCCGGACGATGCGCGGACTGGGGCTATCTGCTCGCCTTTCATTTTGACCCGATCATCTGGCATCCCTGCTGGGAACAAGGGTACCGCCATACCATCCGCCGCTTGTTTGCGTCGGTGCCCAGGGAGCGGATCGTCTGGATCAGCCTGGGTGGGCTGCGCTATCTGCCCGCCTTGAAGACCATTGCCGGCGACCGCTTTCCCGTTTCCCGCTTCTTTTATGAAGAATTTGTAGAGGGGCTGGACGGCAAGTCCCGCTATTTCAGGCCGCAACGGCTGGAAATGTACCGTTTGCTGGTGGATGAGCTCCGCAAATATGCGGCCGAGACGACCTGCCTCTACTTCTGCATGGAAAGCGAGGCGATCTGGCGGGAGGTTTTCGGTTTCGCGCCCGTGGACAGGGGCGGGCTTGCGGCCATGCTCGACCGGGCGGTTCCTTCGCAAAGAAAATAACACTCCGCTCTGGTATTTTTTAAATTCGTCATTATTATATAGCTCATTCAAGCGGCACTTCCGTCAATTAATCGAGAAAGGGGAGACATGATCAACAAGGTTATTTTGATCGGCAATCTTGGGGCGGACCCCGAGATCCGTTACACACAGAGCGGAACTCCGGTGGTCAACTTCCGTCTGGCCACCACCGAGAGCTGGAAGGGGCAGGACGGGCAAATGCAGGAACAGACCGAGTGGCACAATATCGTGGCCTGGAAGCGCCTTGCCGAAATCTGTTCCGAGTATCTGGCCAAGGGGTCCAAGGTCTATATCGAGGGCAAGCTGCAAACCAGGAAATGGCAGGATCAGAACGGAAACGACCGCTACACCACCGAGATCGTCGCCCGGGAGATGAAGATGCTCAGCCCGCGCGGTCAGTCCTCCGGCAAGGAGAACATGGGCGGGGGCGGCTACAATGATTTTCCTCCCGAACCGCCTCCGGGCACCGGAGATGATGTGCCGTTCTGATCGGATCTTGCGCCATGGCCGATATGGATTACTACAAGCTGCTCGGGGTCGAAAAGTCGGCATCGCCGGAGGCCATTAAAAAGGCATACCGTAAACTCGCCCTCAAGTATCATCCGGACAAGAATCCCGGAGACAAGGCGGCCGAGGCGAAATTCAAAGAAATCAGCGAGGCGTACGCCGTGCTCTCCGACAAGACCAAGCGTGAGCAGTACGACACCTTTGGTTCCGCCGGGTTTCATCAGCGTTTTTCCCAGGAAGACATCTTCCGCGGCTTTGACCTCAACTCGATTCTTCGCCAGTTTGGTTTTTCCGCCACCTCCTTCGGCAGCGCCAACGGTTTCCGGGCATCGGCCGGTCCCAATCCGTTTCATTCCATTTTCGGCCATGCCGCCGGCATGGGCGGGGGCGCGGCCGGCATGGGCGGGAGGGGTTGCCAGGGAGGCAACTGCGGTTCCCAGCCCCTGAAAGGGGAGGACCTTACCTATCAGCTGACCATCTCCCTGGAAGATGTCCTGCAGGGAACAGAGAAAACCATCAGTCTGCGCCATAACGGGACACCGCAGAATGTGGCGGTGAAGATTCCCAAGGGAATTGAATCCGGCAAGCGGCTGCGCCTTCCCGGCAAGGGCGCCCCTTCACCATCCGGCGGGCCGGCAGGTGATCTCTATCTGAAAATCACCGTGGAGCCGCATCAGGAGTTTCAACGCGACGGAGACGACCTCATCGTTGAAAAACGGATTCCTTTCAGCAAGGCCTGCCTGGGCACGGAGATTGAAGTGTCTTCCCTGGAGGGCAGGCGCTTCAAGGTCAAGGTGCCGCCGGGGGTGCAGCAGGATGCCCGTTTGCGCATCAAGGGGCACGGACTGCCGAGTGGCCCCATCGGGGAGCGCGGGGACATCTACGTCAAGATAGCTGTCCAGATACCCCAGGACCTTTCACCGGAGCAACAGGGGATCATCGGCAAGCTGGCCGAGGCCGGCCTTTGATTGCCCATTATTTTTTCCTCCGCCCCTCTCTTTAAAGGATTATCTCTTCTCGTTTTTTTTTCGCCTCTTCCAACACCTCTCCCTTCAACTACAGAATTTTTTTGTTTTTTTGGTTTTGTTGTTCTAAGCTGTAGGTATGATGACCGCGCAAGAGGTCTCAACACGGCGCATTCGCCCGTGGTGCTTTCAATAACGTACAAAGCCGGCGGGGGACAGTCTCCTGTTTTTCAGGATACCGGCACTCTCCGCAATCATAAAATGCGCAAGCTCAGCAACCCCATGACGCAGGAGACGGGATCATGACGGGACCCACACGGGAGAAGATAACGGCCGGTGAGGCGGAAATCATGGACCTGGCCAAGGCGGGCCAGCGCGACCAGGCCAGGGAAAAGCTCATTGAGTTGACCATTGCCTGCGCACAGGGCGGAGATCTGAACAACGCCAACCGGTTGCGGGATCTGCTCTACGAGGTCGATCCCATGGCGCTCCGGGAAATCATCAAGGTGAACGAGATCATCGAGCAGGCCATGAGCGGTTCGGTGGATGAGAACTTTCAGCGAGCCTGGACCGGATTGCGCGAGGCCCTGAGCCAGGAGGAATTCCTCGGCCTCTATCATGCCCTGGAAATGCACGAGGTCGCGCACGGCAAAACAGTGGTCCAGTTGGGCTCCGGGCTGGACGCGATTTTCTTGCTCAACAAGGGCAACATCAATGTTGTCTGCCGCTCGGGCGACAAGAACGTGGCCTGCAAGGTGCTGGAGCCGGGGGCGCTGATTTCGGAGAACTGCTTTCAGCCGTCCCTGTGGACCGTGGCCCTGGTCACCCTTTCGCCGGCAAGTCTTGGCGTGCTGCGACTGGAGCGACTTGTTGATCTGGAAAGCCGCTTTCCTGGAATAGAGTCCCGGTTGCGCGCCTTCGCGGAAAAATGCCATGATATCCCGAAGTGTATCCGTGAACACGATCTTGACCGGCGACGATTTCCCCGCTTCCGCGCCGACAGCAAATTGACCTTCCAGGTCCTGAACAAGGACAACAAGCCGGATGAACGCGCCTTCAAAGGGGAATTGCACAGCATCAGCCAGGGCGGCCTTGCCTTTCTTCTGCGCATCGTCAAGAAGGAAAACCGGCGGATGCTTTTTGGCCGTCGGTTGCTGATCACCGTCCAGCAGGGGAGCGGGTCCGGCAGATTTTCCGGAACCGTGGTCGCGGTCACCCTGCACGATCCGCAGGAGCATGATTATTCCATCCACCTGGCCTTTCCGCAACCGATCCCGGAAGATGTCATCCGCCCCCTTGTCCTGCCCGATCTCGAACCCCTGGAAGAGTACGCTCCCGAGGAACAGTTGGAGCAGGAGCCGGACAGTGAATCATCCGCAAGGAATGAGGAACCAAAACCCGACATGTAAGAGGAGGTAGAACAATGAGCACGACGGCAAAAGGACACTGGAACCCCTATCTGGCAGGCGCCCTCGCCGGCCTGGTCAGTATTTTTTCGGTCTGGGGCGCGGGCAAATTCCTGGGAGCATCCACCTCTTTCGTCAAAAGCGCGGCCATGCTTGAAAAGCTGTTCGCGCCCGATCATGTCGCCGGTCTCGACTATTTCATTAAAAACGCACCCCGGATCGACTGGCAGTGGATGTTCGTCGTCGGGATCCTGCTGGGCGCCCTGCTTGCCTCGCTTTCCGGTCGTACCTTCAAGGTGCAGGCAGTGCCCGATATGTGGAGGGCGCGATACGGAGAGACCGTAGGTCCCAGGGCGGCGGTTGCCTTCATCGGCGGCGTCGTGGCCATGTTCGGCGCCCGCCTTGCCGATGGCTGACCGAGCGGACACGGTCTGAGCGGTTCGCTTCAGATGGCGGTAAGCGGTTTCATCTCCCTGGCCTGTTTCTTTGTCGGCGGCATCATTATGGCCAAAATCATCTATCCGGGGAGGGACAAGTAATGAATCAGCTCATTTACGGTCTGATCACCGGCCTGGCTTTCGGGTTCCTGCTGCAGAAGGGCCAGGTCCTGCGGTATGACCGGCAACTCGGTGCATTGCGCTTGCAGGATATGACCATCGTCAAGTTCATGCTTTCGACCATTCTGACCGCCATGGTCGGCATCTACCTGTTGAAGGACCTGGGCCTTATCGAGTTGTCGATCAAATCCACGATCCTTGGCGGGAACATCATCGGCGGCCTGTTGTTCGGTCTGGGCTGGGGCATGCTGGGCTACTGCCCCGGTACCTCCATGGGAGCGCTGGGCGAGGGCAGGTGGGATGCGGTCTGGGGCATTCTGGGCATGCTCCTGGGCGCGGCCCTCTACGCCGAGGCATTCCCGGTCATGAAAAAGACGGTGCTTACCTGGGGCAACTTCGGCAAAATCACCCTGCCGGAGGTCCTGGGAATCAACCACTGGTTTCTCATTGTTCCCCTGGCGGTGGGGGGAGTTCTGCTTTTCAGATGGTTTGAGCGCAAAGGCCTCTAAGCGTTCTGTGGTTTTAGTGAAAACGTAAAACCGAGAGCCGCCCGTCCTCACCTGGGAAGAGCGTGTGTTGGGCAAGGGGAGTGATGTGCTTTATTCTTATAGAATGAGAGCCTCTTTCAAAAAGACCACCTGCTCCGATCGGCTAAAAACCTCCTGGACGGCGTCTTCCTTGTGAAATCGTCCTAGCCCAGAAAAATTTTTGCTCGATCTCGCGACATCACTTATTTTGAAAGAGACTCAATGATTTTCGCCAGAAAACTTCGCCAAAACGATTCAGTCCTCTGAGTAAGGCGGAATCATTCAATTTGTCTCCCGGCCTGCTGAGTTTCGGGGGGCATTAGAAACGCAAAAGGCTGCCGTATTCGGCAGCCTTTTGCGTTGTAATGCAGGGGGTTGGTTTCGCCGGGCAAAGCCGGGAAAACTATCTGCTGCAGTTGCTGATACTGCTGGTCGCGCTGCCGCCGGCCGAGGAGACCACCTCCACCGTGTAGTTGCAGTACGAGGTATAGATCGTCGCCTGCCAGCGGTTACGGTAGCTGTTCCAGCTCATACTGTAGCTGGTCCCCCGGTAATTGGCTTTCAGGGTGGCTTTGCTGCCGAGGGTGTTTTCGGCATACACCGTAATGCGGCGCCGTTCGCGGTCATAGGACGCCAGAGTTATTTTGACCGTATCCCCTCCGGTGGAGATTCCTGTCCCAAAGGTTGGTACGGTCCATTGTTTGTTGGTGCCCAGGGTATCGGTGATGTTGGCCCAACTGAATTGGACCGCGGGGTTCCGATACCTGCTTTCATAGTCATCACACCGCTCGTTTCTCTCGTTGTGTTCACCTCCGCCACCAAATTGAGAACTGAAGATGTTGAATGAGCCCTTGCCAGGGGCGGTGTCCATGGTGGCAAAACAGTCGCGCGGACGGTTGATCGGTTTGGCATGGTACGGGGTCGGCTGATGGCAGTTGAAGCAGGCGCCGAAATCCTTGATGGCTCCGGCAGTGTTGAATGCATGACTCGGTGCGCCGGTGCCGGTCTTCACGAACCCGTTGCCGTCGACATGGCACTGGCGGCAGGCCAGTTGGCCGACCGGGGCATTGGGATCGACATCCAGGCGGGGGTCGGCGTGGCAATGGGTACATTCGCCTGATTTGGCCTGGTCGGTTGTGTGGTGAGTATTGCCATGGCAGCTTGCACAGTTGGGCGCTGCCGTATGGCAGGTGGTACAATTGTCGCTTGCCGCGGTACGATGAGCGATGTGCGTTGCCTGGCCCGGCTGCAGGGTGGTGTGGCACTGATCGCAGCTGTCGTAGGGTGGCGGTATCGTCGGATGTCCGGCGCTGTGGCACTCACCGCAGTTGGGGGCGGCGGTGTGACAGAGCGCACAGTTCTGTTGGGCCGCGGTCCGGTGCAGGTCATGGGTTGCCTGGCCCGGCTGCAGGGTGGTGTGACATTGATCGCAGCTGTCATACGGCGTGGGCACCGGCGGATGTCCCGGCGCATGGCACTGGCCGCAGTCAGGCTGGTCCGTATGGCAGGCGGCGCAGTTGTCCTGGGCGGCGGTGCGGTGCTCGTTATGGGTAACCTGTCCCGGCTGGAGGGTTTCATGGCAGGTGTCGCAGCCGTTGAACGGAGCGGGCACGGCCTGATGGCCCGGGGCATGGCATTGGCCGCAGTCAGGTGCCGCCGTATGGCAGGTGGAGCAATTTTCGTTCGCCGTGCTGATATGGGTGTTGTGGCCGGGCTGACCGTAACGCAGGGTCTCGTGACAAGTGTCGCAGTCATTGAACGGCGGCGGAATCGGAGTTCCGCCTGGGACGCTGGTCACATGGCAGGTGGCGCAGTGGATGATCCGGGTATGCTTGTCATGGTCCTCGCTGTTCGGGCCGATGATGTTCAGATTGCTGCTGCCGCGCGGAAGGGTGCCCCAGGACGTGCTGTCCAGCTGATGGCAGGCCTCGCAGTTCGGAACTGCCGGCGCCTTGGCATGACAGGCGGCGCAACCGAGGTTCAGATCCTCGGCATAGGCGATATGCTCGTCATGGAAGACCAGCAGAGGGTTACTGTTGTAGGTGATGGAGTTATGGCAGAGGATGCATTCGCTCCAGGGTTCAACGGTGACCAGGGGATGGCCTTCCCCCTGTCCCGACTGTTCATGGCAGCGGATGCAGTAAATGTCCGTGGAGACCGTTCCGTCCTTGGTCCGGCCGTCCTCGATGGCCTGCCATACCTCGGGTCGTGTGCTGGCGTGGCAGGTGGCGCAGGTGAAGTCGCGGTTGAGCACGTGTTCAGTCACCACATTGGCCGAATGGCAGAGCGTACAGTTCTGACCGGATACCGTGGGCAGGAAGGTATGGTCATGGGCCGCCTCGTGGGTGAGGACATCCAGGCCGTGACAGTCGGTGCAGAGCACCTCCATGGGTTGTGTATCGGGCGGGTTTCCCTTGCCCTTGGCAATGGCATCGGTTACCAGCTTATCGGTACTGCCGTGGCAGGCGCTGCACTGCCAGCCTCGCTCCACAACATGTTCGGTGAAAACGTTTTCAGAATAGTGGCAGCCGCCGGTGGGGTTCAGGCAGCCAGGCTCATTGATTCTGGTCATGTCATGGTCAGCCTCATGCTGGCCGACATCGATGTGGCAGGCGCCGCATTCCTGAGCCGTACCGGTCAGTCCCCTGCCGGCGGCGATAACCGCTTGAACATTGGGGTCGGGATTATCGTGGCAGACCGCGCAGTCAATGCTTCTCCTGACGTAGTGTTCATCAAAGACATTGTCGAGATGGCATTCCTGGCACTCGCTGGACGGCAGAATGGTTTTGTCGTGATCCGCCTGATGGCCCGCAGAAGAATGGCAGAGCGTGCAGTTGTCATGGACAGGGTCGGTAAAGGTGACATGACAATAAAGACAGTCAAACTGCTCGATTTTCGCATGATGCGCCTCACTTGCACTGGCATAGGGCGACCAGTTGGCAACGGTATGGCAGGCCAGGCAGTCGGCCGTGGTCAGTTGAGCCGAGGCCTGCTGCAAGGTGCCGTGCCAGAGGATCAGCACCGCCGGTACCAGAAGCAAGACCCGGAATGACAGCTGCAATGGACTCGTCAATATACTCTTCTGCTTCACAATTCCCCCCCCTTGTTTTTCCCGTCTCAGGTTGATGACTGATTCCGGAGATCTGCCGGTGCAGCAGCTTCTTCCGTGAAAAATTCAAAAAAAAACCGGGCCGCCCTTACTGCTGGCAGCCCGGCTGTCTCAGGAGACCCGTGGCTTTCCGTCCCCATCTCGCAATGGGTTTGGCCTTACCCGCTTTTTTTTATTGAAAGCGGAAAAACGAAATCCGTTTTACCGTATGCGACAATTTGCCACGTCATTTTTTTTCTGTCAAGGGGGAATTGCAAGAAGTAATTGCTGCTGGAATCGCAGTGATACGATGCCAGCAGAGGGGAAGGGCGTATTTAAAAGAGGGTGCGTTTCCGATTTGCGCGACAGGCACGGAATGCCCCCAAATTTTGCGGTTGACGGTCCGGGCGGGGGCTAATAGTTCTGGTCGGCGTAAGACAACCAGCCGCCGGCCTGGACGAGTTTCCGGTCAAAGGGATTGAGGTTGAAGGCGCAGGTCATGGTGCGCCTCTGGCCCGTGCTTTCCGTGGCGGTCAGTTGCTCCTTGTCCAGATCAACGCTGATCTCGCACCCCTCCCGCAACGCAAAGAGGCGGTTGAGGTCGGCCGGATCAAGAGTAATCGCCAGGATGCCGCAGTTGAACATGTTCTGCCGGAAGATTCGGGCAAAGCTCTCGGCGATCACCAGGTTGATGTCATTGACCTCCAGTGCCCAGACCGCATGCTCGCGGGATGAACCGCAACCGAAGTTGGAGCGGGTGACCAGGACTTTCGCCCGCTGGAACTGCTGGGAAAGAGGATCGAATTCCTGGCCTTCCAGGTGCAGGTCTTCCAGCAGATGTGGCTTGAGGGCCTGCTTGGAGATCTCGGTCAGATATTTCGCCGGAATGATTTCATCGGTATTGATGTCGCCTCTGTCGATAAAGTATGCAGGGCCGCCGAACTGTTTCATCTTGTCTCCTGATGCAATTGTATGAATTACTCGATTCTCAGTCGAGAAACTGTCGGGGGTCGGTGATCTCGCCGGTGATCGCCGCCGCCGCTGCGCTCAGCGGGCTCATCAGGTGAACCATGCCGCCTTTGCCCATCCGCCCGTTAAAATTGCGATTGGTGGTGGAGGCGCAAACCTCGCCCTCGGCCAGGACGCCGCTGCTCATTCCCAGGCAGGCACCACAGGTCGGGTTGAGCACGCAGAAGCCGCTGTCCATGAAAATTTTGATAAGCCCCTCGTCCAGGGCCATGGAGTAAATGGCCGGGGTAGCCGGGGTCAGGATGCCGCGCACATGGTCGGCAATCCTGCGGCCTTTGAGGACGGACGCCGCGGCGCGGATATCCTCGATCCGCCCGTTGGTGCACGAGCCGATATAGATCTGATCCACCCGAGTGCCGGCCAGTTCCTTAATGTCCTTGACCTGATCGGGTTTGAAGCCGAAGGTGATTTGGGGCTCCAGGCCGCTGACATCCACGGTAAGGGTCCGGGTATAGAATGCGTCCGGATCCGAGTGCCACTTGCGAAAATCCTCCACCGCCGCCTCCAGGGAGGGATAGTTGTTCTGGATGAACGGCCACAGATATTCAGCGGTGATCCGGTCCGGCAGACAGATGCCGCTGGTGGCGCCAGCCTCCACCGCCATGTTGCAAAGGGTCATCCGGGAGGACATGTCCATGGCGTCCACCACCGGCCCGCGAAATTCCATGACCTGATCGGTGGCGCCGTTAACCGTCAACTCCTTGATGATATGGAGAATGATATCCTTGGCAAAAACACCACGGGGAACAATCCCGCTGACCTCGATGCGCATGGTTTTCGGTGCCCGGAAGGCACAGACCCCTTTGAGGATGCCCACCTCCAGGTCCGTGGTGCCGACGCCGGCGGCAAATGCGCCGAAGGCCCCGTGGGTGCAGGTGTGGGAGTCCCCCATAATCACGGTGTAGCCGGGCCGGATAAAGCCTTTTTCCGGGAACAGGGCGTGGCAGACACCGTTGCGGCCGATATCGAAGAAATCTTTGATATTATGCCGCCTTGCCCACTCTCGCATGATTTTGGCCTGCGTCGCGGTCTTGGAGTCCTTGGGCGGGGTGACATGGTCGATGACCGCCTTGATCCGGTCGGGGTTGAAAACCCGATCCATGCCCTTTTCCATCAGGTCCATGATGGCGATGGGGGTGGTAATCTCGTGGCACATGACCACGTCGATGTCCAGGACCATATTGTCCGGTGTCGGTGTGTCCCGCAGGTGCGCGGCAAAGATCTTTTCCGCGATGGTCTTGCCCATAACTGATCCTTTGTCTTAGAAAAATTGGAAACCGGCAAGCCCGGCATGTTTACAGGTAAACTTTATTTTTTACACCGCCCGGCCGGATCAGTCAATTTTTTCATGCGCTATCGCGGTCGGTGAGGGGAAGTCGCCCTCACGGTCTTTCAGCGCCTGACCCTCGGGGTATAAGATCAGGTTTTTTTGGGGATCGGCGGTCCCGCGAAAAGTGCTTTGCCGAAGCTGACGGGTCTTATAAGTTGCTGAAATTACGGTGGGGGATGCGCGGTGTTTTGGCTTCTTTTGCGTGGTCATCAAGGTTGTCGGAGAATAAATTATCGGCTATAAGTGACTCTTCCGCGTTTTTCCCGCTACCCATCCAAACAGAGCGAAATATGATGGATTCGTACAGACTGAAAACATTGACCAGTTTATCCGTGTGGCTGGTCATCCTCCTGGCCCTGCTCATGCCGTTGCCGCTCCAGGCCGCTCACGGGATCAGCATTGACGGAAAACTCAAGTACCCGGACGGCTTCAGCCGTTTTGACTATGTTGCGCCGGATGCGAAAAAAGGGGGCAGTCTGACCCTGCATGATCTGGGCACCACCTTTGACAAAATGAATCCCTTCACCCTTAGAGGCGCGTCCCCTTACGGTCTGGAAAGCCTGATTTTCGAGACCCTGGCCGTGCCGAGCCTGGACGAACCCTTTGCCGAATACGGCCTGATCGCCAAGGATATCGAGCTGGCCCAGGACCGCTTATCGGTTACCTTTACCCTTGACGAGCGCGCCCGTTTCTCTGACGGCTCGCCGGTCACCGCGGAGGATGTGAAATTTTCCCTCGAGACCCTGAAAAGCGACAAGGCCCATCCTTTTTATCAGATCTATCTCCAGGATATCAGGGAAGCCGAAATCCTGGGGCCGGCGCGGATCCGGTTCCATTTTCAACGGGTCAACCGGGAACTGCACATGATCGCCGCTCAACTGCCGGTCATGTCCAAGGCTTTTTATGAAAAAAATCCCTTTGACGCCCAAGGGGAAAAGTCCATGGTCCCGCCCGTGGCTTCCGGCCCTTACCTCGTCGACAAGATTGATCCAGGCAAAGCCATTTCCTATCGCCGCAATCCCGACTATTGGGCGCAGGATCATCCGGCCCGCAAGGGCATGTTCAATTTTGACCGGATCACGGTTCGGTACTACAAGGACCAGGTGGTGGCGGTGGAGGCATTCAAGGCCGGGGAGTTTGATTTCATGGCGATGAATATCGCCAAGCAGTGGCAGCGGGATCTGGTGGGGCGCCCCTTTGACAGCGGGGTCCTGGTGAAAAAGCTTTTCCCGCATAAAAATAACGCCGGCATGCAGGGATTTGTCTTCAACACCCGCCGGCCTCTTTTTCAGGACCGGCTTGTCCGCAAGGCCCTGGGGCTTGCGCTGGATTTCGAGTGGATCAACACTTCGCTGTTTTTTGACCAGTATACCCGCAATAACAGCTTTTTCAGCAACTCAGGGCTGGCTGCAACCGGCCTGCCGCAAGGGGCTGAACTCGCCTTGCTCGAGCCTTTCCGCGACGAGCTGCCCCCCGAGGTCTTCACTGCCGAGCTGATTCCGCCGAGCACCAGGCCGCCGGACAGCCTGCGGGCCAATCTGCTCGAGGCAAAGAAACTCCTGGCCCAGGCCGGCTGGGAGGTGCGGGGTGGCGCGCTGCGCAACGCCAAGGGTGAGGAATTCAAATTTGAGATTCTGCTGGGCGAACCCTCCTTTGAGCGAGTCCTGGCCCCGTATGTCAAGAACCTCGAGAAACTGGGGATTCGTGCCCAGTACCGCACCATTGACCAGGCCCTGTTCACTGACCGGGTCAAAAACTTTGATTTCGACATGATCGTCAATGTCTTCGGCCAGTCCCAATCTCCGGGCAATGAACAGCGGGATTACTGGCATTCCGCAGCCGCTGATCGGAGCGGCTCCCGCAATTATGCCGGGATCAAAAGCCCGGTGGTGGACCATTTGGTTGACGCGATCATCTACGCCACCACCCAGGAAGAGCTGACCGCCGCCTGCCGCGCCCTGGACCGGGTGCTCTGGTTCGGCTATTACGTGGTGCCCCACTGGTACCTGGCCAGCCATCGGCTCGCCTATTCAAGTCGGTTCAGGCAGCCAGAAATCCTGCCCCTGTACTACTCGCCGGACCAGTTGCTCATGACCTGGTGGGATGGAACTGTCAAATAGGCGGGACTGCTTCGATGCTTGAACTCGTCCTCCACAGTCTGACCGATACAGAGGCCTTGGGCCGGATTCTCGGCCGGGGCGCCAGGGCCGGCGATCTATTGCTGCTTTCCGGAAACCTGGGTGCCGGCAAGACCACCCTGACCCAGTTCATCGCGGCCGGCCTGGATGTTCCGCCCGAATGCTATGTTATCAGCCCCTCATTCAGTCTGCTGCTGGAATATCCGGGGCGGCTTCCTCTCTACCACATCGATTGCTACCGTCTCGGCGGTGAAGATGATGTTGAAGGATCCGGCTTGATGGACTACATTGTGGCAGATGGGGTGACGGTGGTGGAGTGGCCCGACCGGCTGGGCAGACTGACGCCGCCGGACCGTCTGGAAATAACGCTCAGCGATGCCGGCGACGGGGCAAGAAACGTACGGCTTGTCCCGCACGGCCAACAATGGCGGGAGCGGTTGGCTGACCTGCACCAGGCATGCATCGCCGCATCCCTGATTGCAAGGATTGATGAATCGTGAGAGAGGTTGCAATGGAGAAGAAAACTATCAGGCTGGCGGATTGTCGCAAGCAGTACACCTATGACCAGGACAAGGCCTGCACCCCGCAGGAGACCATCGACCGGTTCATGCAACGGCTTGCGGAGGTCAACCTGGACATTCTCAAGGAAGTGCGGCGCATCGATACCGGCCGACTTGACATCCCCGTCTATTTCAGCATGTGCGGCAAGGATGCCCTGAACACCATCGGCAATAAGAAGCAGATGGGCAAGGGGTCCACCCCGGTTCAATCGCGGGCCAGTGCCTGCATGGAGCTCGGGGAACGCTTCAGTTTTTTCAGCTTCATCAGGAATCCCGCCAACTTCGTGGTGGGTGACTATGAACGGATGCGGCAGGCAGGCTATCCGGTCCTGGATATCGATTTTCTGCTCACCTCGGTGCACGACAGAAACCTCAGCCCCGAGATGCTCGCCGAACTGCTCAAAGGTCTGCCCATGCAGTGGACCTGGGCGACCAACCTGACCAGAGGCGGCGAGGTCATGGTGCCCTTCAGCTGGTTTTTCGCGATCAACGAGTTCAACGGGCCCTCGGCCGGCAACACTACGGAAGAAGGGATTCTGCAGGGGGTCTGCGAGATCGTTGAACGTCATGTCTGCGCGGTGATCACCCGGGAGCGGTTGCGCACCCCGGGCATCGACCCGGAGTCAATCAAGGTTCCGGTGGCCCGCCAGCTCCTCGACAAATTCGAGCGCTGCGGCATCAAGGTCTATCTGAACGATTTCTCACTGGACACGGGCATTCCCACCGTGGGTGCCCTGTGCTGGGATCCGTCCACCTTTCCGGTCAAGAGCGAGATCGTCTATACCGCCGGCACCACCCCTGATCCGAACAAGGCCCTGATCCGCGCCCTCACCGAGGTGGCCCAGCTGGCCGGCGATTTCCATACCTCGGCCAACTATGTGGCCAGCGGCCTGCCCAAGCCCCTCAGTCTGGAAGAAGTGGATTATGTGGTCCGGCCGGAACGGATGATCCACATCGACGAGATGGTCAACGTGGGGGACGCAGATTTCCGCCGGGAGCTGGAGAACTGCATCCGGGCGCTGGAGCGGATCAACATGGAGGTGTTTGTCCTGGATACCATGCACCCCGAACTCAGGATCCCGACCTTCTACACCATTGTCCCGGGCGCCCATTTCCGGGAACGGGCCGCCGGGGGCGACGCAGCGCTGTTCGCGGCCAAGCTGGCCGCCCAGCTCCTTGACCCCGCCGCCCTGGAGGCCAAGCTCACCGAGATGCAGCAGCAGCTGCCGGACGCCTACTACCTGGAATTCTACCGGGGCAAGAATCTCTACGACCAGGGGCTGGTCGCTGAGGCCCTGGGCCATTTCGACCGGGCCCTCACCCTGCGGCCCGCCGAGGAGGATATCCCCTATCTGTACTCCTACAAGGGGTGCTGTCTCAGGGATCTGGCCCGTTTCGACGAGGCGATCAGCGTCCTGGAGGAGGGTCGCCGGCATGACGACGAGCGGCCCGATATTCACAACATGCTGGGCGTCTGCCATTTCAAGGGCCAGCGCTTTGAGGAGGCGGCGCACCACTTCCGGCGGGCTGTCGAGTTGAATCCGGTCTCGGCCATCGATTACGCGAACCTGGCGATAAATCTCCAGCATCTGGGTAATATTGAGGAGGCCATGCACAACTATCAGGTGGCCCTGTCCATGGATCCGGATATAGAATTCGCCCGCAAGGGGCTGGCCGAGCTGCTGCTCCAACACGCCGAATAAACAATATGGCCTTTTTGTCCCACAGTCTGCGCAGGATACTGATCCGCTCCACCAACTGGATCGGCGACGCGGTGATGACCACCCCGGCGGTCCGGTCCATCCGGCAGTGCTTTCCCGAGGCGGAAATCACCTTGCTGGCCCTGCCTTGGGTTGCGGACGTATTCCGAGCCAGCCCGCGGGTGGACCGGATCCTGCCGTATGAACGAAACGGCCGCCATGCCGGACTCCGGGGCAAATTCGTCCTTGCCGCCGAGCTGAAGCGGGAGAGGTTTGACGCGGCGATCCTGTTGCAGAATGCCTTTGAGGCGGCCTTTATCACCCTGCTCGCCGGCATACCGGTCAGGGCGGGCTACACCAGCGACGGCCGCGGCCTGCTGCTGACCCACGGGGTCAAGCGAACTGCGGAGATTAAGGTCGTCCACCAGGTTCACTATTACCAGGAAATGGTACGGGGACTCGGCTGCGAGTCCGGTCCCGACGATCTGGAACTGGTGGTGCCCCCGGAAGGGGACGCGTGGGCCGCTGATTTTCTGCGGACGGAGATACCGGCCGGCGGCAAGATCATCGGTCTCAATCCGGGCGCCTCCTACGGCCCGGCCAAACGCTGGCCTGCCGATAAATTTTCGGCTCTGGCCGCGCGGCTGCAGGAGTTTTCCGACACCGTGCTGCTTGTTTTCGGCACCGACGCCGACCGGTCGGCCGCGACAGAGATCATCTCGGCCTGCGGTGACCGGTGCCGGGTCCGGGACCTGACCGGCCGCACCTCTCTGGCCCAGGCCATGGGCCTGATCAGCCGCTGCCACGCCTTCGTGACCAACGACTCCGGGCTGATGCACGTGGCCGCCGCCCTTGACACGCCGACGGTGGCCATCTTCGGATCCACCAACCCGGTAACCACCGGGCCGTTCTCCAGCCGTGCCACGGTCGTCCGCACCGATCTTGCTTGCAGTCCCTGCCTGGAGACCCATTGCCCGAAGAAGCATTTCCAGTGCATGGAGGACATTGCGGTGGCTGACGTCTTCCACGCCGTGCAGCACAATCTTGCCGGGCAGGTCGATTAATGAAGCAGGGTGCGCGACCGGCGGTCTTTCTCGACCGCGACGGGACCATCAACGAGCAGATGGGCTATATCAATCATCTCAGCCGGTTTCACCTCCTGCCCGGCGCGGCGGAGGCGATCAGGCTGCTCAATGCGCACCGGATTCCGGTGGTGGTGGTGACCAACCAGTCGGGGCTGGCCCGTGGCTATTTTCCCAAATCCCTGCTGGACGAAGTACACCGGATGATGAAGGATCTGTTGGCCGCCGAGGGTGCCCGGATCGACGGTCTCTATGTCTGTCCGCACCATCCCGAAGCCAAGGTGGAAGAGTACCGGCAAGAGTGCGCCTGCCGTAAACCGAAGACAGGGCTTCTGGATCAGGCGGCCGCCGAGCTGAATCTGGATCTGGCCCGCTCCTATCTGGTGGGCGACCGCTGGTCGGACATCACCTGCGCAGCGCGGGTCGGCTGTACACCGGTGCTGGTGCTGACCGGCTACGGTCGGGGAGATTATCAGTATATCGGGCCGTCACGGGAACTCCAGCCCGCCCACGTTGCCGAGAACCTTCTGGCGGCGGTGCGCTGGATTCTTCCCCGTCTGGTCGGCTAGTTGTCGCTGTCGTGGCGTCGGCGGTCCTGATACAGGATGCCGACCACGTTTTTCAGGTGGGTGGGCTGCGCAAGGACAAATGCAATATCGGGCAGGTCGCAATATGCCCGAATTGCCTCCCGCAGTTCGCCGACATTCGGCGACGGGGTCGCCACTACCAGGGTGGCGTCCTCGATGCGAAGGGGCAGGGCGGTATGCTCAAGAACCAGTTCCCTGGGCAGGATGGTCAATACTTTCCTTGAAACCTTCTGCTGCCGGAGGTCGATGAACGGCATCCTGAATTTTTCGGCAAGGGCGATGTACAGCTCTTTTTCCCTGAGAATCCCTTTTTCGATCAGAAATTCGCCGAGTTTCCGGCCCTGCAACTTTTCCTGAAAATCCAGGGCGTCCATCACCTGTTCCTCGTTGACCAGGCCAGCATCCAGAAGGATTTCTCCGATTCGCAACCCCTGCAACCCTTTTGCGTGCGCACTGCTGATCGCCGTCTCTACCACCGAGCAAAGGAGATTGGCCTGGCGGGCGATGATTTTGCCAAGCTGCATGCTGCGCAGCATCTGGTGCTCTTCCAGGGCCTTTTTCAGGATTTCGTCGGCGATAAAGCGTTTTTCCAGGAGGATATCGCCTAAAAAGCGCTCCTGATAGCGCAGCTTGATGCTGGACTCCGGAAAAAACGTGTAGGGAAAGAGCGTGGCCTCCTTGGTGGAGAAGGCGAGGAGACCGTTTTTCATCGGCTGCTGGGAACTGATGTACTCGTGGTATATGTTGCCGTCCGTGGTTTCGATGATTTCCACCTGACAGGATGAATCCATTTTTTGTTCGCAATCGGCCGGCAGACGGCTCAGGCGGATGCAAGACAGCTCGCGCAGCGGCACGATCCGCCTGCTCCCCTCGGCATCGGCCGGCAGAATGGTGATTTCATCTTCGGAGGGTTGAAAGAGCTGCGCCCTGAACACCTCTTCCCGGCCGCCGCCGACGAATTCGAGAATAGCCGGGGATGTTGCTTCCGGGCAGGACGGGTCGATGAATCCGTCCCACAGCTGCTTTGTTTCCACCCTGTCGTCGACAAAGGCATGGTCGAACAATTCATCGGAAAATTCTACGGAATCGTTCCCTGAGAAGTCATCCTTCGCTGAAAGCTGGTCATAGATGCTTTCCGCTTCCCGGAGATTGATCTTGCCGATTTTTGCCGGTTTTTTTCTGCCGCCCGAGAGCATTCCTCCGGAGCGAAGCGTTTTGGCACGCTGCAAGTCGGTATTGCCTTCAACAATTGATCCGCTCATGGTCAGGAGCTCGCCCCGCATGTGATAGGCCTCGGCGCACTCCGGATTCAGAGCGATGGCCTTGGAAAAGTACTCTATGGCCTCGGTGTATTTTTCGGCGTGCAGCAGTTCGAGACCTTGGCGGTAGAAGGATTCAGCCTCTGGATTTTGAGTAGCCATGGTACAGCTCTAGCATATCCTTATGTTCAAATTTGGGAAAACGAATCATTCTTGTTAAATGTAGCCGCCAATAGCATGCCTGACAAGCATTTTTGACGGTCGAGCAGGGAGCGGGAGGGGCGTTGCCGGCCTGTCTTGCAAGTCTTCCCGACGGATTTTTGACGTGCTGAGGATGTCTGCCAAGCAGACCTTTAAACACCTATTCCACCACCATGACCGCGCAGTGTGTAGCGTGATGGAGGATCTTGTTGGAGGTTGAGCCGAAGATGAACTCCTCTTTATGCGAGATGCCCCGGCGGCCCACCACGACGATGCAGCAGCGGAGTTTGGCCTGTTCTTCCAGAATGGCATCGGCAATGGAGGTGCACGGCCGGATGATCAGGCGCACTTCGATCTGGCTTTCGGCAAAACCCGCGCCGAGCAGGATGTCCCGGTACCCGGCCAGAACCTTCTCCATCTCTGCTTTTTTTTCGGTTTTCCATTTCTCCCGGTCCACATCGGTGGGGAAAAAGTCCTCGGACGGTTCCGGGATAATGGAGAGGACGGTGATGAACACATCCTTGTCGTTGCCGAAAAAATCAGCAAGATACATGATTGCCCGTCTTGAGTTGTCGGACTCGTCGACGGCCGCCAGGATATGCCGTTCGGCATCCCGGCGGGCAAGATCGGTAAAGGAATTCTCGCTCATGTTTTCCCTCCCTGTCACACTGCCAAATCGGCCCTGGCCGAGGCAAGGTCATCCAGCATCTGGGACGTATTTTCGTAATATATCTCTGCTCCCTGCGAAAAGTGCAGGAGGACGCGATTCAAGGAATCAGGGATATAGGGGTAGATCTTTTTCAGATTGGCCACCCGGTTCCGGTAGGAGATGCTCAGGTCTTCACCCCACAGGGTGTCGAAGAGCGCCCGTTGATCGCGATGCAGGTCCCCCACCAGAACGTCTCCGCGACCGGCAAGGAAAATGATGATATTGCCGAGTCCCACCAGGTCGAAACTCCACATGGATTCGCCGTGCAGATAATTGTAGTCGAAATCTATCCAGCGGTTGATCTGGCGTTCCCGGTCGAAAAGGATATGGTCGCGCCGGATGTCTCCGTGCTTCTCGCCATGGTCGTGCAGAAACTTGATGGCCTTCACCAGGTCGATGAACTGTTCCAGGACCGTCGGAAAATGGCTATGGAAATACTCTTCATGGCTGTCTCCGGACTGTTCGACAATGCTGTCGAAGCGGGGCCCTGGGATGAATTCCAGTATCCGGATATTGTTGCCGGCGGAGTCGTTCAGGGAAAAACCGTGCATGAAACGGGGATGCTCCGCCACCAGATCCAGGATCCTCGCTTCCTTTTTGGGACTGCGGAAGCATTTGATCTTCACCCCGGCGACATTGGTTTCAAATTCCTCGTGGAAAACGAGTTTGATGATCTTGAGGGAATTATCGGAAAGATCGACGGCGCGTCTGACCCAGTATTTGGGTTCATCATCCAGCCCGAAGCGGCCTTCCTTTTCGTAACGCTTGATCCAGTAATACCGGTCATCCAGGACCAGGACGTCGCCATACTCCAGGCGAAAAAAATCCGTGGTGTCGGTGATGATGTTGAATTTTTCAGGGACTCGATCAATGCCTGCCTGCCGGGCGATCAGGGCCTTGATCTCCTCTTTGGTCAGCGTCGTTGGCTTGCTCACGATTCACCTCTCTTTTTTATTGTACATCGAAAGAGCAGGTGAAAATCAATGTTTTTTTTCAGGATGAGCCTCTTTCAAAATGAACGACGTCGCGAGATCGAGCAAAAAATTTTTTGGGCAAGGATGAATTTTTAAATCGCCCGGAAGCGTAGCAGCGCTACGGTGAGGACGATTTCACAAGGAAGACGCCGGCCAGGAGATTTTTAGCCGATCGGAGCAGGTGGTCATTTTGAAAGAGGCTCAGGATGTATCAGGAAGGGCGAACCACTCCTAAAAGAGGCTGAAACGGACGTTCCAGCCGTTTTTGCGAACGGTGTTCAGGATCGGCGATTTGATTTCATGTTCGCGGAAGGTGTAGTCCTGAGGGATCGTGTCTTCATAATTTTCCACGCCCCATTCGTCGCCGAGATGTATGTTGCAGGAGGGAAGGCGGGGAAAACGCCAGCCGGTTCTGATCTTGATGGGACTCAAATCCCAGTTCACCTTGCGCGCGCGGTCGGTCATGGTCACTGTTTTGGTATGGTTGTCAAAGCTGAGCCACAATTCATAGAGGCGGTTCATCCCGCTTTTTTCCATGCGCTCCGACCAGTGCGGCTCCTGATACCGCCAGCCGGCCATTATTTTTTTTCCCTGCCTATTGATCGTGACCGGGGCATCAAGCTCATTTACCTTGAGCAGCAGCTCCACCAGGAGCTCCAGGACCACCGGTTCGCCCTGCCCGCGGAAAAACCAGACCTTTTTTACGATGAAGGCCAGCCCGAGAGGAAAAAGGAGGATGGCCAGCAATGCCCAAACGAGAAGGGCCAGGCCGTATTGTGTGCTCTCCAGGCCCGGCCTGACCGCAAGGATCGGCAGCAGGGTCATCAGGTACAGCCCCAGCAGGCAGATCAATCCGAACAGAGTGTACAGGTAGCGCTTGAGCAATGTTATTTATCCATTTGATATATTGTTATTTACCAGCGTGGTCACGGCATGATCAGGCGGCCCCGTTCGCAGTCCAGGGTGGCTGGGATGCCAATGGGCAGAGGGTGATTCATCCGCAGGTGTCCCAACGGAAATCCGCCCACGATGGGATAATCACTCCCGGCGGTGAGTTCCAGCACCCGGCCCCAGACCTGCTCCTGCAGGCTTGCGGTACCTGTCTCTTCTCCACAGTCAAAACTGCCGAGGACCAATCCCGCCAAAGTATTCAGCCGACCGGCAAGGTGCAACTGGGTCAGCATCCGGTCGATTTTATACATTGGCTCGCCCGTATCTTCGAGGAAGAGCAGGGCACGGTGCCAGTCGATTTCCCATGGTGTTCCGAGCAGGTGCGCCAGGGTGGCGAGGTTGCCGCCGCGCAGGACGCCGGTGCCCTTGCCGCGGCGAAGCACTTCAACCTGCCCGGACAAAGGATATTCGTGCAGTTGGCCCTCGAAAAGAGCGGTCAAGGCCTGAAGCGATTCGCGATCAGAATCGGCGAGGGTGGAGACCATGGGTCCGTGAACGGTGACCAGTCCGGTCCGGGCACTGATCGCGTTGAGCAGGACGGTGAGATCGCTGAAGCCGATCAGGAGTTTGGGCCGTGCGCGAAGCAGGGAAAAATCCAGGTGGTCAAGGATCCGCAGGCAGCCATAGCCGCCCCGGACCGCCATCAGCCCCTGAACATCGTTATCCGCCCACAGAGCGTGGAGTTCCGCGGCGCGGCTTTGGTCGTCCGCCGCCAGATAGTCACAATTTCCCCCTGTTCCTTGCGGGAGCCTGGTCCGGAAGCCGAGTTCGTGCAGCAGGCGGATACCCGCTGCGAGGCGCCCCTCATCACGCACCGGTCCGGCCGGCGAAAAAATGCCAATGCAATCGCCTCGGCGCAGAGGCGGCGGCAGGATGGGCGAACTACCCTGCATGGCCCCTGTTCATCTCATAGATGATCCGCAGCCCCCTGAGGGTCAGGTGCGGATCGACAACGGCAAGGCTGTTGCTGTAGGGGGCGATCAAATGGGCCATCCCGCCGGTGCCGATCAGGTGGACCGATTCAGGATCAACGGCCAGCTCGACGGCCAGGCGCTCGGTCATGCGGTCAACCATCCCGCCGGTGCCGATCATAAGTCCGGACCGGATTGCATCCACGGTGTTCCTGCCGATTGCGGAGGCGGGCGGGCGGTCTATATCAACCCGGGGCAGTTTCGCGGTTCTGGCTGCCAGGGCGTCCAGGGAGATACCCAGGCCGGGCAGGATGGCGCCGCCGACATATTCCCGGTGCGCGTTTACGCAGTCAAAGGTGATGGCTGTCCCGAAATCAATGACGATCAGCGGTGCGGCAAAGCGCTGCCAGGCCGCCACGGAATTGACGATCCGATCGGCCCCCACTTCGGAGGGGTTGTCGGTGGCCACGCTGATGCCGGTGCGGGTCGTGTGGTTGACCGCCAGGGGTTCCGCCCGCAGGCGACCGGCAAGGTATCTGTCTGCGTAAGCCAGCCAGGCGGTTTCCAGGGTCGGCACCACGCTGGCGACGATGAAGCCGGTGATCGCCATCGGGTCGATCCCCATGATTTGAAACAGGGAATGGTAGCGAATGGCCAGCTCGTCACCGGTCCGGTCGCGGTCGGATTTCAGGCGCCATTCGGCAACAAGTCTGTCGCCGTCGAATACCCCGCTGACCGTATGGGAGTTCCCGACATCGATGGCTAGGAGCATGGCAAATCTCTGGGCATGGTTGCGTTTTCCGGTAGGATCATGACCGGCAACGGTGCTTTTCGCATTGCCGGTCGATCCCCAGGGTTGAATCAGCAGGGGGGGGCGGGTTTTTCATTGGTTGCGATTTCATCATGATTGCCTTACCTTGTGGGTATAATACTCTTCCCCAACCAGGAAAACAAGCTCATCAGTCTGGCCAATTATTCATGCGACCGCCGACAGCAAAAGAAATGAAAAAATATATTCAGGTCGTCACCACCACGGACAGCCAAACGTCGGCAGAAACCATCGCTCAGGCGGTCCTGGCCGATCGCCTGGCCGCCTGCGTACAGATCAGCCAGTGCCGGAGCTGGTACCGCTGGCAGGGCAGGGTGGAACAGGCCGACGAGTACCGCTGCACCATGAAGAGCAGGGCGGACCTTTACGGCGAACTGGAAGAGGCGATCCGGAGGCTCCATCCTTACGAGGTGCCTGAGATACTGGCCAGCGAGGTGGCGGCCGGCGCCGCGTCCTATCTGGCCTGGCTCGAACAGGAACTGCGTCCCGGCAAGGAGGAACGATGACCGACTCGCCCAAAAAGAGCGGCTATCAACGGCGAAAAGCAAAAGGATATGTTTGCCACTGCTGCAAAGAGCCGAAACCCTTCTGTTGGAGCTGCCCCTGCGGCTTTGCCATCTGCCCGGACTGTTTTGCCGAGAACCGGTGGGGGATCAGCAACGGCCCGACCTGGATCTGCCCCGACTGTGAGCGGGTGCACTTGATGGAATGAGCGCGGTTCCTCCGGCCATGGCCGGCGATAAAACGAACATCATCCTGATCGGCATGGCCGGATCGGGCAAAAGCGCGGTGGGCCGCAGGTTGGCCGAAATGCTCCATCTCGCCTTTGTCGATACCGATGACCTGATCGTCAAGGCTCAGGGCAGCCCCCTGCAGGTAATCCTCGACCGGCTGGGCCCGGCGGGTTTTCGCCGGATCGAGGAAAAAATCCTGCTGGCGCTCGACGTTCGAGGACATGTCATTGCCACCGGCGGCAGCACTGTCTACAGTGCAGCCGGCATGGCTCACCTGCGAAACATCGGCCTGGTCGTCCTGCTCCAGGTCGAGCTGGCCATCCTGGCGGCGCGGGTGGGATCCGCCGCCACCCGGGGGCTGGTCAGGCGGCCGGAACAGACCTTTGCCCAACTCTACGCCGAGCGTTTTCCCCTGTACCGGAAATATGCTGATCTTGTCTATGACTGCGCGGATCAGGACATCGAGTCCGTCTGCAGGGGGCTGATTCCCCTGCTTCCTGCTATCACAACAACCCGGCCGGAAACGAGTTGATACGGTCAAAAAAAACTGAAGAAGGCTGGCGGCCGGGGCGCTTGTGTGCTATGTTCCGCGGACATTGTCCTTGGCAGGACCTATTATCACCTCACCCCGGAGAATGACATGACACAGGCAAAAAACGGCGATACGGTTGCGATTCATTATACAGGCACCCTGGCGGACGGCACGGTTTTCGACTCATCGGAGGGCCGGGACCCGCTTTCGTTCACCATCGGCGGCGGCCAGGTGATCCCGGGCTTTGAAGAGGCGGTCATGGGCATGGCCAGGAGCGAAAAGAAAAACGTCACCATCCCGGTGGACAAGGCCTATGGTCCGCGAAGAGAGGAGCTGGTCATCAACATTCCACGCGGCCAGGTGCCGCCGGAAATCAGCCCCGAGATCGGCCAGCGGCTGCAGATGCAGGGGCCGAACAACATGCCCCTCATCGTTACGGTTACCGAGGTGACCGACGAACACGTCGTCCTGGATGCCAACCCGCCCCTGGCCGGCAAAGACCTGAATTTCGCCATTGAGCTGGTTGATATTTCCTGAAAACCGGCCCGCCTCAAACAGGAAATTTTCGAAAGTCAAGACACTGCGCATCCGCCGCTAAGCTTTCAACAAATTGCATGGCCCGCCGGTCGCGGTTCCGCATTTTTTGTGCGGAACCGACAAGCCTGGCGGACCGGTCCCGGCTCAACCGCTTGCCCCCGGGGATCACAAACCAGCTGGGGGGGATCACCTGCCGGGAAAGGCGGCGGGCTCGCAGTATCCCTGGCAGTCCACATTGACATATCCCGGCGGGCAGGGCTGGTTGTTGACAAAATCCCACTGCCGGCAATCCCCTGCTCGCTCAACCTGAGCATTGCATAATCTCGGCCCCTGGCAGATTTTGTACCTGCCGCCGCTGGCATCGTCGCAGAGGGTTTCATAGACGTCGCCGGGCCGGCAGGTGCCCTGCCTGGAATTCAGACCCAGATATTGGCAGGGGTGACCCATGGAGGGGTGGTAGTTAGGGATCTGCTGAAAGTTGCCGGGACAGTCGTGCTGACTGAAAACCGGCTGCACAACGAAAAGAGAGATACCGAAAGCAATCGCGGCGGCTCCGCACAGGATGGATGTTTTCATGGTTGGCTCCGTTTCCGGCCCATCATTTCCTGATCAGGGTCGATCCTTCTCAAGGGTGGGCTGTTCGTAATCTTGTTCTTATTATATCCTGAAGCTGGAAAATGAAAATAGCTGCTCGGGAAAAAAGAGCGGCCTGTCGCCGAAAACGGTCATTCGGCCATCGCGGCGCAGGCGAGATGGTGCAGTAATCCCCCCTTCCCCTTGGGATTGGTCACGATCTTGAGGGATGCGCTTTCCTTGAGGAGCTCCTGTACGAAAAAGACCGCCTGGAGAAAGGCCGATGAATAATCGCCGCCCAGGGCGTGGTAGGATGCGAATGCCGAGGCGAGCGTGCAGCCTGTCCCGTGCGAATTGCATGTCTGGAGGAAAGGATGGGAAAGCGTCTCGCGTTCGATCTTTCCGTTATCCGCGAAGAACAGGCAATCGGTAAGCAAGTCCGTGCTGTCGCCATGACCGCCCTTGACCAGGATGGCCCGCAGGGAGCTGTACTTTTGCATCAGCGCATCGACACCGGCACGCACCTCGCCGTTGCCCTGGACGGCGGTTTCGCTCAAGACCTCAAGTTCAGGAAGGTTGGGCGTGAGCACCGTGGTCAAGGCAAGGAGATCCGCGCGCACGCTCTCCAGATCATCGGGCGGCAAAAGCGGGTGGCCGGTGCTGGAGTGGAGGACGGGATCGAAGATGACCTCTCCTTTGAAATTCCGCAGCTTGCGGGCAATGGCCCTGGCAATGGCCGCCGTGCCGATCATGCCTATTTTGACGTGGGTCACCCGGTGATCGGTCAGCACCGCTTCGATCTGTTCGGCGACCAGTTCCGGATGCAGCGGTTCGATCCTGCTTACCCCGCGGCTGTTCTGGACGGTGACGCAGGTGATCACCGCCGCACCGTAGACCCCGATGGCGGTCATGGTCTTTAGATCGGCCTGGATCCCTGCGCCGCCGGTGGGGTCGGAGCCGGCTATGGTCAAAACGGTTTTGATCATCGGTTTTTGGTTTGTAAAGTTCAGGTGGACTCAGTATAGTCGTTATCCGCTCGTTCACAATATATACCGTATAAAAAATTATTCAGTGAATTTTTTCCCGTGGCTCTCCATCAGTACGACGAATCAAAGATCAAGACCCTGAGCTCCCTGGAGCATATCCGCAAGCGTCCGGGTATGTATATCGGGAGGCTCGGCAACGGGTCGCATCCCGACGACGGGATTTATATCCTGCTCAAGGAGGTCATCGACAACAGCGTTGACGAGTTCATCATGGGGGTGGGCAAGCGGGTGGACATCGCCATCGATGATCAGGGACGATGCACTGTCCGGGACTTCGGTCGAGGCATTCCCCTGGGCAAGGTGGTGGAATGCGTGTCCACCATCAACACCGGTGCCAAGTACAACACCGAGGTTTTCCAGTTCTCCGTGGGTCTGAACGGCGTGGGAACCAAGGCGGTCAACGCCCTGTCCTCGGAATTTACGGTGAGCGCCTTCCGCGAGGGCCGTTTCAAAAAGGCGTGGTTCGCTTACGGCGAATTGCAGGGTGAGGAAGAAGGAGAAACCAGGGAAAAGGATGGCACCCTGGTCGAATTTCTGCCCGACGTTCAGCTCTTCGAGGAGTTTCGCTTCGATCGCCAGTATATCAGGAAACGCCTCTGGCGCTACGCCTATCTCAACTCCGGCCTCAAGCTCTATTTCGACAACGAATGCTACTTTTCGGAAAACGGGCTGCTCGACCTGCTCTCGGTGGAGGTGAACGGCAACCTGATCTACGATCCGATCCACTTCAAAGACAAAGCACTGGAGTTCGCCTTCACCCACACCGACGACTACGGCGACACCTATTTCTCCTTTGTCAACGGCACCTACACCAGCGAGGGCGGCACCCACCTGTCCGCCTTCCGCGAAGGGATCCTGAAAGGGGTCAATGAGTTCAGCAACAAGAAGTTCGAGGGGACGGACGTGCGCGACGGCATCGTCGGCACCCTGGCAGTGAAGGTGCAGGAGCCGGTATTCGAGTCGCAGACCAAGAACAAACTGGGCAATACCGAAGTGCGCTCCTGGATCGTCAACGCGGTCAAGGACGCGGTGGCCGATCACCTCTACAAGTTTCCGCAGACCGCGGAGCTGCTCCTGGACAAGGTGCAGCGAAACGAGCGGGTCCGCCGCGAGTTGCAGACCGTGCGCCGTGAGGCCAAGGCCAAGGCGAAAAAAGTCGCCCTCAAGATCCCCCAGCTCAAGGACTGTAAATATCATCCCTCCCGGGGCAATCCCTCCAAGCCGGGCCGGGAAAACATGATTTTCATTACCGAGGGCCAGTCTGCGGCCGGGTCCATTGTCAGTTCCCGGGATCCCATGACTCAGGCGGTCTTTTCGCTCAAGGGCAAGCCGATGAACGTCTACGGCCAGCGCTTGGATGTACTCTACAAAAACGAGGAGATGTACAGCCTGATGCAGGCCCTGGACATCGAAGAATCGGTGGGCAGCCTGCGCTTTGACCGGATCATCATGGCCACGGATGCCGATGTGGATGGCCTGCATATCCGCAACCTGCTCCTCACCTTTTTCCTGCACTATTTCGAGCCGCTGATCAAACTGGGCTATGTCTACATCCTGGAGACTCCGATCTTTCGGGTGCGCAACACCCAGGAGACGGTCTACTGCTATTCCGACAAGGAAAAGGAGCAGGCGATCTCCCGGCTGAAGGGGAGGGGGGCCTCAGAGAAAAAGGTGGAGGTGACCCGCTTCAAGGGGCTCGGCGAAATTTCGCCCCGGGAATTCAAACAGTTCATCGGACCTGATATGCGGCTGCGGCAGGTGCAGATCGATTCCCTCAGCGAAACCTCCCGGGTGCTGACCTTCTACATGGGCAAGAATACGCCGGAGCGGCGGCAGTATATCATGAACCATCTGGTGGTGAGGCCGGAATGAGCGATCTCCCCGTGCATATCCCGGAAATGGGCAAACTTCAGCGCCTCTTTGACGAGAATTTCCTCGACTATACCTCGTATGTCATCCGTGACCGGGCGATCCCGGACGTGGACGACGGCCTGAAGCCGGTGCAGCGGCGCATCCTGCAGACCCTGCACAACATGGATGACGGCCGTTTCCACAAGGTGGCCAATGTGGTCGGCGAAACCATGAAGCTGCACCCGCACGGCGACCAGTCCATCTTCGCGGCCCTGGTCAACCTGGCCAACAAGGAATATCTCATCGAGCGGCAGGGCAACTTCGGCAATATTTTCACCGGCGACCAGGCCTCGGCGGCCCGCTACATCGAGTGCCGGCTGACCCCGCTCGCCCGCGAGACCCTGTTCAACAAAGACCTCACCGAGTTCGTCGAGTCATACGACGGCCGGATGCTGGAGCCGGTCACCCTGCCGGCGAAACTGCCGCTCATGCTCCTCTTGGGCGCCGAGGGTATCGCCGTGGGCATGGCGACCAAGATCATGTCCCACAATTTCAACGAGCTGCTCCAGGCGCAGATCAAGTACCTGCGGGGCGAGGAGTTTGAGCTCTACCCTGATTTCCAGCGGGGCGGGATCATCGATGTCAGCGAGTACCAGAACGGCAACGGCCGGTTGCGCTGCCGGGCAAAGATCGAAAAGGTGGACGACAAAACCATTGTCATCCGGGAACTGCCCTACTCCATCACCACCCAGTCGTTGATCGACTCCGTGGAAAAGGCGGCCAAAGCCGACAAGCTGCGGATCGCCTCGATCAACGATTATACCGCCGAAACGGTGGAGGTGGAGATCAAGCTGGCCCGCGGCGTCTATGCCGAGGAGACCATTGACGCGCTCTATGCCTTCACCGACTGCGAACTCTCCATCTCGCCCAGCCTGGTGGTGATCAGGGAGAATATGCCCTGCCAGATGACCGTGGAGGAGGTCCTGCGCCGCAATACCGACCGCCTGGTCACGGACCTGGAAAAGGAGTTGCGCATCGAACTGGGTCGCCTGCGCGAAAAACTGCACGCCCGCAAGCTGGAACGGATTTTTATCGAGGAACGTCTCTACAAGCAGATCGAAGAGATCACCAGTTATCCCAAGGTCATCGCCACGATCGACGAGGCCCTGAAAACCTTTGCCGACGAGCTGCCGCGACAGGTGACCAGGGACGACATTGAAAAGCTTCTGGAGATCAGGATCAAGAAGATCACCCGCTTCGACATCAACCGTCAGAAGAAGGAGATCGCCACCATTGAAAAAGAGATCCGGGGAATCGAGAAGAGCCTGCGGGATATGATCGGTTTTACGATCACCTATATTGATGGACTCCTGGCCAGGTACGGCGAACAGTACCCCCGGCGCAGCACCATTGAGCGTTTCGACGCGGTGGATGTCCGGGCCGCGGCCCTTTCCAATCTGGTGGTCGGCTATCACCGGGAAAGCGGCTTTCTGGGCACCAAGATCAAGGCTGAGGATGAAAAGCAGGACCTGGAGGTGAACTGCTCGGAACTGGACCGGCTCCTGCTCATCTTCAATTCCGGTTTGTACAAGGTGGTGCACGTATCCGACAAGGTGTTCATCGGCCATGACCTGATCTGGGCGGGGGTGGTGGACAACGAGCTGGTGTTTAATCTGATCTACCGCAACGGCCTGGAGAATACCTCGTACGTCAAGCGGTTCCGCACCCCGAAATTCATTCTCAATCGCGAATACCGCCTCTTTCCCGAGCACAAGCGCTCGATCATCCAATTCCTGGAACTGGGCGAGAACGGGGTACGGGCGCGGGTCAGTCTGGTGCCGTCGGCCCGGGCCAGGTACAACAGCCTGGAGCTCAACATGGACGACTATCTGATCAAGTCGCCCAGTTCCATCGGCAAACGCCTCTCCGGGCGGGTGGTGCGCAAGATCGTCAGCGTCACCGGCAAGCCGGTGGTCCAGCCGGCCGCGGCACCCATCCTGCCGGGCTTCGTTTCCGGCAGGGAAAAGGGCCCGTCAGAGGCGGGCGACTAGGCTCGCCATATTGACGCGCAACTGCGCGTATTCCACCGCGCTGAGCCCCGCGCCCATACCAACGCATTCGGCGCGGATCGCCGACATGAAATCCCCGGGCTCATGGGCGTCGGCGTTCACCGCCAGGAGCGCCCCCGCCTCCCTGGCCAGCCGCGCCACATGACCGTTGGTCAGGCAATGCCCCTTGCGGCCGGAAAGCTCAAGAAAGATTCCTTTTTCAGCGGCCAGCCGCACCTCTTCCTCTGAGATGAAGCCCGGATGGGCCAGGAGGTCAACCCCTGCTTCCAGGGCGGCGCGGTTGGTTCCGGGAATCACCGGCTCCACAGGGGTCTCCCCGTGCGCCACCACCAGAAGCGCGCCCAGATCGCGGGCGCGGGCGGTGAGACTTTTAAACATCTCCGGCGGGACATGGGTCAGCTCGATGCCCGGGATCAGCCTGGTTGGCGAGTAACGGTTGAGATCGGCCGCAGCCTGGACGATCCGGGGTATGATAAAATCCAGGTTTGATGAATCGGCGTGATCGGTGATCGCCACCGCCTCATACCCCAGCACCTCGAATCGGCGAAGATGTTCCGCCGGCACCAGGACCCCGTCGCTGAACAGGGTATGGGTGTGCAGGTCAATCATGATAACCTCCCGGTAAAGGAATTTCGCATGGCGTCCGCCATGATGTTTTCAACATTTGGCAAGGCAGAAGTGGGGTGATCTCCCGATTGTCGGAAACTGACAATCATATCTTCTCGTTCAGAAGTGTGCCGGTCAGCGAATGCTGGCCTGCGCCGTCAATTCTGACCAGAACCACCTCTCCCGGCCGCAGGGCTCTTTCAGCCGTCCCCGGGAAGTGCACCAGGTGGTTGGTGGCGGATCGGCCTTGCACTAAACCATTCTTGCCCTCGCCTTCAACCATTGTCTCAACTGTACTCTCTAAATACTCTTTATTGCGGGCAAGACTTATTTCGTCCTGGCGCTTCTGGAAACGGGTGAGTCGTTCTGATTTTACCCTTTCGGAAACCTTGTTGTCAAAGGACGAGGAGCGGGCGCCGGGACGGTCGGAATATTTAAAGGAGAACGAGGAGTGGAAACGCACCTCTTCCAGCAGCGCCATGGTCTGCTCGAAATCCGTGTCAGTCTCCCCGGGGAATCCGACGATGATATCCGTACCCAGGGCCAGGTCCGGCCTGTAGCGACGCAGGCCGGCAACCCGGTCCAGATAGTCGGCGACCGTATATTTTCGGTTCATGGCGGCAAGGATTCGATCGGAGCCCGACTGGACCGGCAGATGAAAATGGGGGCAGAGGATCGGTATCTCGGCAAAGCAACGCATCAGCTCATCGGTCAGATCCTTGGGGTTGGAGGTGGTGAATCTGAGGCGTCGTATCCCGGGGATTTCCGCGACCTGGCGCAGGAGGTCGGCAAAGGTGACCGGGTGATCGGCAACCTGGTTGGTCTGTCCGTAGGAGTTGACGTTCTGGCCGAGAAGGGTAATGTCGGTTGCTCCGGCCTCGACGCGGCTGCGCACCTCGTCCAGAATGTCCGCAACCGGACGGCTTATCTCCCGGCCCCTGGTGTGCGGGACCACACAGTAGCTGCAAAAGTTGTTGCACCCCTGCATAATGGTGACAAATTTTTTAAAAGAGCGCGGGGCAGGGGAGGGGGGCTGTTTGCCGGCCGCTGAAATTTCCCGCAGCGCGGGTATGCGGAAACAGGGGTCAAGGTCGATCCTCGGCTTGAGGGATTGACCGTTGTCAAGGCGGCCAATCAATTCGGGAAGGCTGTACATCTGCTGGGTGCCGACGACCAGGTCCACATGGGGCATCTTCTGTTGAATCCGCATGCCTTCCTGTTGGGCGACGCAGCCGGCTACCCCGATCAACAATCTGGGATTACTCAACTTATACTGTCTAAGCTGTCCGAGTAGACTGTATACCTTCTGCTCTGCCTTGGCCCGGATGCTGCATGTGTTGAGCAGGATGAGGTCGGCTTTGCCCATGTCCGCCACGGGAAGAAAGCCCATGGGCAGAAGGAGTTGCTCGATGATCTCCGAATCCCTTTCGTTCATCTGGCAGCCAAAGGTTTTAATATAGAGGTTGCGTTGCTTCATTATAGCGGAATTTCAACATGATGAATAATAGAATTGATGCTATTTGTTTTGGTTGGCGTTCTGTAATTCCTCACTCATGGCTCTGAGCAGCGCCATGAGTTCATAGTACCGTGCAGCGGGAAAAAGCAGGCGAACCAGACCTGTTTTACGATCAAGGGTGGTCAGCACGGCCAGGCCGTCATAGCCTTCCAACATGAATCTGAGCAGGCTGATCCGAGCCGGAGATATCCTGAGATACAGAGGTTCGCAACGCATGTTCTCTACCGAGGCCCGTGTCCCGCGGCGCTCCTTCCGACGGGAAAAGATAACGTGAGGGGGGGGAGTGCGCGCCCTGGACCCGGTCGAGACGCGAAACAGCAGGCTCCCCGCCTCCTTTGAACCGGTTAGACCTTGAGGCTTGCGTCGACCCCGCCGATCAGGTCGCGGTGCCTGCCCAGTAGTGGCGTGACCACTTCCCGCAGGTACTCATGGGTCTGCTCCTCGGCGCGACCGGTGAAGGCGGTATAGTCGGTGATCATCGCATTCAGTTCCTCCAGAGCGAAGGGGATTCGGGCGTCCTGGGCAAGGCGCGTCAGGAGGTCGTTGTCAACGCCGTCCTCCTTGACCGCCAGGCCGGCGGCCACTGAATGGTCCCGGATCACCTCGTGCATTTCCTGGCGGCTTTTGCCGCGCTCCACGCAGGCCATGAGGATCTTTTCCGTGGCCATAAAAGGGAGCTCCGTGCGGAGATATTTTCCAATTTGATTCGGATAAACAACCATATCAGATGTAATATTCACGTATAATCTGAGGATGGCGTCAGCCAGGAGAAAGGCCTGGGCCATGTCCATGCGCCGGATTGCCGAATCGTCCAGGGTCCGCTCGAACCACTGATTCGCGGCGGTGGCGCTGAAGTTGGCAGGCAGCCCCATGAGTTTGCGGGCCAGGCCGGTCATCCGTTCCGAGCGCATGGGGTTTCGCTTGTAAGCCATGGCCGAGCTGCCCACCTGCTTCTTGGCAAAGGGCTCTTCCTGCATCTTGAGGTTGGAGAGCAGCCGCAGGTCAACTGCGAACTTGTGTGCGGATTCGGCGATTCCTGCCAGGGTCTCCGCGGTCTTCATGTCCAGCTTGCGCGGATAGGTCTGGCCGGTCACCGCAAAGACCTGGTCAAAACCGAGCTTGGCCGCGACCCGGCGGTCCAGTTCGCGCACCTTTTCATGGTCACCCTCAAAGAGCTCGATAAAGGTCGCCTGGGTGCCCACGGTGCCCTTGGCGCCCCGGGCCTTGACCTGCTGCTCCAGGTGCTCGATGTATTCCAGATCCATGATCAGGTCCTGGATGTAGAGGGTGTTGCGCTTGCCCACGGTGGTCGGCTGGGCCGGCTGGTAGTGGGTGAAGCCGAGCGTGGCCAGGCCGGCATGTTTGGCGCAGAAAGCGGCCAGGTTGGCGATAACATTGACCAGGGCCTTCTTAATCAGGGCCAGGGCTCGTTTCTGGATGAGCAGGTCGGTGTTACAGACCACGAACTGCGAGGTTGCGCCCAGGTGGATGATGGGCTCGGCCTTGGGGCAGCAGAGCCCGTAGGCATAGACATGGGCCATCACGTCGTGGCGGATCTCTTTTTCTTTTTGCGCCGCGACTTCGTAGTCGATGTCGTCAATATGGGCGCGCAGTTCTTCAACCATTTCCCTGGTGACCAGCTTCAGACCGAGTTCATGCTGGGCCTCGGCAAGGGCGACCCAGCAGCGCCGCCAGTGGGTGAACTTGAACTGTTCGGAAAAGAGTTCCTGCATTTCCAGGCTGGTATAACGGCTGACCAGCGGCTCCTGGTAGACGGTGCGGTCGATCATGGTGTGGTTTTTTCCTTATTTATCTCAATGGTGATCGCAGGATGGGGGGAGTGCAACGAAACCCATCTTGTATTGTGGTCGGTATCGGGATCGGAAGAAAATGATCCTGACCCTGATGGTCTAACAAAACTTCCAAGCAATTCGAAATTATCAGCCGCCTCCAGGGACATCCCATATTTAATGTCGCATAATATATATTATGTAAAATTTATTCCTGGTCCGCAAGTTCTTGCTCCTGGAACACCTCCAAGGTGTGCAGTTCGGTCCTCTTTACGCCCCGGAACACGGAATTTTTTATTTTGACCGCAAGATGCACGGGTTCATGACGGATGATCTTCTCCATTTTGTCCGCCAGGCCGAAGCCGATGGCCCGAAAGGTCCGGCCGTTGACCTCCAGATTGTACTTCAGGTGGTTTTTGATGGTCCCCGGGTTGCGCACCATGGATCGTTCCAGCAGAAAAACCGGCTCCGGATTCCCGTTGCCGAACGGCTCAAGATTCGGGTACTGAGTCAAAAAGCCTTCATCGAGCATTTCCTCGGCAGTCGGACTGCAATCCACGATGAATTCGTGCTCTTCCCTGTGTTCCGTCATCTGTAAGGCGACAATGTAGTTGAACCGTTGAGCAAAGGCCGCGATGTTTTCCCTGGTGAGGGTCAGCCCGGCCGCCATTCGGTGGCCTCCGAACTGGATCAGGGTATCGGCGCAACCCTCCAGCGCTTCATAGAGGTTGACGCCGTCCACGGATCGCCCTGACCCTTTGATCCGGTTGATCTCGCAGCCGTCATCGGTCAGGATGAAGACCGGGCGCTGGTATCGCTCGGCGACCCTGGAGGCAATGATGCCGATAACGCCGGGATGAAAATCGCCGTACACGACTATCCCCTGGATGCCGATGCCGGTTTGCCGTTCGCACTCGTCGGTCACAAACTCCAGGGATTCGTTTTCAATCCTGCGGCGTTCCTGGTTCATCTCCTCAACCACCCTGGCCAGTCTGAGTGCTTCATCTGCATCGGAACAGATCAGCAGGCTGAAGGCGACCTCCGGCTTGCCGAGCCTTCCCGGCGCATTGATTCGCGGCGCAAGCCGATAGGAAATGTCTTCACTGGTCAGCGGCCCTTCATGCATGGTGTTCAGCTGTTTCAAGGCGGACACCCATGGGCCGGGCCGGGTGTTCATCACTTCGAGCCCGGCGCGGATCAGGATGCGGTTGATGCCGGTAACCGGCATGACGTCCGCCACCGTGCCCAGGGCGACCAGATCCATGAACTGCTTGAGATTCGGAGCCTTTTCCTTGGCAATGAGCCCCTGCTCCACCAGATGGCTGCGGATGCCCAGGGTCAGGAAAAAAACAACGCCGACCCCGGCCAATTCCTGGGACGGGAATCTGCAACCCTGCTGCTTGGGGTTGAGGATTGCATCCGCTTCCGGCAACCGCGTCGGCGTCTCGTGATGATCGGTAATGATCACCCTGAAGCCGAGATCCCGGGCCAGCCGTACCTCGTTCACCGCGGATATTCCGCAATCAACGGTGATAAAGAGACTCGGCCTTCCTGCCGGCGGCGCGTTTTGCCTGATGAACTCTTCCTGCACTCCGTAGCCGTTCAGCAGCCGGTCGGGCTGGTAGCAGACCGGTTGAATGCCCATGCTCTGAAAAAAAAGGGCCAGCAGCGCGGAACTACTCACTCCGTCCACATCGTAGTCGCCGTGGATGCAGACAGGCCACTGCTCCTGTATTGCCTGGACGACCAGGGCGACCGCCCTGTCCATATCCTTCATGGCAAAAGGTGACGGCAGGTCGGCCAGGCGCGGCTGGAGAAAGGTCGCGGCCTCTCCCGCGGAGGTTATGCCCCGCTGCCACAGCAGCACCGAGAGCAGACGGGGAATGCACAGCTCTCCGGCCAGGCGGGCGCAGGCCTCCTCGTCCGGAACGGCTGAGCGCCGGCGCAATCGATAGCAACTGTTCTGTATGGTGGTATTCACAAAAAAACCGCACTTGATAAACTTGCTAAAGGTTATGAACCTGTAACGTTGTTCAGCCACTGTTCAGTGATTGACAGAATTTCATCCCCTGCTTCCCGGTCATGCCAGCGTAATTCCGGCATCGCCCTGAACCAGGTGAACTGCCGTTTGGCATAGCGCCTGGTATCGCGGATCAGGAGCCTGCGCATTTCCGTACGGTCGACAACTCCATCCAGATACAGGTTGGCATGGCGATAGCCGATGGCCTGCATGGACGGCAACATTGAATTGTACCCCATTTCCCGGAGTTTTGCCACCTCGGCGAGCAGCCCCTGAGCCAGCATTTTATCCGACCGCTCTTCAATCCGTTCATAGAGGAGCGGACGTTCGCAGGTGAGTCCGATCTGCAGGAGCCTGGCAAACCGTACCAGAGACTCCTGCTGCTTTCGCAGATGCTCGGACCAGGGAATGCCGGTTGCGTATAATATCTCCAGCGCCCGCAGCAGCCGCTGGCTGTCATTTGCGTGCAGCCGGGCGGCGCTGGCCGGGTCTTTTTCGGCCAACTCTCTGAACAATGCGTCACTCCCCTCTTCCCGCAACCGTTTTTGCAGCTGTTCGCGAACCGCGGTGGATTTTTCTCCGGCGTCCATGGAAAACAGCCCGCGGGTCAGCGCTTTGAGGTACAGGCCGGTGCCGCCGGTAAGAAGAGGGATTTTGCCTGAAGCGGTAATTTTTCGGATCGCCGCGAGGGCATCTGCGACAAAGCGGGCTGCGTCGTACTGCTCGTCAGGGTCCGCGATGTCGATCAGGTGGTGCGGAACCGCTTCCCTTTCCTGCCGGCTCGCCTTGGCCGTCCCGATGTCCATGTGGCGGTAAACCTGCATGGAGTCGACGCTGACGATCTCGCAGCCGAACTGCGCGGCCATGCGCAGGGACAGGCTGGTCTTGCCGATGGACGTCGGCCCGATCAGGACCATGACCGGTGCGGTGATGACATGGGGTGCATCTTCCTGCATGGGTCAATCAAAGCTGAGCAGTGGCGCCAGCCGTTTGGTCAACTGCCTCCCTATCCCCGGAATTTCCTGGAGCTCAGAAAGCGTATCAATCCGGCCGGTTAGCTCACGGTGGGCAATGATCTTCGCTGCAAGTTTGGGGCCGATCCCCTCCAGCAGGGCGAGTTCTTCGGCAGTGGCTCGGTTGACCGCCAGCGGACGTCCCAGCAGAAAAGAAAGCCGGGGCGAAAGTGAAGTTTCAGCAGGAGTTGCCGGCCGCGGCGGATTCGGCTGGTCATTCCCATCGATCACCAGCCGGCGGAGGCCGCCGCCCTGGCTAACATCTTCCTGCCAGCCCCAGGATTGAGACGGCGGCTCACTATCCGGAAACAGGGCCGGCAGCCGTGTCAGGAGAAGCAAGATCCCAAACGCAAGAAGGACAAGCAGGCGCTTGTCCTTCCCGGTTTCTTCCCGCAGGTCAAGGTCCATTTACCCCTGCCCTGTTTCCCGCTCGTCCTTCATCAGTTTGTAGTTGATGCTGTCCACCAGGGCCTGCCAGCTTGCCTCGATGATATTGAGCGAGACCCCCACCGTGCCCCAGCTGGCGTTCTGGTCGCGGCTCTCGATGAGCACCCGGACCTTGGCGCCGGTGCCGTGCTCGCCGGACAGGACCCGGACCTTGTAGTCGGCCAGGTCCATTTCCTCCAGGCGGGGGTAGAACCGGGTCAGAGCCTTGCGCAGGGCGCGGTCCAAGGCATTGACCGGCCCGTCGCCCATGGAGGCGGTATGGACCTCCTGGTCGCCCACGTAGAGGCGGATGGTCGCCTCGGTGAGGGGCGGCCGGTCCATCTGGTATTTGTTGTTCATCACCCGCAGCCCTTCCAGCCGGAAGTATTCCTTTTGCAGGCCCATGGCCCGCCGCATGAGCAGCTCGAAGCTGGCCTCGGCCGCCTCATACTGGTAGCCCTGGTTCTCCAGCTCTTTCAGCTCGTTGACGATGGTGATCACCTTCGGGTCGTCGGCACCCAGGTTCAGGCCGTAGCGCTCGGCCTTGTGCAGGATGTTCGACTTGCCCGCCTGGTCGGAGACCAGAATCCGCCGGATATTGCCCACCCGTTCCGGCTCGATGTGCTCGTAGGTGAGCGGGTTGCGCTGCACGGCGCTGACATGGATGCCGCCCTTGTGCGCAAAGGCCGACTCGCCCACATAGGGCTGGTAGCGGTTGTGCGGCAGGTTGGCCAGTTCGTTGACCAGGCGCGAGGTCTCATACAGGCGGTCGATCCGGCTGGCCACCGTGCACTCCAGGCGCATCTTGAAGACCAGGGCCGGAATGATCGAGGTCAGGTTGGCGTTGCCGCAGCGCTCTCCGTAGCCGTTGATCGTCCCCTGTACCTGGGTGATCCCGAGCGACACCGCAAGCAGCGAGTTGGCCACCGCGGCCTCCGAGTCGTTGTGGGCGTGGATCCCCAGCTTGATCTTGGCGCCCGTCTCCTTGAGATATGCCTTGACCCGCTCGATGATCGGAATGATTTCGTGCGGCAGGGTACCGCCGTTGGTGTCGCAGAGGATCAGGGTCTCGGCGCCGCCGACCACCGCACTGCGCAGGGTTTCCAGGGCATATTCCGGATTGGCCTTGAAGCCGTCGAAAAAATGCTCGGCATCGTAGAGCAGCACCTCCACCTGCGGCCGCAGGAAGGCGAGCGAGTCCTGGATGATCAGCAGGTTGTCCTGCAGATCGATGCGCAGGGCGTCGTGGACATGGACGTCCCAGCTCTTGCCGAAAATGGTCACCGCCGGGGTTCCGGCCTCCAGGAGCGCCAGCAGGTTGGGGTCTTTGTCCGGCGGATTCTTGAAATGGCGCGTCGAGCCGAAGGCGGACACCCGGGCGTGCTCCAGGGTGACGCCGCGGATTTTCTGGAAGTATTCCACCGACATGGGGTTGGAGCCCGGCCAGCCGCCTTCGATGAAGTCGATGCCCAGCCGGTCCAACTGCCGAGTGATGCGGATTTTGTCGTCCACCGACAGGTTGAAGTTTTCGGCCTGGGTTCCATCCCGAAGGGTGGTATCGTAGATTTCTATAGGCATGGCAATCTTCTCTTCCTGATGACGTGATTCCGGCGGCACGATACTTTTCTGTTCCGCTCAATCCGTCAGATAACTTCTTCCGAGGGCACGTTGTCCTTGTCCAGAGCAAAGGCATCGTGCAGCGCCCGGACCGCAAGCTCGGTGTATTTTTCCTCGATGACGCAGGACACCTTGATCTCCGAGGTGGAAATCATCAGGATGTTGATCCCCTCTTTGGCCAGGATCTGGAACATGGTGGAGGCGATGCCCGAATGGTTGCGCATGCCCACGCCGACGATGGAAACCTTGGCGATATCCTCGGAACCGGTGACCGACTCGGCGTTGATCTCCTTGGCAACTTCCCTGAGGAGTTTCATCGCCCGGTCATAATCGCTGCGCAGCACGGTGAAGGTGAGGTCGGTCATGGCGCCGGCCCGGGTATTCTGGATGATCATATCCACAATGATCCCGGCATCCGAGATCGGCAGGAAGATCTTCGCCGCCACCCCGGGCTGATCCGGGACCTTGTTGATGGTGATGCGCGCTTCGTTCTTGCTGTAGGTAACGCCGGAAACCAGCATGGATTCCATATTCTTGTCCTCCTCGACAACCCATGTCCCCTCGTTCTCGGTGAAAGTGGAACGGACATGGACAGGTACTTTGTATCGTTTGGCAAGGCCCACGGAGCGGATGTCCAGGACCTTGGCGCCGAGGCTGGCCAACTCCAGCATCTCGTCGTAGGTGATCCGGTTGATCTTGCGGGCCGCCTTGCAGACATTGGGATCGGTGGTGTAGACCCCCTCCACGTCGGTGAAGATCTCGCAGGCGTCCGCCTTGAGCGCCGCGGCCAGGGCCACCGCCGTGGTATCCGAGCCGCCGCGCCCCAGAGTGGTGATGTCGCCGGCCTCGGTCACGCCCTGGAAGCCGGCGATGACCACCACCTTGCCCTGATCCAGGTGTTTGCTGATCAGTTCGCTGTCGATCTGCTTGATCCGCGCCTTGGTATGCAGGTTGCTGGTCAGGATGCGCACTTGGTCGCCGAGCAACGACACCGCGTCATACCCGGCCTCCTTCACCGCCATGGCAAACAGCGCCACGGTGACCTGTTCGCCGGTGGAGACGATCATGTCCAGTTCCCGCTGGTCCGGTATTTTCTGAACGTCCTTGGCCAACCGGATCAGCCGGTCGGTCTCCCCGGACATGGCCGAGAGGACCACCACCATTCGGTTGCCCTGCTTGTGCGACTTGAGTACCCGCTCGGCCACGGCCTTGATCTTGTCCGTATTGCCCACCGAGGTGCCGCCGAATTTCTGTACAATGAGAGCCATAAAATCACGTCAAAGAAGAATGATATTTACGAGAACCGCAAAATTTTTTAATTTATTCTAATTTTGAAAATTTTCAAGAGCATTTGCGACCCGGTCCTCAAAAGTCTGGCAGGTTACGGCAGAATAATGACTGAACCCTTTCACATAGTGCTGGTGGAACCCGAGATTCCGCCGAACACCGGCTCCATCGCCCGCCTGTGTGGCGCCACCGGCGCGGTGCTTCATCTGGTGCACCCGCTGGGCTTCCGGGTTGATGACAAGCACCTGAAGCGTGCCGGCCTCGACTACTGGCCCTATGTGGATATCCGCCACTGGGAGAGCCTGGATGCCTTTCTCACCGCCGCGGACGAGCGACTGCTCAACTTTTTCACCACCAAGGTCGATCGCCCTTATTTCCAGGCCCGCTTCGCGCCGGGCAGCTTTCTCGTCTTCGGCAAGGAAACCAAAGGCCTGCCGGAAGAAATTCTTGCGCTGTATCAGGAGCATTGTTATACCATCCCGATGGTCAATCCGAAGATTCGGAGCATCAACCTCGCCATGTGCGCGGGGATTGTGCTGTACGAGGCCATCCGCCAGCAGGCGGATGGCCAGTTTGTCAAGTTGTCAAGTTTATCAAGTTCATCAAGTGCGTGATGTGATAGAGATGCTGGCCCCGGATAAGGCGCACGGCATGGTAGGTCGGGTCAGCGCAGCGTAACCCGACGATGAGATTCGTTCTGATTATGATGCAGCGTCGGGTTACGGCCATCGGCCTAACCCGACCTACGGAATTGATTATGTAGTAACCAAGTAAGTAAAAATGGATAACAACAACAAGTTGGCGGTTCTTATAGACGCAGAAAATGCTCAACCAAGCATTGTAGATGGTTTAATGGCGGAAATTGCAAATTACGGAACCGCAAGCGTCAAAAGAATCTATGGAGATTGGACAGGACCGAGCCTGAAAGGATGGAAGGAAGTTTTGTTGCAGCATTCAATACAACCCATGCAGCAATTTTTGTATACACGAGGAAAAAACGCGACCGACAGCGCGCTGATTATTGACGCAATGGATCTGCTGTACACTGGCCACTTCGATGGATTCTGCCTAGTATCTAGTGACAGCGATTTTACCAAGTTGGCATCAAGAATTAGAGAGTCGGGTTTGCTGGTCTATGGCTTTGGCGAGCAAAAGACGCCTTCCCCTTTTGTTGCAGCTTGTGACAAGTTCATCTACACAGAGGTCCTTCGTGCGAAGACTGACGAAGACAAACAGATTGTCAAGAAATCGAGCAACGAATTAAAACAAGACGCAAAACTGGTGACCCTGTTGCGTAATGCAGTAGAGGCATCGTCGGATGAAAGCGGGTGGGCTCATCTGGCTCCTGTTGGCAGCAACATCGCGAAACAATCCCCGGATTTTGATCCTCGCAACTATGGGTACGGAAAACTTGGTGAGTTGGTGTCAGCAACGAATCTTTTTGATATTGAGAAGAGGCAAATTGACAAAACCAACTCAAAGGCCATTTATCTGCGTGATAAGCGGAAAAAGTGACCAAAACGGCTAATAAGTCTGTAGAGTTGGTAACGCATTTACATTCCCATTGCCACGTGCTGAGCACCGGAGAAGTTGCCGAAAAGGATTAGGTAAGCGCAGACTCCGTGCGCTGTTTGTCGGCCTCGCGTTGCTCCGCCGACGGCTTCACCGTTACAGGGAGAGGAGAGATCATCATCGTGCATGCGCAAACCATATTGCACTAACTAAGGTCCCCTCCGTTGAGCGAAGCGAGTTCGCAAAATCCAGACAGCTTCGAGGAGCGCCGGGCAGCCCGCAGGGCCAGCAGCGAAGCGGCGAGTGGCAGGGCGCCGTTTCTTTTGGTTCCTTTTCTTTGGGCAAGCAAAGAAAAGGAACAATGGTGATTGAAAAAGGAAGGATCGCATTCGGTATCGAAATAAAGGAATATAATTTGTGTGATTACACTCTGATTCTTCGACCCCGATTCCGATACCGACCCCGACCCCGAGAATGCTCCAGTGCAAATGTTTCGCTAAAATAGAACTTACTTTGATTATCAATAGATTTTACCAAAAAGGAGAACATTCCATGCCCGAACGCATCTACAACTTCAGCCCCGGACCCTCGGTCCTCCCCTACCCCGTCCTCCAGCAGGCGGCGAAGGATATCGTCAATTTCAACGACAAGGGCATCGGCCTGATCGAGCTGAGCCACCGCAGCAAGGAGTTCATGGCGGTCACCGAGGAGACCGAGCAACTCATCCGCGAGAACATGGGGATCCCGACCAATTACAAGGTGCTCTTCCTCCAGGGCGGTGCGTCCAGCCAGTTCTTCATGGTGCCGATGAACCTGCTCGGCCCGGGCAAGAAGGCGACCTACCTCAACACCGGCGTCTGGTCCAAGAAGGCGATCAAGGAGGCCAAGCTGTTCGGCCAGATCGAGGTGGCCTATTCCAGCGAGGAGGTCAAGTTCAATCGGGTGCCGCAGGCCGGTGAATACTCCGTTGATCCGGGGAGCGAGTACCTCTACTTCGTCTCCAACAATACGATCTACGGCACCCAGTTCCAGAGCTTCCCGGTGGACAAGCACCCCCTGCTCATCTCGGATATGTCGTCGGATATTTTGTCCCGGCCCGTGGACGTGAGCCGCTTCGGGCTCATCTTTGCCGGGGCGCAGAAGAACATGGGCCCGGCCGGGGTGACGGTGGTCATCATCCGCGAGGACCTGCTGGAGCGCAGCCCGGCGAACATCCCCACCATGCTCTCCTACAAGACCCACAGCGACAACGGCTCCATGTTCAACACCCCACCCTGCTTCGCGATTTACTGCGTGGGCCTGGTGATGAAGTGGCTCAAGGAGAACGGCGGGGTCGCTGCCATGGAGAAGATCAACAACGAGAAGGCGGAGCTGCTCTACAAGGCCATCGACGCCACCGACTTCTACCGGGGCCATGCCGAGAAGGCGTCCAGATCGAAGATGAACATCTCCTTCAACCTGCCCACCCCGGAGCTGGAGAAGCAGTTCGTGGCCGAGGCCACCGCGGTCGGCCTGGACGGTCTGAAGGGCCACCGCTCCATCGGCGGCTGCCGGGCCTCCATCTACAACGCCTTCCCCAGGGAGGGCGTGGTGCGGCTGGTGGAGTTCATGGCCGAGTTCGCGAAGAAAAACGGGTAGGACAGAGAGGGGATTAGGTTTTTAGGGGTTTAGCTTTTTAGGCTAAATCCCTAATCCCCTAAACTCCTAATCCCCTAAACCCCTAACAAGTGAACTACGAAGGCGACATCATCCGGCCGCCCAGTGAGGCCTTTTCCATCATCCTGCAGGCGACGGTGGGCTGCTCGCACAACCGGTGCACCTTTTGCGGTGCCTACCGGGACCGCTCCTTCCGCCTCAAAGAGGAGGAGACCGTCGAGGCGGACCTGGCCTTTGCCGCCGAATACTGCCGGCGGCAGAAGACCCTGTTCCTGGCCGACGGCAACGGACTGGCCATGCCCCAGGCTAGGCTGGTTTCGCTGCTTGCGCGGATCAGGGAGCGGCTGCCCTGGGTGCGGCGGGTCAGCCTCTATGCCAACGCCCGGGACATCCTGCGGCGGAGCGTGGATGAACTGCGGCAACTTAAGGGACTCGGCATGTCGCGCCTGTATATGGGCCTGGAAACCGGTCATGATCCGACCCTTGCGGCCATAGCCAAGGGTTCGGATTCCCGGGAGATGATCGCGGCCGGTCAGCGGGTGCGGGAGGCGGGCATTTTTCTCTCGGTCAGCGTGCTGCTCGGGATCGCCGGCCGCCGGGATTCCCAGGCGCACGCCCGGGCCACCGCCGCGGTGCTCAATGCCATGAGGCCCAATCAGGTGGCGGCCCTGACCCTGATGCTCCTGGTAAACACTCCGCTGGCCGATGCCTGGCGGCAGGGAAACTTCGAAATGCCGGACCGGCATGATCTGCTGCGGGAGCTGCGCAGCCTCCTTGTCGATCTTGACTTGGAACGGGCTCAGTTTCAGGCAAACCACGCCTCAAACTATTTCGAACTTGACGGTCGCCTGTCCCGCGATAAAATACAGATGATAGCCCTTGTCGACCAGGCCCTTGCCGGTACGGTTGCCTTGAAGCCGGAGTATCGCCGGGCCCTGTAATTCAGCCGAAGAACATCATGATCACCACCCAGAGCAAAACCGACCTCAAAAACATGAACCGCCAGCAGCTGGTCCGCTACGTGGAAATGCTCGGCCAGCCCTCGTTCCGTGCCGAGCAGCTCCTGGCCTGGCTCTACCGGCCCGGCATCACCGATTTTTCTCAGATGACCGACCTGGCCAAGGAACTGCGCGCGCTGCTCGCCCAGCGGGCCCGGATCAGTCGCTTCGAAAATCCGGTCGTGGAAGTTTCCGAAGACGGAGCGGTGAAATTCGGCTTTACCCTGGAAGACGGCAAGATGATCGAATCGGTGCTGATCCCCGAGGAGGATCGCAACACCCTGTGCGTGTCCACCCAGGTGGGTTGCGCCATGGGCTGCACCTTCTGTCTTACCGGCAAAATGGGTTTTTCCCGCAACCTGAAGCCCGCGGAAATCGTCAACCAGGTCTGCGCGGTCCGTGACTGGATGCTGGAACAGAACAGGGGAGATCAGATCAAGGGTGAACTCTCCAACCTGGTCTTCATGGGTATGGGTGAGCCCCTGGCCAATCTGGACAATCTGCTGATTGCGCTGTCCATTCTTACTGAACAGCGGGGGCTTGATTTTTCCAGCCGGCGGATCACCGTGTCCACCAGTGGCCTGGTGCCGCAGATGCTCGAGTTCGGCAGGAAGAGCGAGGTCAATCTGGCCGTTTCCCTGCACGCGGTGGACAACGCCACCCGCTCCATGCTGATGCCGATCAACAGGAAATATCCGCTGGAAGAACTGCTGGCCGCGTGCAAGGAATATCAGATGAAGAAACGGCAGCGGATCATGTTTGAATATGTGCTGCTGGAGGGCGTGAACGATTCCGACGCTGATGCGGTGAAGCTGGCCGAGCTGCTGCGCGGCATTCCCTGCAAGATCAATCTCCTGGTGGTGAACGCCACCGAAGGATGCCCGCACCGCAGCCCGGGGCGGGAGCACATCCTCCGTTTTCAGGAAATTCTCAGGCGGCGCGGTTACGCCGTCTTTATCCGCCAGAGCCGTGGCGAAGACATCTCGGCCGCCTGCGGACAGCTCGCCGCCAGAGTGCAGGGGACCCCTTCCGTCTGAGGCGCAGGCCATCTACCCTCAAACCCGGTCTTTCATGTCGGTGGAAATGCGTAATGGAGCAGGACGAACGCCGCGAACTGCTTGAGCTGATCGGCAGTTTCATTGAGATGGGTCTTGTTGAAAACATCGCGGCCATGTTCCGCCAGGACGCAAGGCTGTACGCCCTGACCGGCGACCTGCTCCGCGACGAGCGGTACGTGGTTCGGGTGGGCATGGCCGTGCTTTTCGAGGAACTCGCCGCAACCCGCCCGGACGAAATTCAGCTCGCCGTTCCGGTCCTGCGGCCCCTCCTCCGGGACTCCGTTGCCCATGTTCGGGGCGAGGCCGCCACCCTGCTCGGCATCATCGCCTCCCCCGAGGCTCTGGCGGCTGTCGCGCCTCTCCTCCACGATACCGATCCCCAGGTGGCGGAAATCGCCGCCGACATCCTGGCTGAACAGCAACGGTAAGTTCTTGCAAAAAAAAAGGCGGTATTATTGCAGACCGCCGTTTGTGAGCCTCCCCAGGCAGAGGCTCTGGTGCTTGCGTGCGTCGTTTAATTGCCGTGATGGCGACCGCCCGAATGGCAAAATCCGCACGAGAACCCGGTTATTTCCGCCTTTTCCGGGGTAGCCTGAACAGAGAAGCTTGCTCCGGCAACCAGCAGACAAACCGCTGCCAACAAGAAAAACGTTTTTTTCATTTTCCCTCCCTCCTTACACTGTTTTTTTATTTTTGGTGTACTCTGAAATATTCGCCGCTGTGATTTCGATAAGTTTCAAGGTGACCGGCGTTAACGTTGCATTAATTCAACTGTCCAGGCATGTTTTCGCAACGCCTGCGCATTGTCCCCGGTCACCTCATATTTAGCCAAACAGCATAAAACGTGTCAATGAATTTCACGACGTCATTACAGAAAAAATATCCGCCCTGGTGGAAATTTTATTTTCGCATGCACCGGTTACGGATTGGCGTTCAGGAGGAGGAGGGATGTCGGCCCGGTGAGAAATTTTCTGGTGGATGCGGGCGGCGCGTTGCTCACCGCCTTGAACCAGATGGCGGTGATCAGGTCATAGCCCGCTGCGTTCGGATGATTGCCGTCCGGACTGAGGGTAGCCCAGTTTTCAAAAAGGGTCGTATTGAAGAAGTCCACCGTGCGGGCGCCATGGGTGACGGCATGGGCCTGGACCCGGCCGTTGTACACGCCGACCTGGGTGGACATCCTGGCCGCATATTCGTTGGTGATGTTTGGATAGGCGGCGGCCCGGAGAACAGGGTCGGTGATGACCGGTCGCCGGGACTGATCATCCAGCAGGGCGATGTAAACCGCCGCGCCGGTGGCTTGCAGGGCGGCGAGGATGGTGTTGACGTTGTCGGCGGACTGCTGAAATTCAGACGCCTCGCAGGCGTCGATGCCCATGGCGATACACCAGTCCTGCTGGGCGGTAAACTCGTAAAAGCCGAACAGATCGTTGCTGCCGATCCAGACCAGGGCAATTTTCAGGTTGGCGGCCGGCGCGTTGTTTAGCGCGGCCACCGCGGGATTGAGCTGGATATTGATCAGATCACCGGTGGTGTGACCGGATTGGCCAAACTGCTGCAGGACCGAGCCGGGGTGGGAAACCTGAAGCTGGAGGAGCAACCGGGGGGGATAACCGCCGATGCCGGCCTCATCGCCGTCACCGGCGGTCAGGCTGTCGCCCAGGGTCACCAGGGTGACGGGTTGGCCCGCCACATCGGCAGGCGCACCGCAGGAAAGAAGCAGAAGAACAAGGGCCGGCAAAAACCACGAAAAATTCTGATAAACCATTCCTCTCCTCCATTCTGTCACAGTATCGTAGTACCAGGTCAGTCGGTTCTCCAGTTCGTCCCACCGGTGAGAAAGGTACGGCGGAGAAGCCTCATCGCCCCCCCCTCAGGCAATCCCTGATCCGCTCCAGGGCAAAAGCCAGGTCCCGTATTTCCTGCGGGCCTTTGGTGTGGATGGGGATGTCGAATTCGCCCATGCTGATCCGGTTGGCAGTGTCCACCTGCTTTTTGAACTGTGCATGGATGGAGCGGGCCAGCAGACAGAACACCGTCAGGATGACCGTCCCGGCGACCCCGAAAATAAGCGAGGATTCGATCAACAGCCTGGTCCGCAAACCGGGTTGCTGGTTGAGGATGTCGGCAAGATAGCTGGTCTGCAGGAGACCGGAATAGAGGTAGCCGAAGACCAGGCTGACGCAGGTGAGAAAGGTCAGCATGATCACGATGAAATAGACAAAAACCGGGACGCCCCTGTTCCGGCGTTTGACCAGTTTCTCCTCCTGCTCCTGGTTCGAGGCTTCAGACGGTGTCCCGCCAGCCTGGGCGAAATCGCCCGGTTCTTCAGAGGTGAGAGGAATCTCCATCTCCCTGAGCAGGTCGAGGGTGGGCTCGTGCAGGCTCGTTCTGCCGGTGAGGAGCGATCTGGTCAGGTCGTCTTTGTCGACAATGATGATGTGACCGCATGCGTTGCAGGTGAATCGCGCCCGCCTGCCCTTGATCCGTGTTTCATCGATGTTATATTTTTTCGCGCAGTCTTCGCAGATAACCAGCATGTACCGGTTCCTCCTTCTTTGCGGTCAGGTTATCCCATGGAACGGACGAAAGGGCTGGAGCAGCATGAATATCGAATATTATAGAGTATCATTTTGCTGAAGGCCCGGTCAACGAAAAAGACCTGCTGATTTCCAGGCCCTTAAGGTGCCCGGTCTCTTATTTGGCGTCAAGGATCAGAACGCCGTCCCAGGTTATTGGCGGCGCGCTTATCAGCCTGGCGCACAGCTTCGCATACATTGCCGAGGCCGGATCCTGTCCGGCAAGACGTGAAAAAGCAGCCTGGGCTTCGGCAAATTCGCCGGCATAGTAGTGTTGCAGTCCCGCGGCAAAGGCAGAGTAATCAACTGCCGGGGCGCCGGCATGGGAAAGAGGTTCGTAAACGGTCACCGGCTCCCGGCGGCCCACCACCTTGAGACGTCCCAGTTCCCGGCAATGGAACTGGCTGCCCAGCTGGTTGAACGTGGCCTGGGAGATCATGGTGCGGGTGCCGAAATATTTGTTCGCCCCTTCCAGGCGCGCCGCCAGATTCACAGCGTCACCCAGGACCGTATAATCGAAACGGCTGGCGGATCCCATATTGCCGGCAATGGCGTGCCCGGTATTGATGCCGATGCGCATCACCAGTTCCACGCCATGACCGGCAAGAAAGTGGTCGCGCATGGCACCAAGCCGCGCCTGGCAGCGCAGGGCTGCCCGCACCGCCTTCTCGGGGTGGCCGGCGATTTCCAGCGGGGCGTTCCAGAAGGCTATGATTGCATCCCCTTCAAATTTGTCCACCGTCCCCTCTTCCTGGAGAATAATATCGGTCATGGCCGTCAGGTATTCGTTGAGAAGCTGCGTCAACTGCTCGGGGGCGAGTCCTTCGGATATCCTGGTGAACCCTTCCAGATCGGAAAAGAACATGGTCAGTTCCTTGCGCTCGCCACCGAGCTTGAGCCGTTCCGGATTGCCGAGCAGTTGATCGATGACCGCCGGACTGAGATAGTGTTTGAAGGAATGGCGGATAAAGCGTTCCTGGCGCAGAGTCATGAAGTACTCCTGGACGATGGACATGGCCAGGGCGGCCGCCACCGCGAACTGCACGGGAACCAGGGTAAAATCAAACCCCTGTTTGTAAAATTGAACGGCGATGAGGGCGGGCAGCAGCATGAAACAAAGGGCGACGGCGATCCGGCCGCGCAGCGAAGGGATCAGGGCCAGCGCGGCCAGGGCGAAGGAGGTGAAGAGCAGCACCAGGGTCGCGGTCCAGGCAGCGGACATGGGCCGGATAAAATCGCCGGCCAGGAGGTTGTCGAGCACGGTGGCATTGATCTCCATCCCCGAGAACATCCCGTCCGTCGGCGAGGGCCGCAGGTCAAAGAGTCCGGGCGCGGTATAACCGAAAAGGACATATTTGCCGGTCAGATCATGCTCGATTTCCTCCGGGACTAGTTCGCCGTTCATGAGGCGGAATTCCTGCCGGATAAAGGCGGCGGCGCTGTGCATCATATGGGTCTTGTGCGGTCCGCGGTAGCGCGGAATGGTCGCCCCGTACTTGTCCAGGGGAATCCGGTTGCCGTCGATGATCACCGCGTGCCGGTTGACCTGGATTAGGGCCTTCGGGTGGGCCGCCAGATAGAGACCGATTCCCAGGGAGGGCAACGGAACCCCATCAAAAAGAACAAAGGGATGGATGCGCCGGTAAATACCGTCCGCATCTGCTCCGTGGTGGACATTGCACAACACCGTTGCGGCCCGGGCGATTTCGTGCACCGGCAGGGTGGCCATCGGATAGCGAGGCAGAATATCCGTGGCGCCATGCCCCATCCGGGCAGCGTAAGGCGGCCGGGGAAGAGCGTCCGGCCAAGCCGAAAATTTGGCGTTGTTGCGGGTGGGAAAAACCGAACCCAGGGCAAAGGACCCTGCCCGTTCAATGGCCCGGACCAGGGCCTGGTCATCGCTGACGCCGGACGAGGAAGGTTCGGTGAACAGGACATCGAAGCCAATGGCCCGCGCCCCGCGGCGCTTGCAGTTGTCGATGACCGCGCCGAACAGTTCCCGCGGCCAGGGCCAGACAATCCCCATGTTTTCCGCTACCCAGTCCAGGCTTTCCTGGTCAACGGCGATCAGGCTGATGGCGCTGCCGGCCGGAGATGGTTCAGCAAGCAATCTTGCCCGGAGGTCAAAAGTTGTTGCCTCGATTCCCTGGAACAGTCCGGAAAACCAGAGGACCAGAGAAAGGGCCACGGCGATGCCGCCATGCAGGACGGCATGCAGCCAGGTGGCGCGGAGGCGGTGGGCGCCCATCGCCTTGGTCGTCAGCGGAACAGCGAAGAAAACGGTTGGCTAGACATTTTGCAGGGCCTTCTTGAAACGGCCTTCCCGGACCGCGGGAGGAGGGAGAGCCGGACCGGAAGCAACAAGCTTGGCCAATCCCTGAATGCGCGATTTAGGCGATGGATGGGTCTTGGCGAAATCGATCCCTCCGGGCTTGAGCCGGGCATCCATCTGCTCAAGCATTTTGATCAGATTGCCGGGATCATAGCCCACCCGACGCAGAATAGTCACCGCCGCCTGGTCCGCCTCGGCTTCGAAGGCCCTTGAATAGCCGCTGCTGATCATGGTGGTGGCGATATCATTAATCGACCCTTCGAATGTTCTGGTCAGGCTGGCGACATCACTCTGGGCAAAGGTCTTGGTGGCTTCAAGGCCGATGACCGTAAGCGCCTCGGTCACCCGGCCCTTTTCGATGGACTGCATGCCGTGCTTGTGCTGAACATGGCCCACTTCATGGGCCAGGACCGACGCCAGTTCGCCCTCATTGCTGCAACAGCGGAGCAATCCCCTGGTGACGAAAATCAACCCGGAGGGGGTGGCAAAGGCGTTGATATCCTCCGCATCCAGGATCAGGAAGTGGTAGCCGTTGAAGGTCTCCGGCAGGTCTGAAGCCTGGGCCAGGGTCTGGCCGACCACATTGACATAGTGCGTTGCCTTCTGATTGTCGTATGCCCTGTATTTGCTCAGAACCACCGCGCCGACGGTCCGGCCGATATAATACTCCTGCTCCGGGGTGAATTCTTCCGCGGCCTTCTGGATCGCGGTGGCGCTTTTCTGGATTGAATCGGCATACCCGGAGAGCTTGTTGACGGTTCCGGGAAGGTCCGAGATACCGGAAGGCAGCCAACCCCCGAATGCGGATTGGGCTACGGTGCAGGTCAGGCCGGCCAGGCTGACCCTGCCGGCCTGGTGCAGGAAGGCGCGTCTTGAGTATCCCCTGCTCATGACTTCCCTCCTTCAGCGGTCAAGCCGCCTTCACGGAGAAAGGAGCCGATCTCCGTCTGGGAAATAACAATCTGCTCCATTTTGTCCACCCAGGTAAAATCAACATTTCGGTTCTGGCGTCGGTATTCCTGTTCCACCTGCTTGTTGAATCCCTTGCCGGCCAGGGCGATTTCCTCCGAGGAGGTCGAAGCCCTGACCTCTCTGCTGTCGGGGTTGAGGATGATCTTTTTCGGAGTCAGGGCGGAGGAATGCGTCCACCCCTCTCCCTTCCCCGTGGCCACATGCAGCCAGGACGCCCTCTCCTCCCGCACGCTCACCTGATCGCCGTAGGCAAGAGTGCTTACCACCTTTCCCAAAAAAGAGGGCTGGTTGCGCAACGGACATTTCTTGACCTGAACGCTCATTGTCTTTGTCATGGCAGGCGACTCCCGACGGGCGAAGATTAATAATTTATCTGGCGGCGCAGGTACTGCTGGTAGCAGTTCTTATCCCTGGGGCAGGTTTTGTTCAGGAACTCTATATAGTTGATATTGCTTTCAATGGCAGTGACATAGAGGTTTTGATCAATATTCCATCGTTGCTGGAAATGATGGCGGATATCCTCGACGATCCCCTGAAAATCCTCAAAGAGTCGTTTCTTGATCACGTTGCGGAAAAAAGTGACGGTCTGGGAGTAGATATCCACCGTGGACTCATAGCCCGGCACCCCCCCCTCTTTCAGTTCATCAAAGAGGAGCGGCAATCGTTCCAGATAAACGCGATCCGCCATCTGGGCAACGATGTCTGCGGTTCCCAGGATATAGCCCATCAGCCGAACCTCCTCGGATTCAAACTCCAGGGAATCGGGCGGGGTGATCAGCTTGGTGCATTGAATCATCTGGCCGCACCGATTGATCATCTCCTCGCTCCTGCCAACGGAAGTGAGGTATTCCTGAACAAAGAGGATGGAGCGTTCTTCATGGAATTGCGTGTATTTGGCGCCGGTCCCCTCATTGTCGGTTTTTTTCTGGATCAACCCGCTGTCATGGAAAAAAGCGGCAATCACTCCGCATTCAATGAGTTCCGGAGAAAAAATCATCCTGTTGCTGAGAAAACAGCCGTGGATAAGCCTGGCCAGGGCCAGCGTGACGGCCATGGTATGGTCGTGGTTGTGATAGGCGGTATTACTGGCCTGGTATCCCGGAAAGCGTCCGGTGAAGATCCGCTGGACATTGTCGAAGGCCAGGTCGAGAAAGTCAAAGTCGAAATTATCGACCATCAGGGAGATGATATACTTGATCTCCCTGAAGATGTCTTCCGGGCAGCCGCAGGCCAACTGCTGTTCCCGCACGATGTTCGGATTGCGCAGGGCGGACATCGAGGGGGCCTTGATGTTATTGGCGGTGGGGATATCCTTGTAGCGCTCCTGGATGGCCTCAATCACATCGGTGATCTGGAACAGGGCTTCCACCAGTTGCGGATCGAAATGGCGTCCGGATTCTTCGCGGATCAGGGCGTAGATGTCCTGCATGGGCCAGGCGGTCTTATAGACCCGCTTGCTGGCCAGGGCGTCAAAGACATCGGCCAGAGCGACGATCCGGGCGAAAAAGGGGATTTCCTCACCTTTTTTCGGTTTTTTGTTCTTGTCGTACAGGACGACGCAGCCGGTATAGTGACCGGGGTAGCCGGTGCCGTCCCATCGCTCATGGTGGTTGAGAGCGATCTCCCGGCACATCATGTCCAGCTCGGAGGTGGTGTTCTCAAAGAGGTTGGCGCCGTAGATGGTGTGCAGCTTGATCAGCTCGAATTCGTCATTGGTCAGTTTGCCAGGCTTTTTGAGAATTTCGTCCGGAATGCCGATCTTGCCTACATCGTGCAGCATGGCCGCGGTCCGTAACAGATCGCTGTATTGCCTGACCGTGAAGGGATCGATATCATTGTTACGGGCCCATTGCTGGTAGATCTCCGCGGAAATGCCGCTGACCCGCTGGACGTGCGCCGCGGTTTCACCGGGGTCGCGCAGCTCAGCCATGCGGATCATCCGCAGGATCAACTCCTGGTTCCATTTGCCTCGCTCAATGGCGGCGGCGGCATAGCCGGCGAATCGCGAGACATAACGTTGCAGCTCCGGGGTGAACGGAATTGGGACGTGGTTTTCGTCCATGGCGTTGATCAGCTCCATCACCCCGACCAGCGTATTCCCCAATGTCTTGAGCGGCAGGGCAAAGACCGATCTGGTCCGGTAGCCGGTCTTGCGGTCGAAAAAGGAGTTGAAGGAAAACGGCACGTTCGCCGGCAGGTGATAGGCATCGTCAATGGTGATCTGCTCGCCGGTCGCCGCGCAATAGCCGACAATGGAGGTTTTGTCGATGGGGATGGTGTAGTAGCGATAGTGGGAGGCGATCACATCGTTTTTAACCGAGAGGGTATCGGTTTGAACGTAGTTGAAGGTAAGGCCGGACTGGGTGGTGAGGAAGATGGTCCCGGCATCGGCCCGTGCCAGCTTTCTGGCCTCCAGCAGGACGGTGTCCAGGATGGAGTTGATGTCCTTGAGACGCTGCAGATTATCAATGGTCTGCAGAATATTTTTTTCAATATCCGGGATGCTCATAGAAATCGGAGGTCAACTCCTGTCTGATCGTCGCTGCGGTTCAGGCGGCTTATCTGCCTTTTTCGCGCTGCTCGAAAAAAGGATGGGGCTGGTTCAGCCGTGAATTTTTTGAAGCAGCCAGGCCATGTTTTCACCCAGGACCCGCATGGTTTTGATCCCCTCCTCGTCCCCGGCCACCTCGCCCTTGTCCCGGCCGACCCCGAAATTCCAGTAACTGGAACCGACGATGATCATCTGGCCGATGGTGAAAAAGTGGTTGATGGAATCAAAAACGTGAATTGCTCCGCCACGGCGCTGCGCGACCACCGCGGCCCCTACCTTGCGCTTGTACATATCGCCGTTGGCCCGGGAGGTCATGCCGCACCGGTCGATGAGGGCCTTCATTTCCGTACTGACATCGGCGAAATAGGTGGGCGACGCCAGAATGATCCCGTCCGCCGTTTCCATCTTTTCGATGCACTCGTTGATGCAGTCCGTGTCCACGGCGCAGCGCCGGTTCTTTCGTTCAAAACACTGGTAGCAGGCGATGCAGCCGTGCGGATGCTTTCCTGAAAGCTGGATCAGCTCGGTTTCAATGCCCCGGCTGTTCAGCTCCTCGAAGACATACCGGACCAGCTGGGCGGTATTGCCGTCCTTGCGTGCGCTGCCGTTGAATGCGACGACCTTCACTCTCTCTCTCCTTTAACCGGAACCAGCCATGGCGAGGCACTTGCCCGCCATCTGGTATCATGGCGAGCGTGCTCAATTGTTAGAGCTTCTTTCAAAATGAACATCTATTCCGATCGGCTAAAAATACTCTGGGCGGCGTCTTCAATGGGAAACCGTCCTCAACGGAGCGCAGCTACGCTTCCGGGCGATTTCCCATCTCATCCTTTCCCAGTGTATTTTTCTCTCGATTTCACAACGACGCTCATTTTGAAAGAGGCTCGTTAATAATGGCATTATTGCGAAAACTTTTGAGCATGTCAACAGCAACACCAGGTATTTCCGGAAGACGAAGATGATCTCGCGGGTTGCGCACACCATCTCTGCGTTGTATGCAATATGAAGAAACGAACAACATGGGGGCCGCTCCGATTCGGTATCGCAGAAACCGTCCCCATGTGGTGAATAAGGAGCAAATTTTCATGTGCCCCAATAGACACTTCTTGTTGATTTCTTTCTGTCTGCCCCTGCTTGCGGCGTTTCTTGTCAATCCGCTCCGGTTGAACGCAGCGAATGACTCCGCGGTGGAATGCGTCGTCCTGCTGCACGGCCTGGCCAGGACTTCCGCATCCATGGCCGAGATGGCCGATGCCCTGGAAGCAACGGGTTATCGCGTCAGCAATATCGACTATCCATCCCGGGAAAAGCCCATTGCCGAACTGGCACCCCTGTCGGTGAACGAGGGGTTGACCCATTGCCGGGCGCAAGGGGCTCGGCGAATCCATTTCGTCACCCATTCCCTGGGTGGCATCCTGGTTCGGGCCTACCTGGCCACCACCACAATCCCTGAACTGGGCAGAGTGGTGATGCTTGCCCCGCCCAACCGGGGAAGCAGGGTGGTGGATGAATTTGCAGATTTTCCAGGGTACGAACTGCTGAACGGACCGGCCGGCTTCCAACTGGGAACCGGCCCGGACAGCGTCCCCCTGCAACTTGGGCCGGCGAATTTCGAAGTCGGGATCATCGCCGGGGATCGGAGCATCAACCCGGTCCTGTCCACCGCCTTCAATGAGCCCAATGACGGCAAAGTCGCGGTGGCGGACACCGTTCTCGAAGGAATGAAAGATTTCCTGGTGGTGCACCATTCCCACCCCTTTATCATGCAGAGCGACGAGGTTGTCCGGCAGGTTATTTTCTTTCTGGCTAACGGAAAATTCGATCATACAGACCAGTAATCTGCATTCTCCGTTTTTGGAATTGCGGCGTCCGGAGAAGATCAGGTCGAATTCGCGCCAAAATCCCAATGCGGAACCGGTTAACCTTTTTTTTGGGGCCACCCTGATCTTCCGGGGAAACGTAACCTGTTGATCAAAAACGTGTTTACTTCAAATTCATTTCAAGCGTATAATATATCAGCAATATGAGCCTCTTTCAAAATGAGCGACGTTGTGAAATCGAGAGAAAAATACACTGGGCAAGGATGAGTTGTGAAATCGCCCGGAAGCATAGCAGCGCTACGGTGAGGACGATTTCACAAGAAAGACGCCGTCCAGGAGATTTTTAGCCGATCGGAGCAGGTGGACATTTTGAAAGAGGCTCATATGTTTTGAGATTAAGCTGTTGCCGGTTCCGCGCAAAGAACGGGGCCGAATTCGCTTCCTTGCAACTTGCGAAAATCGCGGTGGCGGATGCCTCGCGTTTTGAGGATTCGCAAGGGTATCATCCAATGGAGCACGCATGGCGAACCAGCCCGCCCCGGTCAAATTTATCACCCTACCCCCCACCTGTCCGGATATCCGGACAGGGACGAGCAAGGATTCGATCAAAAAGGCCTTCCTGGAAAACCTGTTCTATGTACAGGGCCGCTCCCTGGAAAACGCCAGCAACAACGATCTGTACATGGCCCTGGCCTATACGGTTAGAGATCGCCTCCTGCTTCGCTGGGTCAATACCCTCAGCCATTACCAGGAAGAAGATGTCAAGGTCGTGTTCTATCTTTCCGCCGAATATCTGCCCGGACCGCACCTGGCCAACAACATGCTCAATCTGGATATTGATGCGTCGGTCCGCGCCGCCATGGCTGAGCTGGATATCGATATCGACCAGCTCATCGACCAGGAGGAGGAACCCGGCCTGGGCAACGGCGGCCTGGGACGGCTGGCCGCCTGCTTCCTCGATTCCCTGGCCACCCTGCGGCGGCCGGCCATCGGTTACGGCATCCGTTATGAATTCGGCATTTTTGATCAGGTGATCAACAACGGCTGGCAGGAGGAGATCACCGACAAATGGCTGCGCTTCGGCAACCCCTGGGAGATTGCCAGGCCGGAGGACACCTGCCGGGTGGGATTCGGCGGCCGTACCGAAGGCTATACCGATGCGGCCGGCAACTACCGGGTCCGCTGGCTGCCGGATCTGATGGTCAGCGGCGTGCCGTATGACACCCCCATTCCCGGCTATCATGTGAACAACGTCGGCCTGCTCCGCCTGTGGAAGGCCGAGGCGCCCGAATCTTTCGATTTTCATGCCTTCAATGTGGGCGATTACTACGGTGCGGTGGAGGCCAAGGTGGTGGCCGAGAACATCTCCAAGGTCCTCTATCCCAACGACCAGGCATTCAAAGGGAAGCAGCTTCGCCTGTCCCAGCAGTACTTTTTCACCGCCTGCACCCTCCAGGATATCATCCGCATGCACCTGCGCCGCGGCAAAAGCATTGAGTCCCTGCCCGACTACTGGGCAGGCCAGCTCAACGACACCCATCCGGCCATCGCCGTCGCGGAACTTATGCGCCTGTTATTGGACCGCTTTGAAATCCCCTGGGAGACGGCCTGGGATATCACCCGCCGGACCTTCAGCTATACCAACCATACCCTGTTGCCCGAAGCCTTGGAAAAATGGCCGGTGCCCCTGTTCGAAAAGGAGCTGCCCCGGCATCTGCAGATCATCTTTGAGATCAACCGGCGCTTTCTGGATACGGTCCGGGTCCGCCGTCCCGGCGACAATCAGATTTTGGCCCGCATGTCCCTCATCGAGGAAACCGGGCCGCGCTACGTGCGCATGGCCAATCTGGCGGTCATCGGCAGCCATGCGGTGAACGGGGTGGCTGCCATGCATACCCGGCTGGTCAAGGCCAGCCTGTTTGCCGATTTCTTCAACCTGAATCCTGACAAATTTCACAACATCACCAACGGTGTTACCCCGCGCCGCTGGATCATGAGCGCCAATCCCGGCCTGAGCAATCTGATCGACGGCGCCATCGGTCATGCCTGGTGCACCAATCTGGAGTTGCTCAGCCATCTGGAACCCCTGGCCAACGACCCCGCTTTTCAGGAAAAATGGCGAAAGGTCAAGCTGGAAAACAAAAAAAATCTGGCCGCCTATATCCTGGACAAGACCGGCGTCGCGGTGGACCCGGCGTCGCTCTTCGACATCCAGGTCAAGCGTATCCACGAGTACAAGCGGCAGCACCTCAACGTCCTGCATATCCTGACCCTGTACCATCGTCTCAAGCATAATCCCGGCCTGGACATGGTCCCGCGCACCTTCATTTTCGGCGGCAAGGCTGCACCCGGTTATTTCATGGCCAAACTGATCATCAAGCTGATCAATTCGGTGGCCGAGGTCATCAACAACGACAGCGACGTGAACGACCGGATGAAGGTGGTGTTCATTCCCAACTTCAACGTGCAGAACGGCCAGCGCATCTACCCGGCCGCCGACCTCTCCGAGCAGATCTCCACCGCGGGCAAGGAGGCGTCCGGTACCGGCAACATGAAATTTTCCCTGAACGGGGCGCTGACCATCGGCACCCTGGACGGTGCCAACGTCGAGATCCGCGAGGCGGTCGGTTCCGAAAACTTCTTCCTTTTCGGCCTGACCGTGGACAAGGTGCAGCGGCTCTTCAACGGCGGCTACATCCCCTACTCCATCTATGAGAAAAACCAGGAGTTGCGCGCGGTCATCGATCTGCTGCGCGACGGCTTTTTTTCGCACGGGGATCTCGAGTTGTTCAAACCTCTCTGCGATCACCTCATGTACAGTGATGAATATTTCGTGCTCGCTGATTATGACGCCTATCTGCAATGCCAGGAACGGGTCGGCCGAACCTGGCTCGATCCTGCCCGATGGACGCGGATGGCGATCATCAATACGGCCCGGATGGGGTATTTTACCTCCGACCGGTCCATTGAAGAGTACTGTAACATCATCTGGCAGGTTAAACCTCTGGACGTAGACATCCACAACCTGATATGAATGAATCCGACCTGAACATAGAAAAACTGGGCGAGTGCAAAGTCCATACCCCCATGCACCAATCGGTCTTCATCGACGATGAAGAAGACCGGATCATCTTTTCCGCCAACCTGCGCGACCTGCGCCCGTATATTGAGGTCTGCGGCGAAATTCCCTGTTTTGAGATGGCGGGGCCGCGGGAAAAGATCTATTTCGATCCTTCCAAGATCAGCTGCGGCATCGTCACCTGCGGCGGCCTGTGTCCCGGCATCAACGACGTGATCCGGTCCATCGTCATGAGCCTCTACCACCATTACGGCGTTCGGTCCATCTGGGGCTTCCGCTATGGGTACGAAGGACTCTCGCCGCACCACGGTCATGCCCCCATCGCCCTTACCCCGCAGGTGGTCAAGGACATCCACCATTCCGGTGGCACCATTCTCGGCTCATCGCGGGGCCCGCAGGATGTCTGCTGCATGGTCGATACCCTGGAGCAGATGCATATTTCTACCCTCTATGCCATCGGCGGCGACGGGACCATGCGCGGGGTCAAGGCTATCCACGAGGAGATCCACAGGCGCGGGCTGAAGATCAACGTCATCGGCATACCCAAGACCATTGACAACGATATCGCCTACATTGACATGTCGTTCGGCTATATCACTGCGGTGGAGGCCTCGAAGACCTCGACCTACACCGCCTATGTCGAGGCGATCGGCGCCCGCAACGGCATCGGCCTGGTCAAACTCATGGGCCGGGAATCAGGCTTCATCGCCGCCTCGGCCGCCTTGGCCAACAACGTGGTGAATTTTTGCCTGGTCCCGGAGGTGGAGTTCACCCTGGAAGGTTTTCTCCAGGCCCTGCAACAGCGGATCATCCGGCGCGGCTATGCCGTAGTTGTGGTCGGCGAGGGCGCGGGGCAGAATCTGATGCGCGCCGATCTCGGTACCGATGCCTCCGGCAACCAGCGCCTGGGCAATATCGGCCATTTTCTTCGGGAAAAGATCTGCGAATTCTTATCCGCGGAGAAGATTGATCATACCCTCAAATATATCGACCCCAGCTACACCATCCGCTCCATGCCTGCCAACGCCTGGGATTCGGCTTTCTGCCTGCTGCTCGGCTACAACGCGGTGCACGCCGGGATGACCGGCCGGACCAATATGTTCATCGGTCACAGCAACAACCAGTTCACCCATGTCCCCATCCCCCTGGTGGCCGACAAGCGCAAAAAGATCGATCCCCGGGGCCGGATGTGGGAGGACGTCCTTTCCTGCACCGGCCAGCCCGAGAAGATGTGATCGACGACCTCCAGTTTCGTCGGGGCAAGGGCAACCCAACGGGGTCGGTATCGAAAAAACTGTGGATCAGTGGGGGCGCATTTCTTTCTGCAAATGATCTGAAAGTGATTATATTTTATAAAGAGTCTGAAAAAGGCGTTGTTTGCCGTTGATTTCGCAGCGAGCTCTTCGGAGGTGAAGCAATGTTCAAAAAAACAGCCCTTGTTCTCGCCGCAGCCCTTCTCTGGTCCACCTGCGCCCCAGCCCTAAGCCTGGCATGGTATTCCCGGCCGCCGGGACCCTATTACAATTATCGGGTGTATGACCATCCTCGCTATTATGGCCACGGCCATCACCATGACGACGCCTGGCTCTGGTTCGGCGGAATACTGCTCGGCACGCTTTTCCTGAGCGCCGTCCTGCAACCGCCGCCTCCTGAACAGCGGGTGTACTATCAACAGCAGCCCCAGGTGATCTACAATTATCCTCCCTACGTTCCGCCCGGCATGTGCCGCTGGGAGCGTTATATCCGCGACGGGTACGGCAGGTTTGTTCTGGACCAGTACGGGCAACCGATCAAGGAGTACACCATCGGCTCCTGCCAGTTCCCGCCCAATTGACGTCCTGCTTCAGGGCTGAGCAATGCGCCGCAGGTGGCACTGGCCAAGGTAATAAACGCCCCGGCCGGGGTTGGCGGACCATATCGTTGATGCAACGTTTCTTTTCCTTTTCCCGCCGCCATTTTATGAGATGCGGTTCCCGCTGAAATATTCCTGCGTCTCTCCAGGCGAACGTCATCCTGATACAGCTCCTGTCGCCTGCTACATCGTGGTCTATTTCCCGAATTTTACTGCATTTTTTTGACTCTCTCCCCATTTTCTTCATATAATGAAAGTGTGTCAATAAGGATTGCGCCGAAGTGATCCGCTTTGCCTCTCTGCTGAAGCAAACTCGAAGCTCCATGGAGATGTCGGCGGATTTCCTGCTGTTTCTGCAACAGACGCTGTGGCGCAGGACCCGCAAATTCACTTTTTTAGCAAGGAGGTACAATGGCGGAAGAAGTCAAGGCCGGCTGTGCGCGACCCACGGGAGGGCCTGTGGGCGAAAAGGTGTCGGAAGAAGTTCATGAGAAACAGATCGCAAAAAAGGAGGCTGCACCCATGATTCAGGTAGGCAGGAAGGCGCCGGATTTCAGTGCGCCCGGGTACCAGAAGGGCAAGTTCATCAATATCACCCTGTCCGAATATCTGGGAAAGTGGGTTCTCCTCTGCTTCTACCCGGGTGATTTTACCTTTGTCTGAGCAACCGAAATTTCAGCAGTTGCTGAAAAATACGCGGATTTTCAAAAATTGGGCGTGGAGGTTCTGTCCATGAGCATCGACAGCATGTTCGTCCACAAGATGTGGGATGATCATGAACTGTCCAAAATGGTGAAGAGCGGCGTCCCGTTCCCGATGCTTTCCGATGCCGGCGGCCGGGTCGGCAGGGTCTTCGGCGTCTATGACGAGGATGCGGGGGTGGAGACCCGCGGCAGATTCATCATTGACCCGGACGGCATTGTCCAGGGTTACGAAGTCCTGACCCCGCCGGTGGGAAGAAACGTCAACGAAACCTTCCGGCAGGTCCAGGCCTTTCAACTGGTACGGGAATCCAAGGGCAGCCAGGCGACGCCGTCCGGCTGGCGGCCTGGCAAGATGACTCTCAAGCCCGGACCCGACCTGGTCGGCAATGTCTGGAAGGAATGGAAGACGTCCATGGCCTTTGATTAGCCGCCGGCCCGATCTCCGGTCTGCGTTCTGGACAGCTCGCCAAGGAGAGGGGGGAAGTTGATGACGACCACCGTCCCCCCCTCCCTGCCGCCGGCAAGGGCAATGGTTCCCTTGTGATCTTCGACGATCTGCTTCACATACGGCAGGCCGATGCCCGTTGTCCCCTCTTCCGTGCTGAAAAACGGTTCAAAAATGTGCGTGACCATTTCCTGCGGGATGCCCGGTCCGTTGTCTTCAATGCGCACCTGGACCGATTTGTCGCCCGCCTCGGTGATGACCTGGATGGTATCTCCGCCGTCGCACGCTTCGATGCTGTTGCGTAGGATATGCATCAGGGCGATCTTGACCAGGTGCCTGCTGCCCTGAAAGATGAGCGGGGCCGCGGCCCTGTCCAGGAAAACGATAACCCCTTTCCGGTCAGCTTCCGCCTGGACCGCATCGACGGCCTCTTCGGCAAGGACGTTCAGGTCCAGGGAAGAAAAGGATCCGCTCCCTTTTTTGGCAGGTAGGTCGAGCTTGCCGACCAGGGTTTCCAGGTTTTCCACCTGTTCCTGGATCTGTTTAAACCGCGCTGACTCCGGACTGTCATCGGCAAGGTTTTTATTCATCCGCCGCACCAGACCGCCGATGATCATCGCCGGGTTCCTGACCTCGTGCGCGATCCGCAGGGCTATTTCCAGCCTGGTGCGGTCGGAGACGATGGTTTCGATATCCTTGTTCAGCTCAAGCAGTTCCCGGCTGAAGTTGGAAATCTTGTCCCGATCCCTGGCCATGCGCTTCATGATCGTTTCCATCCGCCGGAAATACAGGGTAACGGATCCGATCACCACAAAGGTGATGGTATTGATGGAGCCGCTGAACGGCGACAGTTTTTTCCACACCGCACTGTGACCGGTGAAGTACAGGATATGCTGGAGGATGTGACCGGCGGATCTGGAGATGGAAAAGGCGAAAATCGCGGCGGTGAACCAAAGCAGATAGTTGACCAGGGCGTTTTCCGGGAAGCTGCGCGCCATGGCCCTCGTCGTCATAAGGCACATGGTGGAAACGATGATCATGCCCAGTGAGCCGGTAAAATCGATAAGCCAGACCGGGGCCAGGGACCAGGTAATCATGGCCGTCCCTCTTTCCGGTGTGTGCCGTTTTCGGTCAACGCCGTCCGGATCCTTCTGAGCCCGCCATAAAAAAACAGCAGGGCCGGCAGGCAGATGAGATGATCCATCTTGAACACATAGAATGCGGCTTCACGCCACGAGGCGACCAGTACGGAGGGGATGTGGCGGCCGGGAAGGAGGACGACCGAGGATTCCGGCATATATACTTCCGCCTGATGGCCGAAAAAGGCCCAGAGGTTCCAGAGAGCGAGCAGCAGTGTCCCCCGGAACAGCAAACGCCACGATTTTTGCTCGTCAAGGGATGAGCGACGGATGTTGACCAGAAAGATCACCAGGGAAATGATCAGAAACAGGTGTGCGCCCTGGTGGGCGAACAGCCCCTCCGGAGCGCCATGGGTCTGCAGGGCATGAACGCTGCGGGGGATGGCCAGCAGCGCGGCGGCCAGGGTTCCGAGCGCGACGGAAGACGGACTGCGGAAAACTATTTGCGGCATGGCCTGTTTGGTTTTCCCGTACAGAATTGATGAACCCGCAAAAACATAAAAAATACGCTGCCGATGGCTAAGCACAAAAGTTCGATATACAGGTAAGCGAACGGAGTGAGACTCCGAGGCGTGGTGGTGTCGGTCATGCGCAGGCGTACACAGGGTACGCCGAGCATTGGCCGAACCCGCCACAACGCAGTAGATCGGACTTTTTGCGACGCCATCAGAATTCAGTGGTCATAGGTTTCGGCCAGCTGCTTGAAGCTGGCCTCGTCGATCAGGGCCAGGAGGTTGGTGGAGCCGCTGCGGGAAGTCTGCCTGCCGATCGTGGCGATATAAAAATGATGGGGGTCCAGGGAGAGCAGCTCCGCCTGCACCGCCTGCCGGAAAAACTGGTAGAGCGCCTCGTCGCTGGTGGGATAAACCGAAGAAACCAGCACCGGCTCGACTCCCCATACCACGGCCAGCCTCCGCAGAGTCCGCGGACTGGCGGTCACGCCGATCAGTCGGGTCCGGGGCCGTTGCCGGGCGACCATCAGGGCGGTCAAGCCGCTCTCGGTGAACGAGATGATCCCGGCGGCACCGGTGGTGCGTTGCAGGGTTACCGCCGCCGCGGCAAAGGCGCGCCGGTGTCCGCGCAGCTCGCGGAACTCGCGGAACCAGGGGTAGCAGGTCTCGGTTTCGCGGATGGTCAGATCCAGTACCTTGACGACCTCGACGGGATACTGCCCCACCGTGGTTTCTTCCGAGAGCATGACCGCGTCGGTTCCGTCCAGTACGGCATTGGCCACGTCCGAAACCTCTGCCCGGGTCGGATAGGGCGAGGCAACCATGGAGGTGAGCATCTGGGTGGCCACGATCACCGGAATCCCCTTGTGGCTCGCCATCCGCATGATCTGCTTCTGGACGATCGGTACCCGGTGCACCCCGATCTCCACCCCCAGGTCGCCGCGGGCGATCAGGATACCGTCCGCTGCGTCAATGACCGATTCCAGGTTGTCCAGGGCCTCCTCCTTTTCGATCTTGGCAAAGATCGGGGTGTCCGCCCCGGCCTCGTTGAGCAGCTGCCTGGCCTGGCGCAGATCGTCGGCGGTGCGCACGAAGGAAACCGCCACCAGGTCTACTCCCTGCCGCACCCCGAAAAGCAGGTCGGCGCGGTCTTTTTCGGTCAGCGCAGCCATGGCCAGTCGCTTGACCGGCAGGTTGACCCCTTTGCGTGAACTGAGTTCGCCGCCCTGAAGCACCCGGACCAGCACCCCGATTTCACTTACCCGGAGCGTTTCCACGCGGATGGTCCCGTCCGCGAAAAAAATCTGGTCGCCTTCAGTAAGCGCATCAAGCACTTCCGGATAATTCAGCGTGATCCCCGGGAGGTCGGCCGACCCCCGGTGCCGCTGAATCAGCAGATCATCCCCTTCCCTGAGGGTCATGGGTTGCATGGGCCCTACCCTGATTTTCGGCCCGGAGATGTCCTGGAGAATGGCGATCACCTTGCCCAGCCGTTCGGCGCAGGTGCGCACCCGCTCGATCAGGCGGCCATGATAGGCGTGGTCGGCATGGGAAAAATTGAGGCGGAAGACGTTGACCCCCGAGCGGATCAGCTGCTCGATTCGCTCAGGGGTCTCGCTTGCAGGCCCCAGGGTGGCGACGATCTTGGTCCGCCGGCCGATTCGTGGCATAGTGCCGGTCAGGTTGTTCATATTTGTGCCTTTGCCGCCGGGGTCCAGAATCTAACTGCCCAAGGTGCGACGGGAAAAGATGATGAAGATCAGGATGAGCAAAGTGACCAGCCATACCAGGACGTAGATGACCATGGCCCGGCGCGCCTTTTCTTTTTCCAGCCAGGTCCGCGGTTGGATTCCTTTGAGGAGAAACACCACTTTGCTGGCCAGGTTGACGCACACGATGTTGATCAACAGCAGCAGGCCTGCATTGACGGCAAGGCGGAAGTTGCCGGTCCCCAGCATGAGGCCCATGGTCGCGGTCGGCGGCAGCAAGGCCACCGCGACCATCACTCCGACCAGGACGCTGGACAGGCCAGTTGTCAGTGACAGGGCCGCGGCGGCACCGGAAGCCAGGGCGAGGGCGACGGCATCCAGGCTGATCTCGGTGCGCAGGAGGATTTCTCCGGCCAGCGGAACGGAAGGGAGAGTCAGGCCAAGGCCGGCGGAAAACAACGCGGCCAGAACTATACCGGCGAGAAGGGTTTGCATGGATTTTCGCATCAGGGCAACGTCCCCCAGCGCGGTCCCCAGGCTCAACGCCAGGTTGGGGCCAAGAAGCGGCGCAATGACCATTGCCCCGATAATCACCGCGACGTTGTTTTCCATGAGGCCGATTGAGGCGACCACCGTCGACAGCATGACCAGCACGATAAAATTGGCATCCAGCCGAACGCCTTTTTCCACCTCATCGTACAGCTTTTCACGGGCCGCGGTTGCCGCGTCTTCCTTCTGGCGTTTTTCCTCGTCCGGGACGGGCAGCGAAGTTTCCACCGGCAGGACCGTGATGCGGGCCGTCGGTTGCGCCCCAAGGATGTTTTGCAGATGGTCCAGGAGCGACTGCAACGTGTCGTCGCTCACCAGCACCCGCATCTGGCGCATCCCGTCCGTGCCGGTGTCGCCAAGGCGAAAATCCAGGGCCTTATCCTTTTCCGCCATGGCCTGGATGATATCGGAACTGCTCTTTTCAGCAACTATCTCCACGTATTTCATTTCCGGCTCATCGCAAGGTCTTTTTTTTCGTGCAGGGTTCCCATGATACCGGGGGAAGTATCCGGATTCAACAGGTGATTTGCTCCTGGCCCCGATTGTCCGTTCATCGCAGGCAAACGGCAGGTGTCTTCCGGAAAAATTTCGCGAACCGGCGGGCAGGCCTGTTTTGGCTAAATCTCCCGAGGTGCATCATTGTTGCCGGACGGCCCGTTGTTATTTATTTCCGCCATTGCCAACCCCCAGTTCCAGGACCGTCGCCACCGATTGGTCCACTGGTTCCGCTTCATCCAGACGCCCTGCCTGGAGCCGTTCCGGTGCCAGGCCGGCAGCCTCGGTCAGTTCCCGGATAACCGCGGTGCTTCTTGCCGCGGCAAGATTTCGCAGCTCCTCCTCGGCCAGGGCCTCGTTGTCGACCAGATGCTCGAACAGGGCGCGGTAGAAAGCATGGTCTTCGCTGCCCTTGCCGAAGAGCGCCAGCGCTGGATTGACCCGCTGCGCCCTGACCCCGGCGGTCGCTTCGTAGGTTGCCTGAAATTCGGCAACCGGACCATTGCCACCGGCCAGTTCCTCCAGGGCGCGCTGAGTTTTGGCATGATCAAAGGCCACCGGCCCAGGATCTTCGCCTGGTTGCAGGGAGGTGTCAAGAAGCGCGGCCAGGGATCTCCGAACCGCCAGATCGCGAAGGCTCCGCCCGTCAAGGGCCCGCGCAAAGGTGCCGTGCACGGTCAGGATCAGCTGGGGCCGCTGATTCAGCACCTTGGCCACTTGCGCAAGCTTTTCGCGTTCCGGCGGCGCCAGTTCGACCTGCCCGGGGCGGAAGAGGATGCGGTCCGGCTGGTCGGCGCCGGAGTCAAACAGGGAGCCCAGGGCCTTGAAAGGCGCGGTTACGATCTTGGTCAGCAGGTTGCGCACCGCCTGCCAGACGACATGCCCGTAGGAAAATTCCGGATTGTCAAGGTTGCCGCGGACCGGCACCGCCACGTCGATCTTGCCCTCCTGATCGGTGAGCAGGGCAACGGCAAGGTCAAGGGGCAGACTCAGGGCGTCGGGATTTTCCACCCTCTCGCCCAGACTGAAGTTCCGCAGTGTTACCCGGTGATCTCCGAGCAGATCGCTGTTCTCGATTTTGTAGTTCAGATCCATGTCCAGGCGACCATCGGCGATCCGGCGACCGGCGAAAGTGGCGGTGTAGGGGGAGACGGGAACAAGTTCCACGTTGCGGAAATTGACCTGAAGATCCACAAACCGCTTGGGGTCCAAGGGGGCCAGGGTGCCGCCGGCCTCGGCCTGGCCGTATTGATCGACCTGACCGCTGAACTTGAGCGTGGCCCTGGCGGCAGGGTCGCTGGAGATATTCAGAACCGTGCCCGCCACCTTTTCGATGCGGGCGTAAAAAGGCAGGATCACGCTCAGGTCGGAAAAATCCACCACCCCGTTATCCAGGCGCACCCGCTCCACCTTCATGGAAAAAGGTTTTGCTTCCGGCAGTTCGGCCGATGCCGCCTCTGTTGCAACTGAGGGAGGAGCCGGTCGTTCCCTGACGATACCGGCCAGATTGGTTTTGCCGTCCGCAAAGATCTCTATTTTCGTTTCCGGGTGATCCACCTTGATTTCGGCAATGGTCAGGGAGGCCGGTGACAAGTTGAAATCAATGCCCCGGGCAGACACCTCCCGCCAGGACAGAAAACGCCTTCCGCCATCGGCTTCCTCAAGCAACAGATCCTGTATGCCCACCTGTCCCTCGACCTTGAGAGTCGGTCCGGCCTCGGATGCCGACTTCGCCAGGTAATGCAGGCGACTGTCCAGGGACGCCTGGCCGGAGACCAGGTGCAACCGCAGATACCGCCCCAGAAGAGATTGCAGGGGTCGAAGGTTCACTCCCTCGAGTCTGATCCGGCCGTTGCCGGCTTCGCCGTTGAGCGCCAGGGCGCCTTCGCCCTCGATTACGCCGCCCTGTGCAAGCAGGGTGCGGGCGGAAACAGCGATGGGATCGGTTCCCGCCGTATCAAGCCCCTCCGCCACCAGGGACAGATCGTGCAGGTCATATTCCAGGACGGGTTGAAAGGCCTGGTCAACATAGCCCAGCCCGAAACCGGCAAGTTCCAGCCGGGTCAGTTGCACCCGCCAATCAGGGGATGCGCCGCCGGCGGCCGGCTCATCCGTAGGGTCCGGCTCCGGCGCCTTTGGGGCGTACACCTCAACCTGCCGGATGTTGCCGGCTTCACTGCGCAGCACCCGCGCCTCTCCCCCGGTCAATATCAGGGAGTCCAGACGAATTAGCCGATCGACCAGATCGAGGTCGCCGTCCGTCAGGCGAGCTTCCGCCAGGCTCCACAGGGGAGCTGCGCCCTCCGGCTCCCGGCTGCTGATCCCCTTCAGGTGGAAAGCGAGACTGCTCAGCCGCAGCGCCGGGTTGGCGCCTGCTTCCGCTTCCGCAGTCAGATTCAGGGTGAGATCATCAACGGCAAGGTCAAAGGGTGCGCCGCGACTCTGATCCTGGTAGCGCACGGCCAGTTCAGCCAGGCTGAAGGTATCCACCCGCAGCCGCCAGGGAGGTGACCGATCGGGGGGAGTTGTCCCGCCAGCGACCGCATCAGCGGCGGCCTCCCCTGATCCCTGGGGTTTCGTGGTTCCGGGCGGCAGAAACAGACGCTGCCAGTCCAGCCGCCCATCCTGTGCCGTCTCGGCGCTGAGCCTGCCCCGGCGGAGAGTAACCGAGGGCAGATGCAGTTCCCGCCCGGCCAGATCGAAACGGCCTTCCGCCGCCTCAACGGAGGTGAGTTGAAGCAGGGGTTCTTCCTGGTCTTTTGCCCGCAGAACAAGGTTTTCCAGGCCAAACACGAGGGGGTGAATCAGCAAGTTTAATTTTCCCTGTGAATAATCGAGCTGATAGGCAAAGGCCAGACGGGCAAGTCCTTCGGGACGCGCCAGATTGAGACGTTCCTGAAAAAAATCCCAGATTATCGCCGGCTGAAACCCTTCAATATTGAGGCTTCCACGGGAAATCAGGGGGTTCGGAGTGAGTTCGCCCTGCCAGGTCAATCGCCCCCCTTCGGGAAGCAGGGCACTGATTCCGAAGGTTCCCTTTTCGTCGGCCAGGGTCGAAAGCTCGTTAACTTCCAGGGTTACTGGCGTAAGTACGGTGGTGACCGGGCGGGTCCCGGAACGATCGTCCAAACGGCAGGCCCCTTCATGGAGAGAAAAACGGTTGATGCGCAGGCGAACCAGCTGCCCTTCCCCGGTCGCTTCGGGGGCCGCGCTTTCGCCATCGGCGGACATTCTCGCCAGCAGCTTGGCCAGGTTGAGCCGGTTGGTTCCATCGATGACCAGGTTAAGGGTCGGGCCTTCGATGAGGATGTCGGCAAAGGTCCAGGTCCACAGCACAATGCTTTTCAGCTCAAAATCGACATGGAGTCGCGTATAGGACAACAGCGGCTCATTTCGGTCATCCTTGAGCTGAAAATCGTTGCTCTCCAGGGTAAAGAGAAAAGGATTGATCCGCACCTGCCCCAGGTCGAGCTGATGGCCGAGCTGCTCAGCCGCGTAGCGGGGCAGAGAGCGTTTGAGCAGCAAGGGCGCCAGGACAAAGCCCGCCAGGCTGTAAACCAGGAGGATCAAGGCCGTCGCCGCGATCCATCGCTTCAGCCGCCGCCAGGTCGTTCGCCTATCGGCCGTTTCAGATGACGCTTCGTTGTTCCCCATCAAGAAAACCTCAAGGGTGAGTGCGTCTTTCCTATTGCTTCATGGGCAACGAATGGAAAAAAACAACCTTCGAAAAACGGCCCTGCTCAGAGGAAAGTCGAACCCTGAAATTTCCGAACAGGCGACGATAGTTATTTCATCCTGTTGATTTCCTCTTCCACCTCGACTGCCCCCTCGGCATAAAATTTTCCTTCCTCCGGATCAAGCTCATGGAGCAGCCGGAGAAACTCGCCGGCATGCACGCGCTCTTCGTCGGCTATATCCTTGAGGACTTCGATGGCCAGCTTGTTGTCCGTGGATTCGGCAAGCTGCATGTACAGTTGAATGGCTTCGTACTCCGCGGCGATCATGAAGCGGATAGCCCTGATCAGCTCCTCGTTGGTCAGCTTCCTGTTGTTTGCCAATCCCGAGAAAGGCGATCCAAATTCCGGCATGACGTTTCTCCTCTGTTCTTGAGATGAAATACATATCCGCGCAGCTCACGCCGAGGCGGCTGGTTGACGGTTTTTTTACGGTCGGCCGGGGGAGGCAATTCAGGTCAGTTCATCGACCACCGCCCTGTATTTTTCATGGATCATGTTGCGGTCGAACTCCATGAACTCGGCCAGCATTGCCTGATCTTCCTCCTCGGTAAAATATGCGCGGGCGGCGGGAAAGAACACCTTGTCCTCCTTTTCGATATGTTTGGGGTAGAATTCCGCCAGTGCGCGGAGGGAGGCGGTGATCCCCTCCAGGGCGGTGGAGTCGCCGGCACGGTAGAGTTCATTCGCCCTGGCCAGCGCTTGGTTGGTTTTCCTGCCGAAGGCGTGTTCCGCGATCAATTCTTCCATCATTTTCCGGTCGGCATCCGAGAGATTTCGGTTTTTCATATCGCGAAACAGGATATCTTCTTCCTTGCCATGGTGAACGCGATCGGCATAGATGCTGATAAAATCGATCACCCTGTCGACGAAGAGCGGATCGATTCTGCCATTTTTTTCCGTATCAGCAAGACATCTGCCGATTATCGCGAGCATCCGTTCGATGAGCCGGTGTTCGATCATCAGCGGTCCACGTGCCTGCATAAGTGTCCTCCTTCAATCGGTCCATCATTGTTCTTAAAAAAGACATCTCTTCATGTCTGGTCATCCAGCAGCTTCACGCAGGTGTCACATATCGTATGGGTGATCCGGGGAATAGGTTGCGCGGCAAAGAGGTTGCGACGTAAAATGAAGTCTTCGATCTCCAGCCAGACATTGTTGCCGGCATCTATTTTTTTGCACCAGCTGCACATTCTCAGCAGGCGTTCGTCCGCCCGCACGGAATCGGCGAGCAGTGGAACGGGCTCACGAACTTCTGTTTTGATGAGACGACAGCGGTACTCGATTATGCCGTCGCCAAGATCCGTAATGTCCATTTCCATGAATCTGCGCAAGCCGGGGGAATCGCACCTGAAGGGAAGATTGCGGATCGATCTGCCTGATCGCACGCGGCCGAGAAGTGTCGCATGGAGGAGACAGGTCTCGGAATCCTGGATGAAATCCCAAAGCAATCTATGACAAACAGTATTGGCGTTGAGATGCGGGCTGCTATTTTCCGAGGCAAACCGGTCCCATGCATCGTTGGCGGAAAATAACCGGTCGCCCGCGTCAATTGTATATACGACTTCGTTCATGTTTTCTTTTCTCGGGTTGTGAGCCGGTTGTTTGCTTGCCGTTCATTGTTCCCCGTGTTTTCCGGAATGCTGTCTTCTGGTTTATCAGTGTTTTGCAAGGTTTTCACCAGTAAAAACTGATGGTCAAGGTCCCAAAGACATGGGCCAAGTCCTGGCCGTCAAATTCTTTGCTCTGGTACACATGGGTAAAGATCGCCTCGATTCGCTGGCCGAAAAGGATGCTTGCCCCGGCCAGCACCGAAAAAATCAGCGGCTTGCGGTCCACACTGTGACTGTCGGTGAAGGTATTGCCATCCAGAAAAATATCACGCAGTACTCCCCTGCCCTCCACCTTGCTGAACAGGTGGAAGGAAACCGGGGTGAACCGTCGACCGCATCCGTTTCTTGTGGTCCAGTGAGGTGAAGAGATCCGGACGGGAGAAAGGCCGGCGCGGTGTTTGGCGCTGCCGAAATCATCAGGCAGCCACCAGCCGAGCCGAGCCTCGCCGCCGGCGGAAGCGTAGGTGGTTACCGTTCCTGCCGCCGCTCCCAGATGAGGGATAAAATCAAAGACAAGCCATGGACTATCCAGGAGATTGTTGCGGAGGCGCCATTTCCTCTCCCGGAGCAGGGCAAAGGCTGGTTCGTTGGCCAGCTGGTTGTCCCAGCCCGAGGGCTCGCGGGTGTTGTTAAAGCCGATAACTTTCTCGTGCCACCAGTACTGGACATCCCCGGCATAAGATTGCGGCCCGATCATCCCGAGGATGATTTCCGTGCTGTCCTGGATCTGCCACGCCTGATTTTCCTCTGCCGCCCCGGGCTCCGGCAACAACGTCCGTTCGTGGACGCCGAGTCCAAGGTACAGCCAGCCGGCATAGGGGCGATCGTCCACGATGAGGTCATGGGTCTCTATGTCCTGCGGGGTATAGATGTCCTGGCCAAGGGTAGTGCTGACCAGCCTGGGTACCGAGGCGCTCAGGCCATGTCCATGGCTCAGGCGCGTCAGATCCTCAAGCCAGCACCAGGCGGGATCATCGACAAAGGTGAGGTTGAGCCCGTTGGTAAAGTAGCGGTCAGTACCGGCGCTGCCGAAAAAATCGTTCTCCATGGTGATGCTGAAATTGCCGGCGGCAGCCACCGGGGCTCGACAAAAGATGGAAATGCAAACGAGGCACAGAAACAGAACAACTGGCCCGCCCGGCTGAGAAAAGAACTTCAGCGAACCCTCCATCCCCCGGAATCTTTTCATGGTATCCTCTGTCCAGAGACCAGTCGTTCCCCCTCCTCGGTCAGGTGGTACAACCAGTAGCCGCCGGGTTCATCGGACTCGGTATGACGGATGAGGTCGTGGGTCATCAGGTCAGCCAGTATTGCACTGATTTTAATGGGCTCGATGTTGGTCTGCCTCTGGATCTCGTCGGAAGACAAGCGCTTGTCACCTGATTTTCCGAATTGGGCAAGGACGGCCTGATGTTCGGCCGTGAGCCTGATCT
>QZJD01000054.1 GCA_003604995.1 Desulfobulbus sp. | reverse complement strand
TACCTGAATTTTTCCGCCAACCTCAGGGGACTGAATTATTTTCGCGTAGTTTTCAGCGAAAATCATTCTGTCCCCGGCAGCCAAAGGAAAAATTAAATCTGTCCCCTTACGTTTTCGCAGCACCTGTTACCCCGTGCTGAGGATTAGGGGGAATCAGAATTTCTTATGAACAGCATTGAGTGAAAACCACAGTGGCGGATGCTCGGTATTTTCGTTTTTGCGACATTATCTACTGATTAAAAGCTGCGCACAAACTTGCCAGTGATTATTCTTTCTACGAAAAAGCCGGGGGCGTAGATCGGCTGTGGAGTGTTGCATATTTTCGGGTCGGCCCCTCCCCTTTTTACTGCGTAAAGAGCCTCTTGCAAAATGAACGTCGTCGCGAGATCGAGAAAAAAATATTCCGGGCAAGGATGAGTCGTGAAATCGCTCGGAAGCGTAGCAGCGCTACGGTGAGGACGATTTCACAAGGAAGACGCCGTCCGGGATTTTTTTACCGATCGGAGCAGATGATCATTTTGAAAGAGGCTCTAAAGGCAAATCGCATGATAACTATCTGCCGAGTGAAACATCCTGCCCGATGAAGGTGAGACGTTTGCATACCGTCCTGCTCCTGCTAATCGTGTCGGTTACGGTGACCGCCGCTGGCACCCGGGCACTCAGGCGGGACCCGGACCACCAGGTACTCGCCCCGGTGTACCGGATTCCCCTGCGCGTCCATCTCGGCGGCAGTGCCAGGCCGGTCGAGGAGTGGCTTCCAATTCTCGAGGAAATCAACGCGATCTGGCTACCCCAGGCCGGCATCTGTTTTGAAATCCGGACCGTCGGCCACGACGAGCCTTCGGCCAGGGGCTTTGATCTCTGGTTTGACGCTACCCTGCCGGAATGGAACGGGTACTTCCGAGACGAGCACGACATGCACGTCCGGGATAATCCGGATCTCCGGCCGGCAAAATCAGCCGCAAAATCTTCAGCCGCCCGCACCGCGGCCCATGAGCTCGGCCACGCCCTGCGGGTCCCCCACCGCCAGGATTCCGACGACAATCTGATGCGCTCCAAGACATACGGTATGCGCCTGCATGTTGATGAAGTGCTAAAGGCGCGGCGCCAGGCCCGGAAATTCGCCCTGGCCGATACCGGCCCGGACCGCTGCGGGCCGAGCAGAATACACAGTCCCCCCAAACAAGCTGCGCAAACACGGGACATACCGGCCGGACCGGTCATTTGACGAATTTCATGTCCTTGAACAGCCAGACCAGAAACGACAGGAGGAGATAGAGGAAGCCCAGGGGGAGCGCCACAAAAAAGAGCCCGAAGCCGGCATAGAACACCACGAGTTTTCTTAGAAATCTCTTTTTTTCGGTCTGGAGGTTCACGGCGATGTTTTTTTTCCGCGCCTCCAGAACAGGGGGCGGAAATGAACGGCAGTCCTCTTCGGTCGCGATCGGCACGTCGTTGGCACTGCCCCGGCTGCCGCGCTCCTCAGCCCGCCGGCACTCACCGACAAGCTCCTGCAGGGCGATCCGTTCGATCCGCGTCGGCTGCTGACTCTCCCGGACCCGGCGGTATTCGCCGTGCACCTTGGCAAAGTTGCCCAGACCGAGAAAGACCACCCAGGCCGTGTAAAGCAGGCAGAAGGCCGCGAAGATGGCTCGCCAGCTCATCCTTTCAGCCTCGGAGCGCGGATACGCATGGCCACCCCCTCATTCTTCCCGCCGGAATCCCCCCGGCAGGACGATGATCACGATGCCGCTCAACAGAACCGCCAGATTGCAGGCCATGGATATTCCATGCAACCGCGCGAACTCCCGGCGCAAGGGGTTGTCCCTGCCGGTGGCTTCAAAGGAGACGATCTCCCGCTTGAGTTCGGCGGCCCGGGGCTCGATGGAGAAGGCCTGGTAGGAGGTAAGGCCGAGCATCAGGACTAGCAGGGTCAGGCTCGGCAGAAAATGCCGGCCGCGCAGCACGAGAAGGCAAAGCAGGGCCACGCCGCCGCAGACCAGGCCCCACCAGAAATAGCCGGGGAAGAGCACGCCGACGATCCGGGCGGCTACATCACGGGCCTGGGTCTTGAACAGGATGGGGGTGAGGACGAAGGTGAACAGGGCGGAGCCCCCGACCCAGAAGGCCAGGGCCAGGCGAAAGAGTGCGGAAACCACGGTTTGCATGCTGCTCCTCTCGGGTTGAGGGTTTAGGGCCTGTAAAGAAATAAGTGTTACAATTAGGCGCTCAGATTGGGGTCAGATTTGGCCGGGCCGATTGAACAAAACCGCAGGCGCAGCAGGGCTACGTCGAGGATTTTGTGATTGAGGCTCGGTCAAGGATGGCCCGAAGATGGGATGCATAATGTTACAGTTATTTATTTACAGGCCCTTAGAGCATTCTCCACTGCATTATACTGCTGATACCTTGATGCTGGCAATGCCGGCCTTGCCCATTACTGTATATCGCCCGGCACCGCAATGAACCCATCGACACGTTTCTCTTCGGCGACAAGGATATCGACACGGGTTACCCCTGAAGCCAAGAAGAGAGAGAAATACCGCCGGCCTGCTCCGGAGAGCCCTTGACAACCCGCACTGCCTGGAGTATTTTTTGTACCGAACGGTCGGTTTTGGACTGGGAGGAGAGTATCAGATGCAGGAACCGCGCAAAGGCGAGCAGACCAAGCAGGTCATCCTGCAAAAAACACGAATGCTGCTGGTAACCAAGGGCTTTCATCATACCAGCGTCAGCGAGATCATCGCCGCCTCCGGGGTGCAAAAGGGAAGCCTCTACTATCACTTTCCCAGCAAGGAAGAACTCGGCCTGGCCGTGCTCGAGGACGCCAGAGACGAATTTTTCGCCATCCTCGAACAGTCCCTGACCGGCACGACCCCCCTGGCCAAGGTGTTCAACTCTCTTGAGGCTGTTCGCCGGCAGATGCAAAAGGCGAATTTCGTCGGCGGCTGTCTCTTCGGCAACAGCGCTCTGGAAATGAGCGACAGCAATCCCCGTTTTCAGGAGGTTATCCGCGAGGTTTTTGCCCGGTGGGTCGACTTGTTGACCAAAACCCTTGCCGAACACCGGGAATCGGACGGAACAACCCTTCAGGAGCCGCGCCTGCTCGCCAAACTGATCGTCGCCGCCATCGAGGGGGGCATCATGATGGCCCGGGTGAGCAAGGACGGCCGTGACCTGGACGACTGCATCCGCTCCCTGCGCAGACTGCTGGAAAGGCAGCCGGCCGGTTTGTAACCCCGGACAATGCCGATCCGGACCCCGCTACCCCCCTGTCCCGGAGGACAAGGTATTTCGTATGGTCAACCGCGTAAAGCCGAACCCACAGAAGGAGAACCCATGACCGGAAAAATCGCACTCATCAGCTGTTCAATCGCCCTGTATGCCCTGCTCGGCGGCTGTGCCATGCAGAACGGGGCAACCCCACGGATCATCGACCTGGGCAACGGTGTCTGCCAGGACACCAGGACCGGAACCATGTGGCAAAAGGAACGGACAAAAGCGCTGCAAAGCATCGAGGATGCCCGGGAATACGCGGAAAACCTCATTCTTGGCGGCCACGACGACTGGCGGCTGCCGACGGTGTACGAGCTCTATGACCTGTACTATCTCAAGGACCTCCATGTGGTGAGTGGGTGCGTCATGGACCTCAAGGGCAACTACTGGTCCGATGAAAAGGACGGGGAAGGCATGGTCGGCGCCTGGGAAATCAGTGACCAGTGCGACCCTTCTCGCCAGTATGCCAAGGCATCGAAAGGATTTGTCAGGGCGGTGCGACCGTAACCGGCAGCCATCCCAGCGGGGAAGGGAATCACGCCGCACCGGCACGGAAGAGGCGGCGGAAAAGCAGGAAGCTGTGTTGGGTTTCCTCAAAAAAAAGGGCCGGGTGCGGCAGAGCGCCACCACCCGACCCCTGTATGCTACGTTAGCTTAACGCCACTTCCACTCGGTCTTCAGGTCGAGCTTCCGCTGTTCTTCGAAGAAGACGACCTCATGCCCTTCAAATTCGCCGAAAGGCAGGTACCAGAGTTTGACGTCAACCACGAGTTCGTCGTTGAGTAGTTCCCTGCTCGGTTTCCCGCCCACTTCGGTCTTCTTGAACGGGTACTGGAACTCAAAGACTTCCTTGGTGGTTTTCATCGGCGGCAGACTGGTTTCACGAAGAAGACCGCTCTTCTCGTAAGGCCCTCTGCCCATCTCCTTGCCGCGGCCCAGACGGCCCGGGTACGGCATGTAGATCCGCTGCTCTTTGTGAACTTCTTTCCCATCCGTTGTTTTGGCAGTCACTTCCAGGACCAGCCTATTCGGGGTGGGTCAGCCGTCCGGTATCGTATGGCCGGCTTTGTTGGTCATTTCAACCGTTACGATGCCCATGGGCAGTACGCCTTCCGCTGAATTCTTCCGCCAGAAGAGCGAACGGCTTTCCACTTCCACATCCACGGCCATCTTCCGCATTTCCTCGCTGTTGTAGGACTGCATGTCGTGGCCCAGGCCGGACTTGACCATGTGGCATTCCTGACAGCTCTCGCTGCCGCCTTCCGCCGTATAGGCAAAGAGATAGCTGCCGTACAGGGTGGCGCACTGGGAAGGATGGGCAAGTTCAAAGTTCGGTCCGGAACCATGGCACTGACCGCAGAAGATCGATTCGCCGAGGGCCGGCGCAACCGCCATTTTCGGGAAATCCGGATCTTCGTGGGCGCCGTCCTGGGAGCCGTACACGGTATCCGGCTGCGGATAGCCGTCGGACCACTTATGGATGATGGCCATCTTGTTATGACAGACCCGGCAGTTGATATTCAGACTGGCGATGGTGGCCTCCAGCTTCTCAACCTCCGCATCGTTCTCGGCCTTCATCGCCTTCTGCCAGCCCTTGATCGTGGCAATGATCTCACGGGCCACATCGTCCGTGGCCTCATCAAGCTGGGGAAGATGACACTTGGTGCAAATCTTCAGATGCTCAACAGTGATATCCTTGTCCTCCTTCACCCCGGAATAGGGGAAGTTCTTGATTCCAACCTCCAGGGCGGTGATAAAGGTCGGCGCCGTTCTTCCCGTACCGAGGATCGAACGAGAGTGCAGCGAGTTAGCCCATTGATCGTGCGCTTCCTCGTGACACTCAAGGCAGCTGCTTGAATCGTAGCGGTCGACCAGTTCCTTGATGGTCTTCGCCTTTGGCTGCTCCGGCGGCTTCGGCCCGCCTTCGCAGTATGCCGTTGTGGTCCACAGTGCCGTTGTGGCAAGCAACGGCAAACCATACCTCCAAATTTTTCGCATAATTCCTCCTTTCCTTTTACTGTTAAGTGCCGTCTACTTCCTCCCCCCTCATTATTTGTATCAAAATATCTTCTCAGTTACCATTGGTTACTGAGAAATTTTGAAAAAAATGAAGCTTCATTCATTGTACTTTGTCGATACGAAATTGCAATCCCTTTTTCCTCCCGAATCAGGTTCGGCCCGATCTCCCTTCCCCCGTCCACTGACGATTGCTGGAAATTCCTCAGCCGCACCCCTCAAAATAATTTTATCCAAAACCCGGAACCACCCCTCCCCCTCTTCCTCCCCTGCAACAATCTTTTTTCTGAAATCCGGCTGATTAGCTCAGGGATGTACTTGGCATGAGCCTGATCCGGCACAACCCCGATAACCTGTTCCAAAGCCGAAGGTTGCTCTTCTTCAGCAAAAACAGCCAATTTTGTCCTTGCGCTTAAGGCGATATTGTCCCCTCTCTTTGACAGGGGATTTTGAAAAATGATATAATTCCTTTTTGTCATTCTCATTAACACCGCCCCGCCACGACGGCGCCACCCCATATCATCTTGTAATGAATAAATAAAATCAAACGACCGTTATGCGAGAGGTAAAGGAGCGCACGTTCTTGCCGGCGCCTCCGCAATACCGGCGGCGAAGCAGGAATAGAAGGTGGCAGGGCGGGAGGGGGGGGTGATGCCGGGACCGGCCGGAATGATCGGCCAGCCAGGAGTCAAGAAAGCGGGGCGCGCGCGGCCGGCCCGTTTTTTTTCCGGGGGTCCGGCAGCACCCGCAGCACCCGCAGCAGGCCGGCCGGATACATTCCGCGGCGGAACAGGTGGCCGGCGACCCGGCGGGTGATCCGCCAGGTATCGGCCCAGGCTTGGTAATTGCTGGTGTTGTCCGGCCGATAGATGGCATCGATGGCCACCGCCTCGGTGTACCAGCCCAGGTGGGCGGCGATGATCAGAACCTCGCTCTCAAAAACAAAGGTGTTTCTCTCCTCGGGCCGCAGGGGAAGCAGGCGCAGCAACTCCGACGGATAGAGACGAAAGCCGGACTGCGAATCCCGGATCATCGGGCAGCCCGAGGCCCAGGATATCCAGAAATCGGCAAAACGGTTGGCAAAACGGCGGAGCGGCGGCGCGCATGCCCTGTTGCCCGTGCGGGCGGCGATGATGATCCGACGCGGCCAAGCTTCCGCCGCGGCCAGCAGCCGGGGAATATCTTCCGGCCGGTGCTGGCCGTCACCGTCCAGGGTGACCACTGCGCTCGCGCCCATTTCCAGCGCGGCGACAAACCCCCGCTGCAGGCCGGCCCCCTTGCCCAGGTTCACCGGGTTGCGCAGGAGGGTGATCGGCAACCCCTCCAAACAGGCCGCGGTCCCGTCCGTGGAGCCGTCGTCCACCACGATCACCCGTGCCAGCCGCTCCCGCACCTGCTCCGCCAGCGCCCTGATCCGCCGTGCCTCGTTGTAGGCGGGAATAACGGCAACGACCATGGGGTCAGCGGCCATTGCCCGCCTCCCGGCGCCGGTGGCGCTCCTGTTCGGCGGCCAGGCTCCGCCAGGCGTTCCGGAAGCCGATATTCTGCGGAACGAAGATGATCATGTTCTTTTTAAAATTGACGGTCCGCCGCAGAATCGACGACCAGCCGTACAGGGCATGGTTCAGTTCGTTGTAGCGCGCCTGCAGTTCCTCGGGACGGAAATGTCTGGGCTGGAAGACCACGGTGCTCATGTCGTATTTGGCCCAGTCCCTGCTCAACACCCTCCCCTCCTCTTCCAGTCGCCGGGTCATCCTGGTGCCGGGAAAGGGGGTGGGCACCGAAAGAAGAAAGGCCTCCAGCCTGGCCCGGGTGATGAACTCATAGAGGTTTTCAAAGGCGTCTTCCCGGTCATGGTCCAGGCCGACGATGAACGAACCGAGGATGCCGATGCCCTGATCCTGGATCCGCTTGATCCGCTCCATGTTCTTGGAGGCCTGGACGAACTTCTTGCCCACCAGGCGCAGGTTCTCCTGGTCCAGGGATTCGAAGCCGATGAACAGGGACTTGCAGCCGGAAAGGGCCATCTTGCGCAGCAGGGCCTCGTCGTCGCCCACGCTGATGGTCACCTGGCTGCCCCACCACTTGCCCGTGCCCCGCAGCCGGTCGAAAAGGTCCTCGGCCATGGACCGGTTGGAAAGGATGTTGTCGTCCACGATAAAGACGAAGCGGTCGGGCAGGGAGCGAAATTCTTCGACAAACCGGTCCAGGGGCCGGTGGCGGAAGCGGCGGCCGGAAAAGGCGGTGACCGAGCAGTACTCGCAGTCATGGGGGCAGCCCCGGGTCATCTGGATTGTGCTGCGGATCAGGTAGCTGCGCGGCGCCAGCAGGTCGCGGCGCGGCGGTGGAAAGGCCTGGTCCAGATTGACCAGATCGCCGACGGTGTAGCGTTGCGCCAGCCGTCCTTCCCGCCACTCCCGCAGCAGCCGGGGCCAGACCTCCTCGGCCTCGCCGACCACCACCGCATCCGCATGCGCCGCCGCCTCTTCCGGGCAGCAGCTCACGTGGATCCCGCCCATAACCACGGTACGGCCCGCGGCCCGGAACGCATCGCCGATTTCATAGGCCCGGGGGGCCAGGGGGGTCATCACGCTGATCGCCACCAGATCGACCTCAGCGGCGAAATCGATGGGAGTGACGTTCTCATCGATGAAGCTGACCGTGAATTCTTCCGGGGTAAGCGCGGCCAGGGCGAGGAGCCCCAAGGGCGGAAACTTGTACTGAAAATGTCCCCACAGGGCCAAGGGCGGCCACTTGGGAAATATAAAGAGGATCCGGCCGGCGCTCATTGTCTGCTCCTGGATTTGTGGACAAATGGCAGGGAGAGAAAACGCGGATAGAAGCGCCAGTAGGGCGGCGCCGCGCCGAACAGATGCAGCAGCCTGCTGGAAAGCCTGCCGGGCAGGGAGGAGGCCGGGTCCTCGGCGGCATGGACCACGGCCGGACACCTGGCGATCGCCCGGTTCACCCGCGCCAGCAGATACTCCTCCGAAACCAGCGGCGAAACATAGAACACCGATGCGGTCAGGTCCTGATCCGGCCGGAGATACCCCTCGCAGATCGCCTCCTCGGCCAGCCGCGTGCCCGGCAGGATCCGCACCCCGGTGGTGAACACCGGCAGGCAATCGGCAAAGGCGAGGTGCTCCTCGACAAAGGAAACGGTTTCCTCCGCCGTTTCTTTCGTCTCTCCGGGCGCGCCCAGCATAAAAAACCAGAGGGAAGGGATCCGGGCGGCGCGGATCAGCTCCGCGGCGCGGATGACCTCCGCCCGGCCGAAGCCCTTGCGCATCCGGGAGAGTACGGTGTCGCTGGCGCTTTCCGGGGTCACCATCAGGGAATTGAAGCCCGCCCGCCGCATCAATTCAAGGAGCCCGGCGGACATCGCCCGCGGATTCATGCCCATGGCGGTGAAGCGGGCGCGGAGCCCGGCACGGATGATCTCCTCGCAGAGCCGGAACGCATACTCCTCCGGCACATTGAACACCGAATCGATGAACTCGAAGCAACGCGGCCGCGCCACCTGCGCCACCCGCCTGATCTCGGCCACCACCTCCTCCACCGGCCGCAGGCGCAGGCTGCTGCCTTCGATGGCCGGATAGCAGCAGTAGGTGCAGTGCTGGGGGCAGCCTCGGCGGCACTGGATCGGCCAGGTTGCGCCCCGCCGCTCGTAGCCGGGCCAACTGATCCAGCGTTCCATTCCGGATGGACCAAAGGCGGCGCAGCGCCGGGGGAGCGACGGCGCTCCGTCCGCTCCGCCCCGGCCGTACACGCCGGGCAGCCGGCCGGGGTCGTCCTGCGTTGCGATCCGCGCCAGCAGCTCGGGAAAGACCTCCTCCCCTTCGCCGGTCACCGCCAGGTCGGCATCAATATGGTCGAGGACCCGCCCGCCCAGGATGGAGATGGCCGAACCGCCCAGGACGATCAGCGCCGTGCTTTCCTCACGGATCAGCGCCACCTGCTCCCGCAACCGCGCCAGGTGGCCGACCAGGCGCTGGGCAATGACGTTGTCGATATTGCGCACGGACACCGCCACCACCTCCGGCCGGAAGGAGCGCAACGCCCGCCTCAGCCGGCCTGAACGGTTGCCGCCCAGGAAGAGATCGACCAGGCGGACCTGGTGGCCTGCCGCCTCGGCGGCGGTGGCCACATAACTGAGCCCCACCGGCGGCGCGGGCTGGACATCGGCAATCTGGTTGGAGTAGACGAAAAGAACCCTCATGCCGGCCCCTCCGTCGGCTTCGCCAGCACCATGCTCATGACGAAACCGGCCAGCACGCCGAAGGCGACCGTCCTGCCGATGGCGGCCAGCACCGGCACCTTCGACAGGGCCAGCATCCCGAACACCAGAAGGGTGGACAGGGCGCAGATAGAGATGGCGTATAGGGTGCGGCAACGAAATTCCGGGCCGTCGCCGCACCGATTGAAAAACAGGCTGTAGTCCAGGGTAATCCCCAGGACCAGCAGCAGGGAGACCAGGTGAAAGAGGGAAAGGCGCTGCCCGCTCCAGAGAAGCAGGGCAAGATCGAGCCCCAGGGCGAGCAGGACCGGCGCCAGAATGCGAACGACGCCGGCAGTCGAGCGAAGACCGACGGCAAGGGCCGCCACGATACAGGCAAGCCCGAGACCGAGACTGACCAGGGCATCATCCCGGAAGCCGCTGACCAGCCGGCTCATTTCCTCGCGCAGGTTCAGGGCGAAACCGGACACGCCCGCTTGCGCGACCGCCCGGACCACCGCCTCCTGATCCCGCACCCCGGCAAGCGGAATGATCGCCAGCCAGCCCCGGCCGGTATCGATGAGCTGGGAGGCCAGCCGCAGGCCCAGGGTCGTTCCCTCCAGGTCCCGGAGGGAAAGAGGGGGTATGGTTCGGGACTGTTCGACCTCCTCAACAAAGGGGGCAAAAAAACCGGGCTTGAAGGGCAGGTCGGCCAGGGCCTCGGCCAGGGCGGCCGCCAGGACCGGTTGCGCCGGCAGCGCCGCCTGTCTGGCCGACTGGGCCTGCGGACTGGGCAGAAACCGGCTGGGCGGCAGATAGCCAGTCAGGGCCTCCCGCGCGCGCAGCCGCTCCAGGGCAGGCGTCAGCGTCTCACACGCCCGCAGGACCTCCTCGGCGCTCTCCCCCCGCAGGGCGATCATCCGGCTTATTTCCGGAGCGCCCAGCTCGGCCCGCAGTTCGCGGTCCAGGGCGATCAGCTCCGGAGCAACCGGGCTCAGGGCGGCGAGGTCATCCTCCCAAGGAGAGCGGTTGAGGAAAATGAGGGAAAGCAGGGCCAGGAGAGCGAGCCCCACAACCGCCATGCGCGACCCCCGGCTTAGGGACGGTGGATGGCCGAACCACCGGACCTTCCGGGCCGGTTCCCGGTCGACTGATCCGGTCGCCGCGACCAGCGTCGGCATCAGCCAGCGGGTCGTGAACAGGGCGGCCAGCAGGCCGGTCACCGCAAAAACGGCCAGCTGGGCCAGGCCGGAAAAATCGGTATGGAACATGGCCAGGAAACCGAAACAGGTGGTCAGCGCCCCCAGGAACATGGTCGGCCATATCCTTGCAAGGGTGGCCGGGGGCGGCTCATCCGCGCGCAGGTGGCTGAACAGGTGCAGGGGATAATCAATGGTCACCCCGATGAGGGTGATGCCGAAGGCCAGGGTGATGCCGTGGATGGCGCCGTAGCCGACGGTCACCGCGGCAACGCCCGCGACCACCGCGCTCAGGACCGGCAGAGCACCGAGGAGCACGAACGGCAGCGAACGATAGGCAGCCAGCAGAAGCAAACAGACGAGCAGAGTCGCGGTCACGCTGAGCCTGCTGCTCTCGCCCCGGATCAGGTCCCGGGACAGCACGCCGTACACGCCGGGACCGCTCAGGGTGAGCTCCGTGCCCAGATCAGCGGCCAGGGGCGCAAACGCGGCCTCGATGGTGCGCACCGCTTCTTCCTGCCGGTCCAGGGCAAAGCCGCCGGCCCTGGTTTCCGCAAGAAGGAGGGCCCGCCGCCCGCTTTCGTTGAACCACACCCCGTACCGCTTCGCCGGCTGGGACTGGCCCTGCGCCTCGCCGACCATGGCCAGCATCACCCCGGTGGGGTCCCGCGCCACCAGTTGCCTGTGCAGGGGGGAAACCGGGGAGCGCAGATCGCGCAGCCGCTCGTTCAAAGCCTGCCGGAGAGTATCCGGCTGGAAATCGTTCGCCGCCGGTTCCGGGCCGATGAGATAGCGGTAGCGGAACAGCAGGGCCTGCTCCTCCGGGCTGACAGTCTCTTGGCCGTTGACCACCCGGACAAAAAAGTCGGAGGTACGCAGAGTCTCGGCCAGCCGGCGGCTGCTCTCCGCCCGCTTCGCCTCATCGCCCCCCTCGATGGCCAGGAGGATCAACCGGGAGGCGGGTCCTTCCCGCAATTCGTTGACCAGCAGCTCCTCTTTGGGAGTCGCGGCCGCGGGCAGAAAAAGGCTGATATCCGACTGCACCCGCGCTCTGGTGAAAATGAGCAGGCAGCACCCGAGAAAAAGGACGAGCCAGATGAGCAGCCGCGCCATCTATTGGTCCGCCTCACGGGAAAGAACCATCAGGGTATAATCGCCGCCGGCCTCGCTGGTCCGCACCTCGCCCACCAGCCCGCCCCGGCCGGTCAGGGAAATGGCTTCCACGACCTTGCCCATTTGCGGATCGCGGGGAATAAGCTGGAGGGTCCAACGGATGTGGCCGCTGCGCAAGGTCACCTGGAAATGGCGCTCGAGAGCAAGCAGATCACCTGCCAGCACCGCGCGCAGGGCCTCGATGAAGGCGGCGGCCTGCGGGTAGTCCCCGAGATTGATTTCCCGGCGCGGTCTGCCCTCTTCCTCCATGATCAGCCGCGGCCCTTTGATGATGTAGCGGGCTGGTTCCGGGGTCAGCACCTGGCGGATCAGGGTGTCCGGCGGCCGGAAGGAGAGGAAGCCGCTGCTTTTGAGGTCCTGCTCAAGAAAAGCATAGTGCTTTTCCTCGCGGTAGGCGATCGTCCGCCCCTTGGCCGCTTCGGCCCGCAGATCGGCCATCAGCCGCGCCAGCGCCGGGCCGGGTTCTTCCTGATTGCCGAACGCAGGCAGCGGCAGGCAGGTCAGAAAAAGCGCCAGCAGGAGCAGTCGCTTCCAATCACATCTCATCCCAGAACTCATAAAAATTGAACCAGTTATAGGGCGCCAGGCGGACATGGTGTTCCAGGCGCTCGGAAAAGCGCCGGGTCAAGCGCTCGGTGACCGCCTCGCGCTCACCCCGCGCCACGGTCACCCCGGGATTGAGTTCTTCAAAATAGACATCGTAGCGCTTGCCGCCCCGGTAGAGGCCGGCAAAAAAAATGACCGGTGCGCCGGTGGCCGCCGCCAGCAGGGCCGGCCCCGGCGGGAAGGATGCCGGCGCCCCGAAAAAACGGCACCGGACCGCCTTGTCGCCCCGACCTGCCCTGTCGCCCAGCATACCAATCATCCCGCCTTTGGACAAATATTCTTTGACCTCGATGAGGGCGTAGGGATCGCCCAGGGGAATAATCGAATCGCGCACCGCCGGGTTCAGCTCCAGGAGCACTCCGGTCAGGGTGCGGTTGTGCTCCGGATACATCAGAATTTTGAGGGGAATACTTCTCTCCGCAGCCAGGGCGCGCAGGACTTCGAAGCTGCCCGCGTGGCCACCCAGGAGAATACAGCCCCGGCCGGCCGCGGCATGATTGAGCAGCGCCTCGGCGTTATGGATGCGGAGGTCAAACAGGGTGAAGCGGTCGGTGAGGAAAAAGACCCGGTCGAGGATGGTGGCGGCAAAGCAGTGGATATGCCGGATCACCTCGGACCAGGCCGGCCGTTTCCCACGGAGGCGGGCGAGATAATTGCGCGAGGCCCGCCGCTGCTCACCGGCCCGCACAAAAAAATAGCAGGCGATGGGCCAGAGCAGCGTTCTTGCCGCCGGCCTCCCGACATGCAGGGCAATGGCCCGGATCAGCCGCAGGGCAAAGGGGGTCCCCCGTTCAGTCTGCTCGTACCAGCGACGGGCCATGGTCATGTCCGGTTCCTGTTCGACACAGCCGTCTTTGTCGGCCGGGCAGGGCTCCAATCTTGGGAAAGTGAATTTACCTTTTAAAATTCAATACATTGGCCACGGGGGCCTGTCAAGGAATTCCCGAACGGACCCGGCGACGAGACAAAACCGCTTTACGGCCATTTTCTTTTTTGCTATGACACGGTCCATACCGGGTTGCTTCTCATTTCTTACTCAATGGAGAAACACAACATGCGTCCCAACAAATTGTTTGTACTCGCCATCCTGACGCTGGCTGTGACCCTTTTTGCCGGATGCAGAACCGTGGCAATCTACAATGTACACGGTGCATCCATCACCGCGCCGCAGGAAAAACCCCTGACCTCCGAAGAAATCAAGGGAGCGATCATCAGGGCCGGCAACGGCCTGGGCTGGAAAATGATCCCGGACCGCGATGGGCACATCCTGGGCACTCTGCTCCTCAGATCTCATGCCGCGGTGGTCGACATCGATTATACGCCGTCCGCCTACAGCATCACCTACAAGGACAGCACCGACCTTGATTATGACGGGAAGAACATTCACAACAACTACAACGGCTGGATCCAGAACTTGGAAAAGGCCATCAACGCGCAAATAGCCAGCGAAAGATATTAGCGACCCGTCCTGTTGCCCGGCCGTCCGAAAAACCGACATCCAGCCATGACCGAATATTCCATAGCTGCCGGAATCCGCCTGCGGGAAATGGCGAGCGGTGACCGGGAACATCTCCAGGCCCGCCTGCTGCGGGAGCATGTCACCCATGCCCTGAAGGCTCCGTTCTACCGCGACCGGCTGGCCGCGGCCAACATTGCGCCGGAGAATATCAGAAGCCTTGCCGACCTGCCCCGTCTGCCTCTGACCGCCAGGGAGGATCTGGACCACCACGGTCCCTCGCTCTGGGCGGTGCCGCCCGAGGCGGTGGCCGATCTGGCCCTGACCTCCGGCACCACCGGCCCACCGGTGCAGGTGCCCTATACCGCGGGCGACCTGGCGCGGCTGGCCTACAACGAAACCATGTCCTTTTACGGTACCGGCACCAGGGGCGGCGACCGCTGCCTGGTCTGCGTCACCCTGGACCGCTGCTTCATCGCCGGCCTCGCCTACTACCAGGGTATCGTCGGCCTCGGGGCCACGGCGATCCGCAGCGGCTCGGGCCAGCCCGCCCGGCAGTGGGAGCTGATCAGCCTCCTGCGGCCCACGGTCCTGGTCGGGGTGCCCACCTTCCTTCTCCAGATCGCCCAGTGGGCCAGGGCGCACCATTTCCGACCGGAAGAGGCCGGCATCAAAAGACTGGTAATCATCGGCGAACCGGTGCGCCGGCCGGACCTGCGCCTCACCCCCCTGGGCGAGGAGCTGACCAGGTCGTGGAACTGCCCGGCCTGCGCGTCCTACGGGGCCACCGAATTGGAAACCGGCATCTGCGAATGTCCCCTCGGATGCGGCGGCCATCTCCATCCGGAACTGTGCCTGGCCGAGATCATCGATGAGCAGGGGCATCCCCTCGGAGACGGCCGGCCCGGCGAACTGGTCCTCACCCCCCTGGGCGTTGAGGGGTTCCCGCTGATCCGCTTCCGGACCGGTGACATCGCCAGAAAATACAGCGAGCCGTGCGCCTGCGGCTGGCACAGCGAGCGGATCGGCCCCATCGAGGGCCGGGTCGCCCAGCGCCTGAAGATGAAGGGCACCACCCTCTATCCGGAGACCGTCTTCCAGCTCCTCCAGGAAGTGCCCGGCGTCCGGGCCTCGTACCTGGAAGTCCGCTCCGACTACGACCTTTCGGACCTGGTCCGGGTGGTGGTGGGCGGCGTTGACGACCTCGACGGGCGGGAGATTGAAACCCTGCTCCAGGCACGCCTGCGGGTCAAGCCCGAGGTGGTGGTGCGGGATATCGACCAGGTCATGGCCGCCATGACCGGCGAGGGCGAGCGCAAAATGAAACGATTTTTCGATTTCCGCAAAAAATGAGCTGTCTGCACGAATTCTGGGGCCTGGAATTCAGCCCCGCGCAAATTGCCCAGTGCCGCACCCAGGGCGGCCTGCTCTCCATGGAGCTTGAACTGTCCCGGGCCTGCAACCTTCGCTGCCTTTACTGCTACGCCGACTCGGGCCAGGCCCTCCAGGACGAACTGAGCCGCGACGAACTCTTCTCGGTCATCGACCAGGCAGCGACCCTCGGCGCCCGCAAGATCATCGTCATCGGCGGCGGCGAACCCCTGCTCTCGCCGCACCTCTTCCCGGTCCTCGAATTTATCCGCGGCCTCGGTCTGGACGCCGACCTGTTCACCAACGCCACCCTCCTGGACCGGGCAAAGGCAGAGCGATTGCATGCCCTGCGGGTCTCCGTCTCCATGAAGATGAACAGCCTGGATCCCGCGGTCCAGGACGAGCTTGCCGGCCGGGCGGGAACGCACGCGGCGATCATGCGGGGCCTCGATCATCTCCTGGCCGCCGGCTATCCCGATGACGAGCGTGTCCTGGGCATCGAAAGCATCATCTGCCGACAGAATTACGACGAAATTCCCGCGCTGTGGCGCTGGGCGCGCGACCGCCGCATCGTCCCCTACATCGAGGTGATGACCATGCAGGGCCGGGCCCTGGAGCACCAGAACCTGGAGGTGAGCCGCGAGGGACTCAAACAATTGTTCGACGCGCTCGCTGAAATCGATGCCCGGGAATACGGCAACCACTGGACGCCCCATCCACCGCTGGCGGCCTCGCACTGCGCCCGGCACGAATATTCCTGCACGGTCACCGCCCTGGGCGAGGTCAACCCCTGCCCCGGGGTGAACATCCCGGTGGGCAATATCCGGTTCGCCTCCCTGCGGGACATTCTGCAAACCAGCCCGGTGATCCGGGACCTGCGCAATATCAGGCAGACCATCAAGGGCCGCTGCGCGGACTGCGAGTTCAACGCGCTCTGCTACGGCTGCCGCGGCCACGCCTACCAGACCACCGGCGACCATCTGGCCGAAGACCCTTCCTGCTGGCTCAAGCCGCGCAACGGCAGATAGGTCCATGCCTCCCGTTCGCGCCGACGCCTGCCGCCTGACCGCGGAAAACCGGGCAATCCTCGGCAGGCTGCCGGAACGCTGGGGCCGCATGGACCTGCTCAGCCAGGCCACCCTGCTCGCCGTGGGCAGGACCCTGCTCGCCGCGGGACTGCTCGAGGAGCATTCCGGAGCACGGCGAGCGCGGGGCCGGATCGGCCTGATCGCCGGCAGCCGCTGGGGTTCACTGGCCACGGATCTCGCCTATGCCAAGACCCTGGCGGCGGGGCTTGACGGCGCCAGTCCGGCGCTGTTCAGCTATACCCTGCCCAATATCGCCCTGGCCGAGGCGGCCATCCACTACCGGCTGACCGGCCCGGTCTATGCCCTGCTTTCGGCCGAACCCATGGCGGAGGCCGAGGCCACGGCCCGGCTCTGGCTCGCCGCCGGCGGCGACCTCGACTGCCTGCTCGCCGGGGAAACGGACGTCCTGCCCGGCGACGACGACCCGGAAATCATCACGGAATTCAGGGTAATCTGGCCGGCCCGGGGCTGAGTCGCCGCGTTTCTTCCGGCCTGATTTCCCTGCGACTCTTTTCGCAAGCCCCGGTGGACAACCTCATCTTTTCTTGTCAGTCTTGCGCAAGGCGCGGGACTGACCCCGGCATTTCCTGCAATTTGCCGAAATCTCAGCAGCGGCTGCGCAGTGTTTCGCCATTCGCGACGCCATCATTTTTTCCCGCGCCCAACAAAGAATAAGCCGACAGCCCCGCCATTATGTGATAATGTTTATCTGGAAACCGTCATCAATCACCCCTCAACGCAGCCAGAAAACAGAGGCATGGAGCAGCTCAAGCGCGAACTCAAGGAAATGCTGGTCACGGACCTGAAACTGGAGGACCTGGACCCGAACGATATCCGCGACAGCGAACCGCTGTTCGGGGAGGGACTCGGCCTCGACTCCCTGGACGCGGTGGAAATGGTGGTCCTGATCAAAAAACGCTACGGCGTCCAGATCAAGGATATGGAAGAGGGGCGGGCCGCCCTTGCCTCCATCAACGCCCTGGCAGACTTTATCCTTGCCCGGCGCTCCACCTGACCGTCTCCCGTCATGCCCTCCGCCCCCCCAAGAATCCTGATCACCGGCATGGGCTGCTGCTGCGCCGCCGCTTTCGGGATAACGGAACTCAACGCCCGACTGACCGATCTGCCGGTCCGCTGCGGCCCCGTGCCCCCGGAGTTCTTTCACGACCAGCTCCCCTTTCCGGCCTTTCTCGTCGAACGCGCCCTGCCCTCGCCTTCGGCGGCCAGGCTGCTGGGGGCAACATCGACGGCAGCCTCCCTGCCCCACGGCCTTAACCGCACGGCTCTGCTGGCTCTGGAGGCGGTGGCCGAGGCGGTGGCCGACGCCGGCCTCTGCGAGGAAAGCTTTCGTGAGGCACGGGTCGGGGTGATTATCGGCACCACCGTGGGCTGCACCTTCAACAACGAAGAGTACTATGCTTCATGGCGCGGCGGCGCCGCGCCTGATCTCACCCCGGTGCGCAACTACCTGGGCAGCAATCTCGGCGCGCTGATTCGTACCGTTCTCGGCGCGACCGGGCCGGCGACCGTGGTGACCAATGCCTGCGCCTCGGGCACGGACGCCCTGGGCCTGGCCAAAATCTGGCTGGAACAGGACCGCTGCGACATCGTCATCGCCGGCGGCGCGGATGAGCTGTCGCGGATCGCCTATCACGGCTTCTCGGCCCTCATGCTGATGAGCAGGACACCCTGCCGGCCCTTTGCCCCTGACCGGGCCGGCCTCAATCTGGGTGAAGGCGCGGGCATCCTCGTCCTTGAACGGGAAGACCGGCCGCGGCGGGAGGCGCGCCCGCGGGGCATCCTCCTGGGCTACGGCGCGGCCACCGACGGCTATCACCCCACCGCCCCGCATCCGGAAGGCCGGGGCCTGCAGGCCGCCCTCCGATCTGCCTTGGCCGATGCCTCCACGGACCCGGCGGAAATCTCCTATATCAATACCCACGGCACCGGCACCCTGGTCAACGATGCCGCTGAGGCAACCGCCCTGGCCCGCTTCCCTTTCAGGGAGGAATGCCGGATGGTTTCCTCCAAGGGCGGCACCGGTCACACCCTGGGCGCGGCCGGGGCCGTCGAGGCGATCATCACCCTGCTCGCCCTGAGTGCGGGTGTCACCGGCGGAACCCCCGGCTGCGGGGAGACGGATTCCACCCTGCCCGTCTCCGTCCTGCCGGCGGGGAGCACGGCCCCCCTCTTCGGCAGAAAGGGGATCAGCCAGTCCCTGGCCTTCGGCGGCTTCAACGGGGCAGTCGTCCTGGAGGCGCTCGGTTGACGGGACCGTTCATCATCGCTTGCGCGTCGGTCACCGGCACGGTCCCCGAACTGCCGGAATACCTGCGTAAGCCGTTGCGCCGGGGCGACCAGTTCATTCAGCTGACCGCCGCGGCCGCCCACCAGGCCTTGGTCCAGGTCGTCGCTGTTGAACGGCCCGGCGAGCGCTGCGGCCTTTTTCTCGGCACCTGTTTCGGCCCCATGCAATCCAATTTCAATGTGCTCGATGCGCTCATCGACCAGGAACCGGTCTCGCCCACCCTTTTCTCCCACTCGGTATTCAATGCGGCCGCCGGCTACGCCAGCCGCCTGTTCGGCATCTTCGGCGGGGCCTGGACCTTCACCTCCTTTACCTGGCCCTTTCTGCAGGGCCTGGCAAACGCCGATTTCATGCTCGCCACCGGCAGGCTGGACCGTGCCCTGATCCTGCAGGTCGAAACCTATGCCCCGCTCCTCCATGACACGCGCAGGCGCATGATCCCGCAGGCCGTGGAAGAATGGCCGCCCTGCGCCGTGGCCTGGGTCCTGGACCGGGAGGCGATCAATCCGCGGGCGCTCAGCCTGCGCGAGGTGAGCTTTTCGGAGGGAGCGGCACCGCCGGAGACCGCGCTGGACCGGGAGGAACTACTGGCAGGCGATCCGGAGGCACCCCTGGACCTGCATCCCATGGCCCTGCCGCTGCTGCTCACCGACCTGGCCGGCAAGACCTGCTGGGAGGGCGAAAAACAAATCACCGTCACCGCCCGCTTCGGCAAGGCCAGCGTCTGCCTGTGGTCCGCCCCCTGTCCGCCGAGCCTTTCCTCTTCCGGCCGCACCAGCCCATGAGCAGTATTCTTTTGCCGTGCCCTTTCGCAGGCCTCGTGCCCCATGCTCCGCCCCTGCGCATCGAAGGAACTCTGCTGCGCTCGGAGTCCGGCAGCGACCGGGGGCTGATCTGCGAGGCGCTGGCCGCCGCGCCGATAAACGGCCCCTTTGTCGACCGGGAGCGGCTCATGCCGGAATTCTGCATTGAGCTGCTCGCCCAGTCGGCGGCCGCGGGCCAGGGCTTTCTGGCCCGTCTTGAACAGCGCGAAGAGGGGGGCGGCATGCTGGCCGCCCTGGACCGCTTTTCCTGGCACCGCCGCGTCGAACCGGGGGATATACTGCGGGTCCGGGCACAAACCGAGCTGACCTTCGGACCGGTGCTGGTCCTGACCGGCAGCATCAGCCAGGGCGATGACCTGCTGGCCGAGGGCCGCCTGAAAATCCGGCACGGGAATGATATGCTCCCTGCCCCCGCCGCACCGCAAGCACTCTTTCCGGCGGACGCCGCCTCCTCCCTGCTCGATTACCTGAGAACCAAGGCTCTGCGGGGGATCAGGCAACAGGACAACGGAGAAATCGTGAGCGGCACCTTTCATTTTTCCGCTGATTTCGCAGGCTTCCAAGGCCATTTTCCGGGGCGACCGATCCTGCCGGCCATTGTCCAGTGCGCGGCGGTGCGGGTCCTGCTCGAACAGGTTCTCGGCGGCGAGCTGCTGCCCTCCGAAATGGCGGGGCTGAAATGGCAGCGGCCGATCCTGCCGGATGAAACCGTTGTCATTGAGGCCGTCCTTGCCGGGCAGGACGACCTGCCGGCGGTCACCTTTACGCTGGCCGGACCAGGAGGCCGTTGCAGCAGCGGTACGGCCCTCCTCCTGCGCAACGGGTGACAATCGCCATGCCGTCGCCAGCATCCGCAGCAAACACCCCGGTGGTCGTCGCCGCCGAGGTTCTGACCGCCCTGGGGCGACTGGACGATACCTGGCAAGGCCTGCTCGCAGGAAAGTGCGGCCTGCGGCCCTTTGCCGCGCCTGACCTGGGATCGACCTATCCGCTGGGGCTGCTCAAAGGATCGGGCGAGATCGGCTCGCCGGCCCGCCTGGAGTTTGCGCTCAGGGAGGTCAGCCGACCCCTGGCGGCCATGGCCGGGATCATCGGTCCGGGCGAGTTGCTGGTCGCCACCACCAAAGGTGCCGCTGACGAGCTGTTGCCGCCGGGAGCAAAGCCATGGCGGGGCCAGGCCTGGCAGGCCGGAACGCTGACCGCCGGGATTCTCGGGTGCCGAGGCGCGGTACAGACGGTCAGCGCGGCCTGCGCCTCGGGAACCCTGGCCCTGATTCAGGCCGCGCTCAAGATTCGGCGCGGCGACTGCGAGGTCGCGACGGTCATCGGCGTGGATATCGCCAGCCGCTTTGTCCTGGCCGGCTTTGCCTGCCTGCAGGCCCTGGACCCGGAACCCTGCCGCCCCTTTGCCGCCGATCGCCAGGGCTTGTCCCTGGGCGAAAGCGCGGGCCTGCTCGTTCTGACCAGCGCGGCCTTCGCCGCAGCGCATTCCCTGCCGGTCCTGGCCAGAGTCGCGGGCTGGGGCGCGGCAAGTGACGCCACCCACATCACTGCACCAAGCAGGGAGGCGCGCGGGCTCAGGGAAGTGCTGCGTCTGGCGACTGGGAACGGAACCGTAGCGGTGGGCGGGATCAATGCGCACGGCACCGGCACCCGCTACAACGACGCCATGGAGATGACCGCCTTTCTGGGCCAATGGCCTAAACCGCCGCCGATCCACTCGGTGAAAGGTGCGCTGGGCCATTGCCTGGGCGCGGCCGGGGTGATCGAGGCGGCGATTGCCCTGCGCAGTTTGCAGAGTGGTCATCTTCCGCCCACGATCGGCCATGCCGGGGGTGAATTTCCCGATGCGCCCATCTCCGGCACCGCGGTCCTGCCGCTCACCTGTCCGACGGTCCTTTCCTGCAATTCCGGCTTCGGCGGCATCAACGCCGGCATCCTGCTCGCGGCGCCCGACCGTTGACAACTCCCGCCCAGGCATGGGTCTGGACGACGGCCGGGAACTATGGTAAGCATTGGTCAGCACAAACCCTAAGAGTCCCTGGACACCCAACTGTTTGCTTTCAACTCACGCCATGAATAGCCGTCTTGTCCGTCTCGTGTTGTTTTTTTGCCTCTGCCTGCCGGGTCTGCCCGGTCCGGCGCTTGCCGCGGACGCCGGCGCGCCGGCACACCCCATGCAGGTTGTCGTTTCCATCCTGCCGGCCGCCTACCTGGCCGAACGGGTCGGCGGCGAACGGGTCCGGGTGGAGACTCTGGTTCAGCCGGGCCACAACCCGCACACCTATGTTCCGACGCCCCTGCAAATGGCCCGGCTGGCGAATGCCCGGATCTTCTTCCGCATCGGCGTCCCCTTCGAGGCCGCGCTCATCACCAAGCTGCGGCGGACGGTCCCTGATCTCACCATCATCGACCTGCAGGAAGGAATCGAACTGCTGCCCGCGGAGGAATCGGACGAAGAGCATCACGACCACCGCGACGACCTGGACCCACACTCCTGGCTCGACCCGAACCTGGCCCGCTTGCAGGCGGAACGGATCCACGCCGGCCTGGTGGCCCTGGACCCGCCCGGCAGACAGGCATATGACCGCAACCTCGCCGAGCTGCGCAAAGACCTCCAGGAGATTGACCGGACCCTGCGGACCATCCTCGCTCCCCTGGCCGGCCAAACCATTTACGTCTTCCACCCGGCCTACGGCTATTTCTGCCGTGCCTACGGCCTCAAGCAAAAGGCCATCAACGTCCAGGGCAAGGAAACCGGCGCCCGGCACCTGGCCCGCCTCATCGAGGAGGCGCAAAGGGAGGGAGTGCGGGTCATCTTTGTCCAGCCCCAGTTTTCCGAAAAAACCGCCGCGACCATTGCCGAGGCCATCGGCGGCAGCGTGGTGGCCCTCGATCCCCTGGCCTATGACTACCTGGACAACCTGAAGGCCATGGCCCGTCGGATAGCCGCCGCCCGGCCGGCAGGGGAATAAATTGGGCCGTGATTGCGCGCACGAAAAAAGGCATGGTGCGGATCATCTCCGGCGGCCAGAGCGGAGCGGATCGTGCCGCCCTGGACGCGGCGATCCGCTTGGGCATACCCCATGGCGGCTGGCTGCCCCGGGGCCGCAAGGCCGAGGACGGGCCTCTGCCCGCCCACTACCGGCTGCGGGAAACGGAAACCGCCCGCTATCGTGAGCGCACCGAGAAAAACATCGTCGACAGCGACGCCACCCTCATCCTCTCCTTCGGCCCTCTGACCGGCGGTTCGGCCCTGACCGAAAGCCTGGCCCTCCGCCATGACCGGCCCTGCCTGATCATCGACCTGGCGGAAGTCCCCCGGGCCGAAGCCGCGGCCGCGGTGGAACAGTGGCTCCGGCGCTACAAAATCCGCACCCTCAATGTCGCCGGCCCCAGGGCCAGCAACCAGCCCGGCATCTACGACGCAGTACTGGACCTGCTCCTGGCCGTCAACTGGCCGGGCAAAAAATAATCTGGGTCGGCGTACACTGCATTCAGGCACCGACGAATTTCTGTAGCCCCCTTTTTTTGCTGTTGACATATAGCCAAATAGGAATATGGTTATAGGGAAATTCAGGAGCAAGCCATGCTGAAAAATTATCTCAAGGTCATGAAGGCCCTTGCCGACGGCAACCGGGTCAAGATCATCAAAATGCTCCAGGTCAGGGAACTGTGCGTCTGCGAACTGCGGGCCGCACTCAACCTGGCCCAGCCGTCGGTATCCAAGCATCTGCGGATCCTGGAGGAGGCCGGCCTGGTGGAGGGCCGCAAGGACGGCCCCTGGGTAAACTATCGCCTGCCGGATGCGACTGACTCCATCTATGCCGGCCAGTTGCAGGTGATGGTCCGCCAGTGGCTCAATGACGACGAGGAAATCGCCCATCTCATGCGCCAGGCCGCGACCATCGACCGGTGCGACATCTCCGGCCGCTGCCCCTGAGGGAGAATCGAATGAAACCTTTGAAAACCGTCCCCTCTTCCCCCTGCGCCTGCGTAACCACGGAATCGGTGCCCGCGCGGTCTGCATCCCCATGGCGCGACATCGGCCTGGGCTTGCTCACGCTGGCCGCCTGGTTCCTGCTCTACAGCCAGCTGCGCCCCTTTTCCCGCTTCCTCGCGTATGACCTTATCGGCCTGACCGCGGGCAGCCACCTGGGCGCATCGCTGGAATTCTTCTTCTACGACACGCCCAAGGTCCTGATGCTGCTGGTCCTGGTGGTCTATGGCGTGGGCGTCATCCGGACCTTTTTCACCCCGGAAAAAACCCGCAAGATCCTGGCCGGCCGCAGCCTGTTCGCCGGCAACGTGCTGGCCGCCCTGCTCGGCATCGTCACCCCCTTCTGCTCCTGCTCGGCGGTGCCGCTGTTCATCGGCTTTGTCAGCGCCGGCGTCCCGCTGGGCGTTACCTTTTCCTTTCTCATCTCCGCGCCCATGGTCAACGAAATCGCCCTGATTCTGCTCTACGGCCTGCTGGGCTGGAAGGTGGCCGGCCTCTATCTCGCCACCGGGCTCTTCGTGGCCATCGCCTCCGGCTGGATTATCGGCAGGCTCAACATGGAGGAACATATCGAGGAATGGGTCCGTCAGCTGCGGGCGAACGGTGATCAGGTACCGATTGAGCTCCTCTCCTGGACCGACCGGCTTGCCCGGGGCCGGGACGCGGTCCGGGAGATCGTCGGCAAGGTCTGGATCTATGTGGTGGCGGGAATCGCGGTGGGCGCCGGCATCCACGGCTATGTGCCCGAAGGGGCGCTGGCCGCGATCATGGGCAAGGGCGCCTGGTGGAGCGTGCCCGCCGCGGTGCTGCTCGGCGTGCCGATGTATGCCAATGCCGCCGGCATCGTGCCGGTGATCCACGCCCTGTTGGAAAAAGGGGCGGCCCTGGGCACGGTCCTGGCCTTCATGATGAGCGTCATCGCCCTGTCCCTGCCGGAGGTGGTTATCCTGCGCAAGGTCCTCATGCCGCGCCTGATCGGTGTCTTTGTCGGAGTGGTGGCCGCCGGCATCCTGCTGGTGGGCTACCTCTTCAACCTTATCATCTGAGCGGAGGCGAATATGGACGAATCAGCGGGAATCACCCTCACCCCCATCGGGGTCATGCACTGCGAACTGCGGACACCCGAGGAGGCGCCCAGATACTACACGGTATCGAACATCCCCGGCACCCTGGAGATCTTTCCGCCCTTTCTTCCGGCCATGGAGGGCATCGAGGTCGGCCAGACCATCATCGTTCTCTTCTGGCTGCACCAGGCCCGCCGCGACCAGATGAAGGTCTACCCGCGGGGCGACCGCAGCCGAGGCCTGCGCGGCGTGTTTTCCACCCGCAGCCCCATCCGGCCGAACCCCATCGCCCTCTCGGAGTACAAGGTCCTCAGGGTGGACGGCAACCGTATCGAGGTGACCGGAGTGGACGTGATCGACGGGACGCCGATCGTGGACATCAAATCCCTCGGCGACAGGACTAAACCGGCCGGGGAATGAACTGGCCTCCACATTCAGAGAACAAGGAGAAAAATAATGGAAATCAAGGTATTAGGACCTGGTTGCGCCAAATGCGCCGAAGTTGAAAAAATCATGCGGGCGGCGGTCGACGAGGCAGGAGTTTCGGCCACCATTGAAAAAGTCAGCGATTTTCAGAAGATCGCCGGTTTCGGCGTGTTCGCCACGCCGGCGGTGGTGATCGACGGCCAGGTCAAATGCGTGGGCAAGGTGCCCTCAAAGGCCGAGGCCCTCGCCTGGCTGAAAAAATAACTGTGCGGGAACTGCCATGAAAACAATTACCATTGATTGGCTTTATCTGGCGGTTGGCGGCGAAACCTGCCAGCGCTGCGGCGATACCGGCCTGGAACTGCGCCAGGCAATCGAACGGCTGCGCAGGGAGTGCGCGCCCCGGGGCGTGGAGATCCTGTTCAGGGAAACCCTGCTCCCCCCCGAACAGATCGCCAAGTCCAACACCATCCTGATCAATGATGTCCTCCTGGAGGATATCCTGCCGCATGCGGGTGCATCGACCAGCTGCTGCCCCTCCTGCGGCGATCTGACCGGCGGGAACGAACAGTGCCGGACCCTGGTGCACCTGGGCCGGACATACGAAACGATCCCCCAGGACCTGGTCCGGCAGGCGGTGTGCAAGGTCGCCGGCTGCTGCTGAGTCATCCGCCAAGACAACAGGCAGGGGCCGAGCAGGGCTAACCGGTGACCCGCGCCATGAAGGAGGTTCCCCGTGGAATGGAAAAATGAATGGAAGGCCTTCGCGGCCATGGTGCTCATTTTTCTGGGCTGCTATTATCTGCCGGTGGGCTGGGAGCGGTTCGACAACGCCCTGATGGAGGCGTTCCATCTCGTCAAGTGGTATGCCCGGGAACATGTCCTGCTCTGCCTGATCCCCGCCTTTTTCATTGCCGGCGCCATCGCCGTCTTTGTCAGCCAGGGCGCGGTGATGAAATACCTGGGCCCGGCGGCGAATAAAGTCCTGGCCTATGGCGTCGCCTCGGTGTCCGGCACCATCCTCGCGGTCTGCTCCTGCACGATCCTGCCGCTCTTCGCCGGGATCTACCGGATGGGGGCCGGTCTCGGGCCGGCCTGCGCCTTCCTCTATTCCGGCCCGGCCATCAATGTCCTGGCCATCATCCTGACCGCCCGGATCCTGGGCCCGGAAATGGGCATCGCCCGGGCGCTCGGCGCAATCATCTTCAGCGTGATCATCGGGTTGTTGATGGAACTCTTTTTCCCGGAAAAAAAGGCCGACGCCGACAGCCGGATTTATGTTCCCGAGGATGAGGGCGGCCGGCCGCTGTGGCAAACGGCGGTCTATTTCGCCACCATGGTCGGGATCCTGGTCTTTGCCAACTGGGGCCGGCCCATGGAGGAATCCGGGCTGTGGCATACGATCTTTGCCGCCAAGTGGTGGATAACCGGCGGCCTGGCGATCCTGCTGGCCGTCCAGCTCGCGGCCTGGTTCTCCCTTTCGGCATGGCAGCTCGGTATCTCCGGCCTGGCGGTTCTCGGCGTTGCCCTTGCCTTTCCGGAAACGCCCCTGGCCGCCTTCGTAATCGGGGTGGTTGCCCTTTCCCTCCTGACCAGCACCAGGGAGGATCAGGCCGGCCAGTGGTTCCGCTCTTCCTGGGATTTCGCCAAACTGATCCTGCCGCTGCTCCTCTTCGGGGTGCTGGTTGCCGGACTCCTCCTGGGGCGGCCCGGCATGGAAGGACTTATCCCCTCGGCCTGGGTGGAACGGGCTGTGGGGGGCAACTCGCTGGCCGCCAACTTTGTCGCCTCCTTTGCCGGGGCCTTCATGTATTTCGCCACCCTAACCGAGGTGCCGATTCTCCAGGGCCTGATGGGCGCCGGCATGGGCAAGGGACCCGCCCTGGCCCTGCTCCTGGCCGGCCCGGCGCTGAGCCTGCCCAACATGCTGGTGATCCGCAGCGTCATGGGCAACAAGAAAACAGCGGTCTTCGTCACCCTGGTCGTCATCCTGGCCACCGGCTGCGGCTATCTGTACGGCGCCCTGTTCGCGTAGAGAAGAAAAAACGGGACGTTACCAGGAAATTGGCGCCCCTGCCGACAATCATCATGAAAGGATGAATGCTATGTTTACGAAAATTCTGGTCTGCGTTGATCCGTACCCATCGAATCACCAGCTTCTTGCCTGTGTTGCGTCCCTGAAATCACTGGGTGCGGAACAGGTGATTCTGGCGCATGCCATCCTGACCGATACCCCCGGCGTCGAAAAAATGCTGCGCGCCCAGGCCGAACCGGAATTGGCGCGCCAGAAAAAAATCCTGGAAACCGCCGGCTTTACCGTATCCATGGAAATAGTGGCGGGCCACCCGCCCCAGGCACTGCTCGACCTGGCGGAAAAGCATGACGTATCGGCTATCGTCATCGGCACGCACGGCCGGGGACTCTTTGAATCCATGACCCTCGTCGGCAGCCCGCTGGGCAACGTATCGGCCAAACTCCTGCAGAAGACAAGCCGTCCGGTGCTGCTCGTCCGAAACGCCAAGGCAACGGAAAATGAGACATTGATCCCCTGCAAGCTCTTTACCCGCATCCTGTTCCCCCTGGATTTTTCCGATGCGTCGGAAGTCGCTCTGGCCTACCTCGAAACCCTGGTCCGTGCCGTTCATTGCCCGGTCACCCTGCTCCATGTTCAGGAGGAACAGCCCCGGCCAATGTTTGCCGCCCGGCGTGATGCCCTTTCTCAGCAGAAAATCAACCAGGCCAGGTTGAACCGGCTGAAGCTGTGGCTGGAACAGACAGGTGCCTCTGAGGTCAAAACGGAACTCGTTCCGGGTGGGTCGGCCGGCGAGATCATCGTCAACACTGCTCGGGACCAGGGATGTTCCCTGATCCTGATGGGAACCCAGGGCAAGGGGATCACCAGGGAATTATTGCTGGGCAGCGTGGCGCACCAGGTCGCCCGCCGGGCCGAGCAACCGGTACTGTTCATCCCGATGCTGCCGTAAGGGGATTCTACCGCTATGATTATGAAAAACAGAAACATGTTTTTACTTTCTGCGACGCCATCAAAATTCAGCCCCGAAAAGAGGCTGTCTGTGCAGGAATAATAACTCCCATGGATGCCCCTTTGCAGCAAATGCTGCGTATCGGCCGCGCCGCGGTCGGCCTGATCGGACTGGCTGTCGCCCTGAACCGGATACTGCAACACCCTGATCTGGATCTCGTAGATGCCGTTTCCCAGGTGTACGGGGAAATCGCGGCGAAGAACAGAACAACGGTCGTGATTCAGTGATCCGCATTCTTGACACCGGCAGGGTCGCCTGCAATAACCTGCAGAAGCTGCTGATCGAAATCATGGCCGAACTGCGGGTTGCCGGTGATGTCGCGCAGGTCCACGACCCCGACGAAATTACCCGCTTCGGAGTCATGCACACCCCGGCCCTGGTGATCAATGGCGAGGTGAAATGCGCGGACCGTCTGCCCAGCGCGCCCGGATCAAAGAGTGGCTGAGGGATGAAACAGGAGTGTGACCGATGAAGCGATTTACCATGATCTGTGTTTGCCGGTGACACGGGTATCGAAAAAACGTCCATTCCAACGACGGCAATAACCGCACCTGGAAACAGCGTAACAAGGTACGATGGGACACGATCACCAGCACGACCATTCCGGTTGCCATGGTCACGGCCACGCCCCGGCTAATTTCAACCGTGCCTTTGCCCTGGGCACGATCCTGAACCTGGCCTTTGTCCTGGTCGAGGCAGGCTACGGCTTCGCCTCGAATTCGCTGGCCCTGGTGGCCGACGCCGGCCACAACCTGAGCGACGTCATGACCCTTGTCCTGGCCTGGGGGGCCATGATCATGGCCAGGCGGGTCGCTACCCCCCGGCACACCTTCGGATTCAAAAAGGGCACCATCCTGGTTTCGCTGGGCAGCGCCCTGTTTCTGTATGCGGCCATCGGCGTCATCATCTGGGAAGCGGTTGGCCGCCTGGGCTCGCCCGCGCCGGTCCAGGGAATGACCATCACCGTGGTCGCCGCCATCGGCGTGGTGATCAATACCGCCACCGCCCTGCTCTTTCTCTCCGGCCGCAAGGATGACCTCAACATCAAGGGGGCCTTCCTGCACATGGCGGCCGACGCCGCGGTTTCGGCCGGGGTGGTGGTCGCCGGGCTGGTCATCGCCGCCACCGGCTGGCACCTGCACGATCCGCTGATCTCCATCGCTATCGCGGTGCTTGTTCTGCTGGCGGGCTGGGGGTTGCTCAAGGATTCCCTCCATCTCACCATGGCCGGGGTCCCGTCCGGGATCAACGCCCAGGCCGTGCTGGACTATCTGACCGGCCTGCCCGGGGTGTCCTGTGTTCATGACCTGCATATCTGGGCCGCCAGCACCACGGAAAATGTCCTCACCGCCCACCTGGTCATGCCGGGGGGCAGCGATGACGCACTCCTGCACCGCATTGCCGAGGAGCTGCGCCATGACTTCGCCATCCACCACGCCACCATCCAGATTGAGACCGAAGATATGGGCAAAATCTGCCACGTCAACGACACAACCGGGCCGGGGGCCTGCTGGCCCGGCAGGAACCCAACGCCCACCACACTCAACCATAACCACAGAGGAACTTCATGAAATCCCGCATCATCATTCTGCTCGCTGTTTTTTGCCTGCTACCGCTCCACGCGGGCGCGGAAACCCTGGACGAATATCTGGCCAGGTTCGACCTTCAGGAACGCAAGGAAATGAAGATTACCAGCAAGGAACTGGTCGAACTGTTGAAAAAAGGGGAAGTCCAGTTGATCGACATCCGTTTTCCTGAGGAATTCCAGGCTTGGCGAATGGGCGCGGCGATCAACATCCCCCTGAACGAATTGCCCGGCCGTCTCCAGGAACTGGACAAAAACAAGCTGATCGTCACCGCCTGTCCCCACAACGACCGGGCCAACCTGGCCAGGATCTATCTGACCACCAAGGGATACAAGGCCAAATATCTGACCGACGGGCTGCTCGGCCTGGCCGATGCGCTGCGCGGCGATGCGGCAAGGGATTTGATCAAAGCGACGGCTCGATAATTCAAAATGTGATGTGCCTTTTTCCCCAATATTGCTAAACTCGCAAACTTAACAATACGCTGCCGATGGCTCAGCACAAAAGTTCTATATACAGGTAAAGCGAACGAAGTGAGACTCCGAGGCGTGGTGGTGTCGGCCACGCGCAGGCGCACCCAAGGTACGTCGGGCATTGGCCGAACCCACCACAACGCAGGAGATCATTTTTTTTGCCGGGTCATCAAGATTATTGCTTGAATGAATCAAGGAGAACCCATGAAATTCACCATCCGTTATCTTCTGCTGCTTCTTGCCCTGCTGGTCCTAGTGCATCCCGCAACCCTCCGGGCCGCCGAGGAGCCGGTCGTCCCGGTCAAGGATACCGTCACCATGGTGGATATCGGCGCGAAATCCTGCATCCCCTGCAAGATGATGGCGCCCATCCTCGAAGAACTGAAGGTGGAGTACCAGGGAAGGGCCGCGGTGATCTTCATCGATGTCTGGGAGGATCGGAGCCAGGGCCCGCGTTTCGGCATCCAGTCCATCCCCACTCAGATCTTTTATGACCGGCACGGCAAGGAAGCGTACCGGCACGTCGGCTTCATGGACAAGGAAAAGATCAAAAAATGGCTTGATATGCTCCTGGAGAGAAAATGAGCATGGACGCTCTCTTTCTGGCGATCAACCAGTGGATGTCCGGCGGCCTTCTCCTGGCCGCCTTCGGGTGTTTCGCCTGGGGCATGGTCAGCGTCCTGTTCAGTCCCTGCCACATGGCCTCCATCCCGCTGATCATCGGCTATGTAGGCGGGCAGCAAACCATTATCAGCGGCCGGCAGGCCGTGCCCTTTGCGGTGCTCTTCACCACCGGCCTCTTCCTCACCATCGCCCTGGTCGGGCTGATCTGCATCGCTCTGGGGAGGATGCTGGGCGATATCGGCCCCTACTGGACCATCTTTGTCGGCGTCATTCTCCTCTGGGTGGCCGTTGACATGCTGGGGATCGCCAAGTGCGGCCTGCCCGGCAACGCGCTGGGCAGATTGCAGCTCAAGGGGCTCCCCGGCGCCTTTGTCCTGGGCCTGGCCTACGGCGTCCTGTCCGGTTCCTGCACCTTCGGATTCATTGCCCCGATCCTGGCGATCATCACCGTTCAGGAACAGCTCGTCACCGGAATCCTGCTCCTGCTCCTTTTTGCCCTGGGCCATTGCCTGCCCATCGTGATCGCCGGCAGTTCGGCGGCGGTGGTCAAAAGGCTGCTGGGAAATACGTCATTTCAGCAAAGCGGCACCTGGTTCAGGAAGGGTGCGGGTATCCTGATCGGCGGCCTGGGAATATATTTTATCGTGCGCCCCTGGTTGCCGTCGTAACGAGCGAAAACAGCGTGCCGGCGCCCACCCCGGAATGGAAACACGGACAACCGTGGGGAGTCCGCCCAAGCGTCTAAATTCTGTACACCATCGTCCCCACAATGTACAGTTACTGATCAATCACGACCCGGTCCGCTGGCCCGTCTCCCTGCATGATACGCCATCGCGGCACACAAATCCTCCAAAAACAATCAGATGCCAACACAACCTTTTTCTGGTACAATATTTGTATACTGCCATGGAGGTACAGCTGTTCCCGATGAACGTATTTCTACGAAAAGGAGGTAGGGGATGGTCTTGGTCGAGGCCCAAGGGCTGAAGAAAACATATACCGTGGGCGATATCGAGGTGGAGGCCATCCGCGGGGTGGATTTCACCATCAGTCCCGAGACCTTTGTCTCCTTTGTCGGCCCCTCGGGCAGCGGCAAGTCCACCCTGCTCAACATGATCGGCTGCCTGGACCGGCCGAGCGGCGGTACCCTCAGGGTCATGGACCAGGAGGTGGCAACGCTTAACCGCAAGCAGTCCGCGGCCTTCCGCGGGCAGAACATCGGCTTCATCTTCCAGGATTTCAACCTGCTGCCGGTGCTCACCGTGTACGAGAACATCGAGTACCCCCTGCTCATGGTGCAGAATGTCCCGGCGGATGAGCGCAGGGAACGGGTCATGGCCCTGCTCGCCGCCGTGGGCATGACCGAGCAGCGCGACAAATACCCCTCCCAGATCTCCGGCGGCCAGAAACAGCGGGTGGCGGTGGCCCGGGCACTGGTCACCAATCCCCGCCTGGTCCTGGCCGACGAGCCCACCGCCAACCTGGATCACCAGACCGCCTACCGGGTCATCGAGTTGATGAAGGAAATGCGGGACCGGTTCGCCACCACCTTTGTCTTCTCGACCCATGACCCGAAGATCGTCGGCGTGGCCGAAATCATCCATACCCTGGAAGACGGCCGGCTGAAGGATACCGCGCCGCACGGAGGGGCATACCATGCCTAACCTGCTCAAGATCGCCCTGCGCAACCTGCTGCGCTACAAGCGCCGCACCCTGCTCACCTCGTCGCTGATCATCCTCGGTGTGGTCTTTGTCCTGGTCTTCGTCTCGGTGACCGGATCCTTCAAGGCGATGATGATCGCCCAGAACACCGACGCCATGCTCGGCCACCTGCAGGTGCACCGCAAGGGCTATGTCGCCTCCATCGACAACCTGCCCCTCAACCTGAACCTCAAGGGCGGAGCCATCGACCGCCTGGAAAAAATCCTGGACGAGGAAAAGGAAATCGCCGCGTATTCCCCGCGCATCAAGTTCGGGGCCATGTTCTCCACCTATGTGGAGACCACCAATATCCGCTTGAACGGCATCGATCCGGAGCGCGAGTTTGCCACCGCGCCCCTGCTTGCCGCCCGGATCCTGGAGGGGAAAAACACCCTGGCCCGGGGCGAACTCTGGCTCCCCGAACTGCTCGCCAAAGGGATGAAGGTCAAGGTCGGCGACAGCGTGGTCATCGTGGCCACCAACCAGGACGGTTCGGTGAACGGCAAGCAGCTCCTGGTCGCGGGCATTCTGGAGAGCGTCACCGGCCCGGGCGGCCGCGACGGCTATCTGCACATCGAGGACGCCGCGGAGATCCTGCGGCTGGAGTCCAAGGAGATCAGCGAATTCGCGGTGCGCCTCAAGGACTTCGACCGGCTGGCATCAGTCAGCGACCGTCTGGCGGCAACGCTCGCCGGGGAGTTGAACCAGCAGGGCAAGCCGATCTTCGAGCTCCATACCTGGGAAAAACTCTCGCCCTTCTTCAATATCGCCCGGATGATCGATGTGATGACCCTGTTCATCAAGCTGATGCTCATCGCCATCGTCCTGATCAGCATCATGAACGTGATGGTCATGGCGGTCTATGAACGGATCAACGAGATCGGCACCATGGCGGCCATCGGCACCATGCCGGGCAAGATCCTGTCCCTGTTCATGCTGGAAGGATTCTGCATGGGCCTGGCCGGGGCGGTGGCCGGCAATATTGTCGGGATCGTGATCATCTGGATCCTCAACCTGTCGCAGATCACCTACGACTTCGGCCGCCAGCAGGGTCTCCTCCTCCAGGCCGGGATCAACTGGCCGGAACTCGCCGTCATCTCGATCATCGTGGTGATCGGCTCGGTCCTGGCCAGCCTGCAGCCGGCCTTCAAGGCGTCGCAGCTGGACCCGATCAAGGCGTTGCGGCATGTATAATAAGCGGTCGGGGCTTTTTGCCCCTCCCTTTCTCCTGAAAAAACGAAAGCAACGGGAGGAACCAAGCATGAACAGACTGTACGTCATCCTGGCAATGATGCTTTTCGGCATTCCGGGCATACCCCCTGCGCTCATGGCCGGGGACGGGCCGGTCTATGCCGTGGCCGCGGAAGGAGAAAACGCCGATGCCCGGGTCAGCGTCCAGGCGGCCCGTTGTCTCTGGTTCCTCTTCTTTGATGGCCAGGGCAACCTGATCGAGGCGGTGGCCAATCCCCACCAGCGGACTCCCGGCGGGGCCGGACCACAGGCCGCCGACTTCCTGGCCGGCAAGGGGATCCAAACGGTGATCGCCGGCGAGGTCGGAGGCAAGATGGCCGATGCCCTGAAGCGCCACGGCATCGACCACCGGACCGCCACCGGCAGCGCGGCGGATGCGGTCCGGTCCGCTATAAATAAATAACGTTTTACGTAACCACATGGGCAGGCACGGGGACCTGCCCCTACCTGAAATTGCACCCGACTCGTAGGGGCAGGCCCCCGTGCCTGCCCTTCTCCGCGCGGAACGAACGTCACCATGCATAGACCGAGGAAAACGTTGGAGAATTTTTCCATCCTCTCGGGGTCGGGGTCGGAATCGGTATCGGGGTCGAATCAGGATGTTCACCTGCGCCCGATTCGATATGATCTCGAGTTGAGACAAGTGCTATAATGCAAATCGATACCGATACCGACCCCGACCCCGATTGTTGGTAGTATTACCCACAGTGGTTGGCCTTGCCCAGCCTCAATATCTATTGCCCAGCACATGAAGGAGAAAACCATGCTGCGCTGTCTGATCACCTTGTTCGTTCTGCTGACCGCCTTGCCGGCGGCGGCCATGGAGGCCGGGGAGATCCTCACCCGGGTGGACCGCAACCTCCAGCCCGAGTCCGCCGAGATGTACCGCAAGCTCATCAACATCGAACCGGACGGCTCAAAAAAGGAATTCATCCTCTATACCCTGCGCAAGGGGAGGGACAAGATGGTCGTCCTCTTTCTTTCCCCGGCCAGCGAAAAGGGCCGCGCCACCCTGCGCCTGGAAGACAACATGTGGCTCTACATTCCGAACGTGGGCAAGCCCATCCGGATCACCAGTTTGCAGTCGGTGGTGGGCGGAGTATTTAACAACTCCGACATCCTCCGCCTGGACTATGCCACCGAATACGAGCCCACCGGCATGGAAGAAACGGAGAGCGCCTATCTCCTCGACCTCAAGGCGAGGACCGCCAGCGTGGCCTATGACCGCCTGAAAATGACCGTGGCCAAGGAGGCTCTGGTGCCCACGACCATCGAATGCTACGCTGCCGGCGGCATGCTGATCAAGACGCTTCGCTACAGCGAGCTGAAGGACTTCGGCGACGGGCAGCTCCGACCCTCGGTCCTGGAGACGGACAGCCCCCTCTACCAGGGCTACAAATCGGCGATGATCTACGCCAAAATCGAGCAACGGGAACTGGCCGACGAGATCTTCACCCTCAACGCCCTGGCCACGGTGGAAGAGCTGCGATGACCAGCACCCGGCCCGCGGCCCTGTTCTGCCTCGTGCTCTGCCTGGCGGCCGGCACCGGCCGGGCCGCAGACTACAGCTTCGACCCGGCCGAATTTGAAAAAAAACGCTTCACCTGGGGCGGCTACCTGGAGGCGAGGGGGGAGCATTTCGACCTCAACGGGGACGGTGCCCTGGCCATCCTCAATCAGTACCGTGAGCCGCGCGCCGAGCTGAACCGTTTCACCGGCGCCGTGCAGCTGGATGGCCGCTTTCAGCAGGGCATCGCCTCCCTGAACTGGCTGGTCAAGAGCTGGGCGGCCCAGGACGAAGCAGCCTGGGGCGACGATCTCGACCTCTACACCGGCTACGCCACCATCAAGGCCTCGCCGCGCTTCACCCTGGATCTCGGCAAGAAGACCTTCAAATGGGGCAAGGGCTATGCCTGGAACCCGGTGGCCTTCATCGACCGGCCCAAGAATCCCGATGACCCGGAAGAGGCCCTGGAAGGCTACATCGGCGCGGGCGCGGACCTGGTGCGGAGCATGGCCGGTCCCCTGCGGACCCTGACCCTGACCGGGGTGGCCCTGCCGGTCTGGCAGGGGGTCAACGAGGATTTCGGCGCCGCGGACAACCTGAACCTGGGGGCCAAGCTCTATCTCCTTTTCCTCGATACCGACATCGATTTTCTCGTCTACACCGGCAACAGCCGCTCCACCCGCTTCGGCCTGGATTTCTCCAGGAACCTGGCCCCGAACTTCGAGATCCACGGCGAGCTGGCCCACACCCCATCACAGCAGCAGACCTATCTCGATGAAACCGGCGCCCCCACGGCCCGGGAGATCAGCGACACCAGCGCTCTGATCGGATTGCGCTATCTCACCGAGCGGGAGGTCACCGCTATTGTCGAATACTATCACAACGGCGACGGCTACTCCGAGGAGGAGCTGGCCCGCTTCTACCGGGCGGTTGCCGACGGCTACGATCTGTACCTTGCCGGCGGCGGGGACACACTGCTTGCGCGGGCGGCAAACATCAGCCAGAGCGGCTACGGCCGGCCGCAGGTCGGCCGCAACTATCTCTATACCCGACTCACCGCCAAGGAGCCGTGGGACATCCTCTACTTCACCCCGGCGGTCACGGCCATCGTCCAGCTGGACGACGGGAGCTTCTCCCTCACCCCGGAACTCGTCTATACCGGCTTCACCAATTTCGAACTGCGCGCCCGCTTCACCTGGCTGCACGGCGGTGCGGAGACGGAATACGGCGAAAAGCTGAACGGAAGCAGGGCGGAACTGCGGCTGCGCTGGTTTTTCTAGCGCAGGATGCGCAAAACGACTTGATCAAGTTACAAATCAGCAAGATGGCTCGGTGACAAGTATTCGCAACCAATGGTTCACAAATCGATGTTATTCCTATTTCGGTTCGTGATCAGAGCGTTTTCCCTCAGCACTATGTTACAATGAGTTTCGCTGCCATCTGATCCTTAAACAGGATAAAATAAGTATTTATTGTTCACGTCTTATCTCTTTGCATAGATTGATAATTTTCCGAAACATTTCCTTTCAAGAGAGAATCGCAACATGGTCAAGCATATAGGAATCCTGACGGCAGGCGGTGACAGTCCCGGCCTGAACGCGGCTATTCGCGGCCTCGGCAAGGGCGCGACCCTGGCCGGGAATATCCAGATAATCGGCTTTCGCGACGGCTTTCGCGGTTTCATGGAAAACAGGTTCATCCGCCTGCAAGGGGAGACCCTGGCCAATATCCTGACCCTGGGCGGCACCATTCTCGGGACCAGCCGCGACAAGCCGCACAAGATGCCGGTGGGCGGCAAGGTGATGGACATGACCGATGTCCTTCTCGACAATTACCGTCGGCACCACCTCGACGCTCTGGTCTGCATCGGCGGCGGGGGGACGCATAAAAACGCCCTGCGTCTGTCGCAGAAGGGAATGAATATCATCACCCTGCCCAAAACCATCGACAATGATGTAGCCATGACCGATGTGACCATTGGTTTTGACACGGCCATGGAGATCGCGACCACCGCTATCGACCGGCTGCACTCCACCGCCCACAGTCACCACCGGATCATTGTCGTCGAGGTGATGGGTCATAACGCCGGCTGGCTGGCCTTGGGCGCGGGCATTGCCAGCGGCGCGGATGTCATCCTCATTCCCGAGATCCCCTTCTCCGTTGCCAAAGTCGCGTCGGCCATCCAGCAACGCATGCACCGGGGCAAAAATTTCAGCATCGTAGTCGTGGCCGAGGGGGCCTTGTCTGATGAGGATGCAGCGGGCAGTGAGAAATCCGCGGCAAAGACTGCTGCAAAGGAAGGGAAGAAGAAGGAAAAACTGAAAAAAATTTGCAATTCCCTTGCCCAGTACTCGGTCCATGGCAATATCAATACCCTCCGCCTGTCCAGCCAGCTCGAGGAATTGACCGGGCTTGAATCGCGGATCACCATCCTCGGGCATCTGCAGCGGGGCGGAACGCCCTCGGCGGCTGACCGGGTTCTGGCCACCCGGCTCGGCACGGCCTGCATTCGAGCCATAGAGGCGAAACAGTTCGGGGTAATGGTCGCGGCGCGGGGGGAGAGTACGGAACTCGTGCCGCTGGCGCAGGTTGTCGAGCTGCGCAGGACCGTTCCCCTTGACCACCCCTGGGTCGCCAGTGCCCGGATGATCGGCACCTGCCTGGGGGACTGAGGTCTCCGGGCCTTTCGCCTGAAGTTTCTCCAGGCGAGGAACTTCAGCCTTTCCAGGCGGAGTTGATCAAGCTGCAGCGCCACCTTGAGAAAACCCGGAAAAATGTCTATCAAACTTGGCATCCCATGCGAATACTGAAAAAAAAAGAGCAGCAATCGGGGTCGGGGTCGAGGATCGAAAAAACTGAGGATGAGTGAGCCTCGTGCAAAATGACGGCAATTTCTATCCGGGAGACATAATTTTTTGCGCGCCAGAGAAGCGAAAATCATTCTGTCCCCGAATATCTGGAAAAAATAAAATCAGTCCCCTCATGGCCGCATAAAGACTGAACGCGGGTGTCTGTTACAAAACGATTACAATTCATTTTGCAAGAGGCTCAGTGGTAATCAAATAAAAAAAGTCTAAGGTAAACAATGAATATTCCTCTCCAGGAGCTGGCCGCCCGGTGGGACCGGTGCCGAAAGCTCCTGCGGCAATTCAGCCCGCAGGCCCAGGGGGTTCTGATTTTTTCCCGCCTGAATATCTATTATTTCAGCGGCTCGTTCGCCAACGGCGTTTTCTGGCTGCCCACCAGCGGCGACCCGGTCCTGCTGTGCCGGCGCGGCGAGGATCGGGCGAAGATCGAATCGCCCATGGCCCATATCTACCCGTTTGCATCCTATCGCGACCTTGCGGCACTCCTTGCCGATGCCGGCAGTCCGTTACCGAAGCTGGTCGGAGCGGAAATGAACGGCCTGTCCTGGACCCTCGCCAACAGCCTCAGCAAACATCTCCCTGACCGCCGGTTCGTTCCGGCCGACAAAATACTCGCCATGTGCCGCGCCCATAAATCGGAGCGGGAGCTCACCTTTCTGCGGGAAGCAGGGCGCAGGCATGCCCGATGCCTGACCGAGCTTCTGCCTCCTTTTCTGCATGAGGGAATGAGCGAGCTGGCGATATGCCATAAACTTTCAGAGATCTTCTTTGCGGAAGGGCATCTCGGTATCCTGCGCATGGAAAACTACGGCGAAGAGGTCTTTCTCGGCCATGTCTCGGTGGGCGAGAGCGCCAATTATCCCAGCGTCTTCAACGGTCCGGTCGGGCTTCGCGGCGTGCATCCGGCGACGCCGCACATGGGATCGGCAAAAGTGCGATGGACCGCGGGCAAGCCCCTGATCATCGACAACGGGTTCACCCTGGCCGGCTACATGACCGACAAGACGCAGGTGTACTGGCTTGGCGAAAAGGAAACGCTGCCGGACAAGGCGCGGGAGGCGCATGAGTTCTGCATCGGCCTGCAGGAGCAGATTGCCGGACTTCTCAGGCCGGGTACCCTGCCGAGCGCCATCTGGAACCATTGCCTGGCCCGGGTTGAAGGTTCGCCGTGGCGCGACGGCTTTATGGGCCTGGGCAAAAACAAGGTCTTTTTCGTCGGCCACGGCATCGGCCTTGCCGTGGATGAATATCCCGTGCTGGCGCAGGGCTTCGATTCCCCCCTGGCAGAAGGAATGGCCCTGGCGGTCGAGCCGAAGATCGGCGTTCCCGGATTCGGCATGGTGGGGGTCGAAAACACCTTTGAGGTCACCCCGGAGGGCGGAAAATCCCTTACCGGCGAGGAATTTGAAATCATAGCCGTCTGCGGCGGGTAAGGAAAATCTGCCGGCAGACCGGATTCCCGCATTCGCCAATCTGACCGGCGATGCTGCCCGATCCGGACCGGGAGCGAAGATCCGGCGCACGGCAGGATTTCGCCTGCTGGAAAAAGGACGGCGGCCAGGGGGCCGTATCAATGATTCGTCCCTGACCGCCGGAGAAAGGCGGAGAAGAATTGGTTGGCCTACCGCATGCTGACCGAGGGGGTGTCAGCCTTTTCAACCGGGTTGTTGTTGAGGATCGAGCCCTCGATGGCCTTGAGGGTCATGCCGGTCGGCGGCAGAGACTTCCAGGACATGAAGCCCCATTTCATGTCGTAGGCGTTGTAGCCCAGCATCCGCAGGGCGGTGAGGGCCTTGTTCTGCTCGTGGCCGGTGTCGCAATGGACGATGATATCCTTGTCCTTCGGCAGCTTAGCCAGATTTTCCGGGTTCGCGAGTTCTTTAAAGCCGATGTAAATCGCCCCGGGGAGGTGCCCCTGATCGTATTTTTTCTCCTTGGGCATGCGCACGTCCACGATAACCAGATTCGGGTCCTTCTCCTGAATCCTCTTCAATACATCCTCGGCCATGATGTGATAGCCGTTGTCAGGGACATTGCTCAAAAACTCCTGCGCAACCTTCTGCACGGTTTTGTATTCCTCATCGGTGAGAGCAAAGGCCGTTCCGCTCATAACAAACAATGCCGCCGCCACTACTGCTGAAATCCTGGTTCTCATTTCATCCTCCTGTCTTGCAAGGTTATCGATGGCCTGTCCGGCTTGTACATCAGGCCCTGAACGCCATTCGTTACCCTTAGTAAGCAAGGAGCGTGCCATAATTAAAAATTAATATTATCAACAAGATAGGATGACGAAGGGATCTTTCACAATGAAAGATCGTTCAAAATGAACGAAAAGAGGGTGGATCAGCGCAGGTGGTAGCGATTCATCTTGCGCCAAAGGGAGGTTGGGCTGATGCCGAGAATTTCAGCGGTCCGGCCTTTATGGCCATTGAGGCTCTGCAGGGTACGCTCGATCAGCATTTTTTCCATGTCCGCCAGTGAGACCAGCCGGTTGCAGAAATCGTCCGGCAAGGATCGGGACTCCGGGCGGTTGGGCAGATGAACGCTTCTGATCCGGTCGCCGTCGGCCATGATCACCGCCCGCTCCACAACATTTTCCAGTTCCCGGACATTGCCCGGCCAGGAGTATTGCAGCAGCCTTTCCAAGGCCTCGCCGGTGAGGCTCTTGATCGGTTTCTGGTAGCGCTGGCTGTATTTGTTGCAGAAATGGTGGGCCAGCAGGGGAATATCGGTCTGGCGCTTCCTGAGGGGCGGAATATCAACGGTAATGACGTTCAGCCGGTAGAGCAGATCCCGCCGGAAGCGGCCCTGTTCCACCTCGCTTTCCAGGGATGCGCCCGCCGCGGCGATGATCCGGACATCGACCTTGACCGGTGCGGTCGCCCCTACCCGCAGGACCTCTCCTTCCTGGAGGACCCGGAGGAGTTTCACCTGGAACTGGAGGGAGGTGGCGTTGATTTCGTCCAGGAACAGGGTGCCGCCGGCCACCGCCTCGAACAACCCCTGCTTTCTCCGGTCTGCGCCGGTAAAGGCCCCGGCCTCATGCCCGAACAGTTCCGATTCCAGAAGGGTCTCGGCAATGGCCCCGCAGTTGACCGGCAGAAAGGAAGCCCTGGCGCGCTTGCTCCCCCGATGCAGCAGCCTGGCCACCAGCTCTTTGCCGGTGCCGGTCTCGCCCTGCAGGAGTACCGTGGTGTCCAGGGGAGCGATCCGGGCGATCATCGCCCGCAACTCTGTCATGGGCTTGCTGTCGCCCACCAGCTCATCAAATCCAAGGCCGGCCACCTGCTCCCTGAGCCTCTGGTTTTCCCGGAGCAACCGGATATGACCCAGCGCACGGCGAACGATCAGAAGAAAATCATCTGGCTCAAAGGGTTTTTGGATGTAGTCATAAGCATCCTTGCGCATGGCCTCGATGGCCGACTCAATGGTTCCGTAGCCGGTGATCAGAATAACCAGGATTTCCGGATTCAGCGACTTAACCCGCTCCAGGACCTCAATGCCGCCCACATGGGGCATCTTCAGATCGGTGAGGACCAGATCATAAGAGTCGCTCGACAGCAGGCGGAGGGCTTCCCGACCGTCGCCGCACAGTTTTGTTTGCACTCCCAGTTCAGCCAGGGTGTCGCGGATCAGCTCCCGCATACGCAAATCATCGTCAACCACCAGGATACGGATGTTGCTATCCGGCATGGGCTTCTCCGGGGAGAGGAAGGGTTATCGTAAATACGGCGCCGCCTCCCGGCGAGTTGCGTGCGTCGATGGCCCCACCGTAGTCGCTGATGATGCCGGCGCAAATAGACAAACCGAGCCCCGTCCCCTTGCCGGCCGGTTTCGTGGTGAAAAACGGATCAAAAATCCGCGACAGGTTTTCGACGGGTATGCCCGGGCCGCTGTCACTGATGCGCACCTGCACCTCATCGCTCTGCAGGAGGGTGGCGATCTCGACCTCACCGCCACTGCCGATGGCCTGGGCGCTGTTCAGGAGCATATTGACCACGACCTGCTCCAGCCGTTTGGGGTCCGCGGCAACGGGTGACAAGGGGGATAAAGCAAAGGTGACCGCAATCTCCTGCTTGTCGAATTCCGCCCGGAGAATCCTGATTGCCTCGGTCACCACCTGGTTCAGGTCGCAGCTTGCGCCCCGGCTCGGCGCCTGGGTCGAAAGCCGCGAAAAATCGAGCAGCTCCCGGATGATGCCCCCGCTCTTTTTCGCCTGCTCGGCAATGATCGCCAGCCGTTCCTTCTGTTCGGCCAGCAAATTGTCCCCCTTCAGCAGGAGCCGGGCATAGCCGAGGATGCTGCCCAGCGGGGTATTGAGTTCATGGGCGATGCCGGCCGAGAGCTGCCCCACCGCCGCCAGCTTCTCGGTACGGTGGTAGACCTCCTGCCGGCGCTTCTCCTCGGTGATGTCGCGGAAGGTGAACACCCGGCCGGTGACCGTGCCCCGGACATCGGTGAGTGGGGTGGAATTGACCGTGAGCAGCAGGTCCCTGTTTTCGCCGCGAAACGGGATCTCGACATTCTGAAACGCATGAGGGGCGGTCCCGTCGAACATGATTTTGGCCTCGGCCGGACAGTCGAGAAAAAGCTCTTCGATTCTCTGTTCCCGCACCTGTTTCTGCGACAGGTCGAGGATCTGCAAGGCCGCGCCGTTGACGGAAATGATCCGGTTCCGGGAATCAGTGACCAGGAGTCCCTCGGAGAGGCTCTGCAGAACCGAGGCGAGCTTCGACTTTTCCGCCAGATAATAGCCTCGCTGCCGCCGCTCTTCCTCCTCGGCCTTCTTCCGGGCGGTGATATCCAGGGCGACCTCGATGACCCGGGTCACCCGGCCGGCTGCATCCCGGGCAAAGGGGGTGGTGACCAGCTGAAAATACTTGCCTTTTTTTCGCACCTCGTTGACCACCACCGGCCGACCGGTGGCAAAGGTGTCCACAGCCGGGCAGTCGAGGCCGGGGCCGTTCTTCAAACAATAGACTTCGTAGCAGAAGCGGCCGCTGACATCGGCAAGCTGCTTGTCCACCAGGAGCTCCCGCTGTTTTTCATTGCACTTCACGATGGAAAAGTCCTGGTCGATGATGGAGATGCCGACGCCGGTGGCGTCGAAGATGGCCTGCATCTCATCCCTGGCTTCGCTGAGGTTCGCGATGGTCTCGTTCAGATATTCGAACACCTGCTCCAGGGAGCCGGCGATGATCCCGATGGGATCGAGGTTCAGCAACTCGCGGTCGTCGAATTCCTCCGGCCTGAGGGGTTCGGTCCCCATGACCTGGAGCAGTTGGTTGGTCTTTTCCCGGATGTAGTGCGCATAGCGGGCGCTCTCCGTACCGCGACGGCCGCGCGCCGCGGGTTCGCCAACTTTTTTCCGGGCGGCGGGGGCGCCGCGTCCTGCCCGGTCACCTTTGCCCGATGGTGATTTCATAATAGCCTTCCAGATTCCTCACCTCGACATCATACCCCATTTTGCGCGCCGATTCCGGAATGGTGCGGGTGGTATCCCGGTGATCGGTCTTGATGACCAGTTGCGCCTCGCCGCTCTTGAGCCGTTTGCGATGGGTGTTCATTTCCCGCAGCACCACCAGCAGGCAGGCCGGGCAGACCTGTCCGAGAATATCCAGTTCGATTTTTTGCACATCCACCATGCCTCACCTCACAATATAGCGTATCAGTATCTTTGTCCCCAAGGCAACCCCAACCAGCGTGGATCCGGTAAAAAATATACCCTGCCAGGACAGCAGCGGCAGCGCCCCGAGGAAAAACTTGACGTTGCAGCCCGAGGCCAACCTCGCCCCGAAGGCCAGCAACATGCCGCCCAACAAGGCGGCGCTCCCTTGTCGCCAGGGAGGCAGGCCGTATATCCTGAATTCTCGGTAATAGAGCGCGCCAGCCAGCGCACCCAGAAATATCCCTGCCACCAGGGCCAGCTCGGTGACGCTGATATAATCGAGCCGCGGCCCGGCGCCTCCGCTGAGCAAGCTCCCTCCAACCCGGAAGACGACGGAATCTTCCTGAAAATAGGAAAGAGCGGCGACATGACCGGGCAGGACGAGCTGTTCGAGGTAGGCGGCAATCTTGGCAAAGGCGGTGGTCACCCCCATGGGTGAACCGGTCAGGGCATAGTAGCAGAAATTAACCAGGGCCAGGATGACCGCGACCCGCCAGGGCTGAAGATAGCCCCTGGCATAGGCGGTGACCGTAAGTTCGCCGCGCCGGAGCCATCGGCCGATCATCATCCCCCCGCCGGCCAGAAGGATTGCAAGGAGGAGGGTCTGGGAAAGGGGATGTCCCTGGCCCACGGTGAGCGCCTCGATAAAGGTTGTCTTCTCGGCGATGCGGCGTATCCAGGGATGCACCTCTGCGTAGAGCAGACTGCCGGCGAGGATACCGCCGAAGCCGATCCAGTTGGTCAGGTTGCCGGCGGCCATCTTGTAGAGGGTGCCGACCACGCAACCGCCGGCCAGGACCATTCCGACGCCGAAAAGGAAACCGCCGGCCAGGGTCGGCAGCGAGGGCGGTTGCAGGGTCGGCGGCGGCAAAAACGGGATCAGCCCGGCCAGGCCGCCAAGATGAAAAAGGGCCGAAGCCATGACGAAATAGATCGCGTAGGAACGCAGCAGGGTCGTGTCGCGGATCAGAAAGAAATCCCGCAGCATGGCCACCATGCAGTAATCGCCGCGAAAGAGCGCAATGCCGAGGATAACCCCGAGTAACAGAACGACCGATGCCAGCAACAAAGGGTCAGTGATCGGCATGCCGCTTCCTTTCCAACCGTCTGAATTCAAACCATCCCTTGGAACGCCTCTCCGCGGGTGCTCCTTCTTTAGAAAGGGAAATGCCGCGGCCGACAGGCTGTCCGCGCCGGCACGCCGCCTTGCCCGTTCCTTAAAATCTCCTGCATGGCCATTATGCTACCGGCTGGGAGCGGGATTGACAAGGGATAACGAAAATGTCACCGCCGCCATAATAGTATTCCGAAGTACCACGGTGGAGGTTTTCCCCTTGCGCCGCGGCCGGCAATGCGTTACCTTTTTGTAACACTTTGCCGACCGGGATCGCCCCTTACCAGGCCATCCTCCCGTATTCAGGGGGAATTGAACTGTGGCCTGCAATTTGCAACACTACTCGGTATTATGCAGATACCCAAAAAGCTCCCATCATTCGCCGGCGGGAAGGCCGGCTTCCTCATCTTCATGCTCCTGGCCTTCCTCATCCCTTGGCCCCCGGCGACGGGCGCCTCCCAGGTTAAACCTCTCCGCGTCGGCGTGGCCAGCATGGTGACCCCGGTCAGCGCGGTCCGCTACTATCAGCAGATCGTCGACTATCTGGCGGCCAAGCTGGAGACCCCGGCGGAGATGGTCCATCGCACCACCTATGACGAGATCGACCGGATGCTTGCCCAGCAGCAGGTCGACCTTGCCTTCATCTGCACCGCCCCCTACGTGGAGGATAAGGACGCCTTCGGCGTGGAATTGCTCGTAGCCCCGGTGGTGGACGGCAAAACGACCTATCAGTCGTACATCATCGTCCACCAGGACGGCAGTATCGCCGCCATCGAGGATCTTGCCGGCAAAACCTTTGCCTTTGTCGATCCGAAGTCCAATACCGGACGACAATATCCCCTCTACCTGCTCGCCCGGAACGGCTGGGAGCCTGACCGCTTTTTCGAACGCTATTTCTTCAGCTACAGCCACAACAAGTCGGTGGAGATGGTGGCCAAGAAAAAAGCCGACGCCGCGGCCGTCGATTCCGCGGTCTACGCGTACATGTTGGCCGAGGACTCACCCTATGCCAAGCAGGTCAAGATCATCCACCGTTCCCCCGAGTTCGGGATTCCGCCGGTGGTCGTGCCGCCCGGCCTGCCGGTTTTTCTCAAGAACAAAATCAGAGAAATTCTCCTTGCCATGCACCTTGATCCGGAGGGAAAAAAGATTCTCTCCGCCATGCGCATCGACCAGTTTGTCGTGGTGCCGGACAGCAACTACGACCTGGTCCGGGAGATGCGCGATTTTCTCGCGCAACAGGGCGTCGTCCGGGAGGGGAGCATAGCGACCCCGACCGCGGAGCAGGAAAGCATTTTCCACTTTGGGGTCATTCCCCGGGACAATCCGCGAATCGCCTATGAAAAATATCAACCGCTCCTGGATTACCTGGCCACCGAAACCGGTCTACGCCTGGAACTCCTGCTGAATAACACCTACGAGCAGACGGTCTCCGGGCTTGGCTCCGGCGAAACGGATTTCGCCCTGCTGGGACCACTCACCTATCTTGATGCCTTCAACCGCTTCGGCACCCCGCCCATCGTGAAAAGCAAGACCGCGGAGGGCGAACCCTTCTATTACAGCGTCATCGTAACCGCCCCGGATAAGCCCTTTCAAAAGGTCGCCGAACTCCACGGCAAAAAAATGGCCTTCGCCTCCGTCTGGTCAACCTCCGGCAACCTGATCCCCCGTTCCATGCTGGCCTGGAGCGGAATTCATCTGGACAAACTTGAACGCTACACCAACTACAGCTATCACGAAACCGTGGTCAAGAAGGTGCTCAGCGGCGAATACGATGCCGGAGGCATCCGCCAGTCCGTCGCCCAGCGCTACCTGCCCTTCGGCCTGCGGATCATCGCCGCCTCGGACCCCATACCCACCGGGCCGATTGTTGTCTCGCCGCACACCCCCTATGCCGTGGTCAAAAAAGTCCAGGACGCCCTTCTTGCCATGGAGTCCGACGAAAAGGGCAATGAGGTCCTGCGCCAGCTCGACCCGGACATGCAGGGCGGCTTCATCCCCGCCTCGGACGCCGATTACCGGGGCATCCGCAAAATGATCAACGACGTGCCGGTCAGCTGCGGCATGGGTTGTCATCCAAAGACCTCGTTTTGACATGAACGTGCCCGGTTATCTGCCCTTGCAGTGGAAATTCATCACCATCGCCTCGGTGGCGATCCTGCTGTTCACGACCATTTTCGGCTTTCTCGCCGCCTCCCGCAACCGCACCGTCCTCCATGACGCCACGGAAAAACAGGGAAAGGTCCTGGCCCAGACCGTGGCGGCCCTGATCATCAACGAGCTGATCTATGAAAAACTTGGCCTGGTGGAGGAAGGGGGCCTGATCGACAACTACCTGCAAGAGCTGTTCAAGCGCAGGGAGCTTGACTATCTCTACCTGGCGGTGCTCGATGAAAACCACCGGGTCATTTCCCACAGCGATTTTCAGGAATACGGCAAGGTGTACGGCGACAAGGTCTTTACGTTCGCCGAAGGCTCGGAGGTGGTTGTCCGCCCGATAGAACCGAGCGAGACCGGCGAGAGCGCCCTGGAATTCGCCGCGCCGCTTTCCATCGGCGGCAAAAACTGGGGGGTCTTTCTCTTTGCGGTCAGCCTGCGCCATGTGAACCAGGAGGTCCGGCGGATGCTCATCGAAATATGGTCGGTGGCCCTGCTTGCTCTCTTTTGCGGCTTTGTCCTGATCTTTCTGTTGAGCAGGCGATTTATCCGCCCGATCACCGACCTGGCGGCGGTCATGCGGGGGGTCGATTCCGCCACCCCCCAGCACCTGGCACCGGTGACCGGCAATGACGAGCTGGCCCAGCTGGCCAGAGATTTCAATGCCATGGTCCACCGCCTCAGCCGGGCCAATGACGATATGAAAAAGGCCCATGAAAAACTGCTCCAGTCGGAAAAGCTCGCCACCCTGGGGATCCTTTCCTCCAGCGTGGCGCACCGGATCAACAATCCCCTGGGCGGCCTGCAGAACTGTATCGCCATCCTCCGGCGCAGCGGTGACGATCCCGTCTTCCGCGCCAGTTACCTTGATCTCATGCAGGAAGGCGTGACCAGCATCGAACAGACCGTCTCCCAGCTCCTGTGGACCGCCGGCAAAAGAAGGGGGGAAGAGGCGCGCGCCAACGTCGCGGAGGTGCTGACCGCGGTTCTCCGCTTCATCGACTATCGTCTCAAAAAAACGGAAATTGTGTTCAACTCCGACGTCCCGGCCGGGCTGTTCGTGGCTGTGAGCCGCCATGACCTGAATCAGATCCTGGTGAACCTGCTGATCAACGCCATCCAGGCCATGCCTGACGGCGGCCGGCTGACGGTCGCCGCCCGCGGTGACAAATACGATGTGGTGATCACCGTTGCCGACACCGGGGTCGGGATTCCCGAGTCCGAGATCAGCAAGGTGTTCGACCTGTTCTACACCAGCAAAAAAGCCGAGGAAGGAACCGGGCTCGGGTTGTGGATGACCTACGAACTTGTCCAGCGCAACAAGGGCGACATCCGCGTCGAAAGCCGGGCCAACGAGGGCGCCACCTTTACGATAGTCTTTCCGGAGGCATCATGCATGACAGCATCCTGATCATCGAAGACGAAAAAATAATGCGGGTCAGCCTTGCCGACATGCTCCGGGCGGAAGGCTACACGGTTCTGACCGCCGAAGACGGCGCATCGGGCATCCTGACCCTGGGCCAGGGTGATTTCTCCCTGGTGGTCACCGACGTCCGCCTGCCCGACGTCACTGGCATCGGCGTGCTGAAAAAGGCCTTGCAGGACAACCCCTCCCTGCCGGTGATCGTCATGACCGCCTACGGCACCATCGACGACGCGGTGGAGGCCATGCGCCTCGGCGCCTTCGACTATATCACCAAGCCCTTCGCCCAGGACGAGCTGCTCATCGTCGTCCGGCGTGCGCTGGCGTCCCGGCGGCTCGCCGAAGAAAACATCCGCCTCAAGAAGGAGCTGTCGGAGGCCCTCAACTTTCCGAGCATCGTGGGAGAAAGCCGGGCCATGTGGCAGGTCCTGACCCTGCTCGACAAGGTAAGCCGGACCGACTCCACCGTGCTCCTTCTCGGGGAGTCCGGCACCGGCAAGGAACTGATCGCCTCCACCATCCACTACCAAAGCGGCCGCCGGGACAAGCCCCTGATCAGGGTCAACTGCGCCGCCCTGCCCGACAATCTCCTGGAATCCGAGCTGTTCGGCTACGAAAAGGGGGCCTTCACCGGGGCTGCCGCCCGCAAGCCGGGCCGTTTCGAGATGGCGGACACCGGCACCATCTTTCTCGACGAAATCGGCGATCTGCCCCCGCTCACTCAGACCAAGCTGCTCCGGGTGCTGGAGGAACGAGCATTCGAGCGGCTTGGCGGAACAGAAACCCTTAAAGTCGATGTCCGGGTCATCGCCGCCACCAACAAGGACCTGGGCAAGGAGATCAAAAAGGGGGCATTTCGAGAGGACCTCTACTACCGCCTGAACGTCATCCCCATCGAGCTGCCGCCCCTGCGCGACCGGCACGATGACATCCCGCTCCTCATCGACCGGTTTGTCCGGAAATTCAATGACCAGTACGGATTGGCGGTCAGGTTTTCCCGGGGGGCGGTGACCGAACTCTGCCGCTATTCCTTTCCGGGCAATGTCCGGGAACTGATCAATATCGTCGAGCGGTGCGTTACCCTGGCCGACGGCGGCGTGGTTGATCAAAAGGACCTGCCGCCCCATGTCCTTAAGGACAAGGCCGCCCGGACCCGTCTCCTCCCCTTGGCCGAGGTCGCGGCCGAGGCGGAAAAATCCCACATTCTGCGCATCCTCAGGGTCACCCAGGGCAACCGGACCCAGGCCGCGGAAATCCTTGGCATCAGCCGCAAGACCCTGTGGGAGAAAATGAACAACTACCGCCTTGACATATAATTTTTTCCCTGTCTACAATACCACAATGATCCACTTGCCTGTCGGGTAACAGACTCAACAGTGTTACATGCATGTAACACTCCTCCGTGCCGGGGCCTCCGCCCTGACGGAGACTGGTCTCTCCCCACGTGCAACGATCCTGCGCCACGGCGGACACGCTTTTTTCGACCAGGCCGATCCGTATTTAAATTATCTTGATTTAATGATTTTTTTTCTACCTAAGCCGCACCACGGTGCTACTTTTTCGTAACAGTCGGCGCCGAACGCTCTTCACATTTATGGAAAAACCGCATGGGCAACCGGCACCGCAAACCCATCCATCTCGTTGGCTTTACGTATAGAAAATGTATTCCGCCACCCCGTTGCAAGCCGATCTCGCGAACTGGCACGGATAGTGCTTGAAGATAACGGATTGTCTTGCAACTGACCCTTGAAGTGCATCGTTGGATAACCACTTCGTACCACTCTCAGCACAGGAGGAAGCTCATGAAAATCAAGCGCAGGGACTTCTTGAAACTGTCGGTCGCCGCCGGCGCGGCCGCAACAGTGGGAAAACCGGCACTGCATGCCTTTGCCGAGGAAGCGAAAAAGGCTGAGGTCGGCGAGCTGCCCGGCGAATGGAAGCCCTCCACCTGCCAGGGCTGCACCACCTGGTGCCCGGTGGAAGTCTTTGTCCAGGACGGACGGGCGGTCAAGGTGCGCGGCAACCGGCATTCCAAGCAGAACGACGGCTTTGTCTGTCCGCGCGGCCATCTCTCCCTCCAGCAACTCTACGACCCGGATCGGATCAAGACCCCGATGAAACGTACCAATCCGAAAAAAGGACGCGGCGTTGATCCGAAATTCGTGCCCATCTCCTGGGACGAGGCCTTCAATACCATCGCCGACAAGGTGATGGAGCTCAGGAAGGCCGGCGAACCCGAAAAGTACCTGCTCCTGCGCGGCCGCTATACGTATATGCGGGATCTTCTCTACGATGCCACCACCAAGATCATCGGCTCTCCCAACAATATCTCCCACAGCGCCATCTGCGCCGAGGCCGAGAACTTCGGGGCTTATTATACCGAGGGTATGTGGGGCTACCGCGACTATGATATCAGCAACTCAAAATACCTTCTGGTCTGGGGCTGCGACCCGGTCAGCTCCAACCGGATGATCCCGGCGACCATCAAGCGCCTGGGCGATGTGCTCGACAACGCCACCGTGGCGGTTGCCGATCCCAAGCTGAACAACACTGCGGCCAAGGCCCAGGAATGGATGCCGCTACTGCCCGGCACCGACGGCGCCCTGGCCCTGGCCATCGCCCACGTCATCCTGGCCGAGGGGCTCTGGTTCAAGGAATTCGTCGGCGACTTCAAGGACGGCAAAAACCTGTTCAAGGTCGGCGAAACCGTAGACGAGGCCGCCTTCGAGGAAAAGGAAACGCACGGGGTGGTCAGGTGGTGGAACATCGCGGTCAAGGACATGACCCCGGCCAAGGCCGCAGAGATCACCAAAGTACCGGCCGAGCAGATCGAGCGGGTAGCCCGCGGCATGGCCAAGGCCGCGCCCAACGTCGCGGTTTGGATGGGGCCGGGCGCGGCCATGCAGGTTCGCGGCGGCTACGCGGCCATGGCGGTCAATGCCCTGAACGGCCTGGTCGGCGGCGTTGACAATGTCGGCGGCACCCTGCCCTCCAACAAGGTGCCAACCAGCAAGATGCCGAAGGTGGATGCCTATCAGGATGAGCTGGCCAAGAAACAGGCCAAGATGAAAAAAATCGACCAGCGCGGCACCAAGGCCATCCCGGCCCTCAATGCCGGCAAATCGGGCGGCGGCGTGGTCACCAACAACGTACCCACCGGCATCCTGAACGCCGATCCTTACGAGATCAAGGTGGCGGTGGGCTATATGAACAACTTCGCCTTCTCCTGTTCAGGCGCTGAAAGGTGGGAAAAGGCCATGGAAAAAATCCCCTTCTTCGTCCATATCACCACCAATGCCGCGGAAATGACCCACTATGCGGACATCGTCCTGCCCGGCGCCATATCCAAGTACGAAAAGCTCGCCTGGGTGAAGCAGAAACAGAACCGCTACGCCCAGTGCACCCTGCTGCAGCCGGTGGTCAAGCCCATGTGGGACGCGATCAACGATGAAACCGAATTCCCGTGGATGCTCGGCGAAAAGCTGGCGGAACGCGGCTTCCCCAACCTGATCGATTACCTGAAAAAGGAGTTCAAGGATCCGGAAACCGGCAAGGAGGCGACCAACTCGAAGGAATTCACCGAGTATGCTGTGAAGTTCTACACCCAGGAGATGTGGAACGGCAAAGATGTGGGCGGCGACAAGATCAACGGCTGGGCGGAATTCCGAAAGCGCGGCATGTGGAACTCCGACCCCCAGCCCTACAAGAAACGCTGGGGCGGCAAATTCGGCAAGGACGAAGAAAAGGACGGGAAGGTAACCACCACCGGTACGGTCTCCCACAAGTTCGAGTTTTACAGCGAGACCCTGAAGAAGGCGCTTGCCGGTCACGCCGAAAAGCACAAGGCCACGGTGGACGAAATCCTGGAGGCCTGCAACTACACCGCCCGAGGCGAACTGGCCTTTGTCCCGCACTACGAGCCGCCCTTCCGCCATGGCGACGCGAAGGAATACCCCTTCACCTTCATCGACTACAAATCGCGACTCAACCGCGAGGGGCGCAGCCAGAATGCGCCCTGGTATTATGAATTCAAGCACTGCGATCCCGGCGACGTGGGCCATCAGGACTCGCTGCAGATCAATCCCGTTGATGCCGACAAACTGGGCATCAAGGACGGCGACCCGATCCGGGTTACCTCGGTGGTGGCCAGCATCGAATGTGTTGCCCGTCTCTGGGAAGGGGTGCGGCCCGGCACGGTTGCCAAGGCCTTCGGCCAGGGCCACTGGGCGTATGGTCGAACCGCCGCCAAGGATTACGCCAAGGGTGTGCCGCGCGGCGGCAACAACAACACCCTGATGCCCTTTGACATCGAACGGCTGAGCGGCGCGAACGTGCGCAACGGCGGCTTCACCGGCGTCAAAATCGAACGGATCTGAACAAGAGGAGGATATGACAATGACGCAATACGCGATGGTAATAGATCTCCAGAAATGCGTGGGCTGCGGGGCCTGCGCCCTGGCCTGCAAAACGGAGAACAACACGGCCCTGCGGCGCAACGGCCAGACCCATAACTGGGCGGACTTTCTTCACGAAACCACCGGCAAATTTCCCAATACCGGCTACCGAACACGGCCCGTCCTGTGCAACCACTGCTCGAACGCGCCCTGCGTCGAGGCCTGCCCGGTGGAGCCCAAGGCCATGTACAAGACGCCGGACGGCATCACCATGCACAACGACGAACGCTGTATCGGCTGCCGCGCCTGCCAGGAAGCCTGCCCCTACAGCATGGAGGAAGTGAAGCGGGACGGCGCCTATGGCGAATACAGCGTCATCAGCTACAATGCCGAGGGCGAGCCGTATGAAACCTTCTATGCCGACAAAACGGAACTGATCAAGGACGGCACCACCTCCGGCGCGGAAATAGCGGCCAGGGCGGGTGCCGACCCGCCGCACCGCACCCGGTACAATCACCCGGACTACGAGGATGTACGACGGGCCAATATCGTCGAAAAATGCATCTTCTGCGCGCACCGGGTGGTCAAGGGCGAACTCCCGTACTGCGTGGTATCCTGCCCGGCCGGCGCCCGCATTTTCGGCGATCGAAGCGACCCGAACAGCGAGGTGGCCAAACTGCTCGCCAAGCACAAGCCCTCCGTGCTCAAGCCGGAGGCCGGGACCGAGCCTAACGTCTTTTACATTCGGGAATACAGCGTCCGGAAATAAACGGGCATGGTCTCCCGGTTGAAGCGAGGGGGCGGCCATGAAGGCGGCCCCCTCACTCCTTTCTCGCTCAAAATGAAACGATACCATGCCCACGGATACGATTATACGCCAAGGTGACTGCTGCAAGCTTCTGGCCGCCTGCTTTTATGAGCCGGAAAAGGACCTGTTTATTCAGGAACGGCTCTGTGATAATCTGGCCGACCTGCTGACCGAAAACAGGAACCCCGGCGCCGCCCGGGCCGCCTTGACCATGCGCTCCCATCTCCTCGCGACGGACGAAGAAACGTTGCTGGTTGAGCATGCCGGCCTGTTCATCGGTCCTTTTGAGCTCGCCGCACCTCCCTACGGATCTGTTTATCTTGAAGGCAAGCGAATGCTCATGGGCGACTCCACCATGGCCGTCCGGAAATTGTACCGGGCCGCGGGTCTGGCTCCGGATGTGGCGGAGGCACCGGACCATATCGCCCTGGAACTCGAATTCATGCATTTTCTGTACATGGGGGAGGCCGAAGCAGCGGCAAAGGGTGACCGGGACGAAGCCGTCGCCTATGCCGCGACCCAGGCGCACTTCCTGCTCAATTATCTTGCCCCGTGGGTTCCGCAATTTTGCAACGCCATCCGAAACGGCACGGCCGGCGGATTTTACAGTTCTCTGGCAGACTGCCTGGAAAAATTCATCGCGCCGCTGGCCCACCGGCATCGGATGACCGATGCAACGAGCAAGACCGAGGATCCCCATGCTTGCGGGGCTGCTGTTTAATACCCTGGAAAAACAACTGCTGCCGGCCGTCTCCCTGAACGCCGGCCGCTGCCTGCGTCCCCGGCTGGGGAACGCGCCCTGTTCGCGGTGTCTGTACTCCTGCCCGAACAAGGCCCTGACCCTCGACGGCGGTAAAATAGCCTTCCATGCTGATCGCTGCACGGAATGCATGGTCTGTATTTCGGTCTGCCCCAACGATGCCCTGATCGCCCCCTTTGCCGTGGCGCTTCTCCTGCGTGTGCTGCACGAAAACAGGGGCGGGCAACCGGTTGTCCTGTCCTGCGGCAGGACCCCCTCTGCCGCGCCCAACCGTTTCATTGTCCCCTGCATCGGCTACTTTTCCGAACCGGTGCTGGCGGCCATGAATGTTGTCGCCGGCAGCCTGTTCTATCTGGACATCCGCGGATGTGCCGACTGCGACAACGGGCATACCCTCGGGCTGCTCCAGACAAGGATGTCGGGAATTCTTCGCAAAAACGACCGCAAAGCCGAGCTGCGCCTGCGCTATCTCACGGAGGCGGAGAGCGGACCGATTTCGTACCGGCAGGGACGGCGCTCCTTTTTCGGAATGGTCAAAGACCATCTGACGGAATTTTCCGGGCCGGTCGGCCCGCTTGAAGGCGGGTTAACGAATGGGATGCCCCTCGACAAGGACGCCACCGCGATCCCCCTTCTGCTGCGGGAGGCGCTGACCATGCTGCCGCCGGACGACGATGCGGCCAGGTCGCTGCTCCATGCGTATTTTCATACTCTGACCGCCAGCGGCGATTGCAATCTGTGTCCTCGCTGCACCGGCATGTGCCCGACGGGCGCATTGAAACGGGTGCGTAACGACAAAGGAGAACAACAGCTCTCCTTCACCAGCGCAAAATGCAGCGGCTGCGGTCTCTGCACGGCCTTTTGCAACAAAAATGCGTTAACCCTGCGGAGGGGGGCTGCTGATCGCCCCACCCCGATCGGAATCATCGCCTGAAGGAGGATCAGTCTGTTTGGACTCGGCACCCCGGAACTCATCATCATTTTCGTGATCGCCTTCCTGGTCTTCGGCGGAAAAAAACTGCCGGAACTGGGCGCAGGTCTGGGAAAAGGTATCGCTTCCTTTAAAAAGGGGCTGAATGAGCTTGACAAAGCGGAGCGAAAAATTATTTCATAAAGAATAACCAATATATCCTCCGAGCCAAAGGGCCTACGTCGCTGATAGGGTCCCCGGCCGCCAGGGTCTGGCTGGAAACGGCCAAGCCTCCCGTACTTGGAAAGGAGAACCATGACACGCATCGCCGGCGGGGAATCCCTGTCCCCGCAGCCCGTTCATCATCGTACAAGCCTCGTTGACAATCACGGCCGCCGGATCACCTATCTGCGCCTCTCGATCACCGACCGCTGCAACCTGCGTTGCCGCTACTGCCGGCCCGAACAGGGCGTACCCTTCATCCATCATGATGAAATCCTCTCTTTTGAGGAACTGGAGCGGCTGGTGACCATTTTCGCCGGCCTGGGGATCAGCAAGATCCGGGTCACCGGCGGCGAGCCCTTTTCCCGGCGCGGCTGCATGCCGTTTCTTGAACGGCTGCGGCGGATACCGGGCGTGGAGCGGCTGCACATCACCACCAACGGCGTCAAGACCGCCCAGTTCCTTGACGAGCTGGCCGAAATCGCCATCGACGGCATCAACCTGAGTCTCGACACCCTGGATCCCGAGCGGTTCAAGTCGATCAGTCGGCGAAACTACCTGGACTCCGTCCTGGAGGCCCTGGACGGGATCATCGCGCGGGCGCTTCCCCTCAAGATCAACAGCGTCGTCCTCGACGACACCACCGACCAGGAAATCCGAGGGCTAGCCGCCCTGGCCAAGCAGCATCCGATTTCCCTGCGCTTTATCGAACGGATGCCCTTTTCCGGCCGTGACCACGCCGCAACCCTTGAAAAAAGTGATCTTGCCGCCCGTTTGCTCAGGATATTCCCCGAGCTGACCGAGTGCGCCACCGACCAGCCGACCACCGCCCGCCTCTTCGCCCTGCCCGGCTATGCGGGCTCCCTGGGAATCATTCAGGGATATTCCCGGCTGTTCTGCGCCACCTGCAACAAACTGCGGATCACGCCAGCCGGAATCCTCAAGACCTGTTTGTACGACAACGGCACCCTGGATCTGAAAAAACTTCTGCGCGGCGGCACTTCAGACCGGGAGATCAGTGAGGCGGTGCTCAATTGCGCGCGCCACCGGTTCGCCAACGGTCACGAGGCCGAGCGCTCCGCCAGCCGTACCGCCGAGCCGTCCATGGCCAAGATCGGGGGCTGACCATGCGCCATCCCACGTCCATGAAGCGGCCTCAACATTCCGGCCGCTGCGTTCCGCAGGCCGTTCCTCTCCGATTTTCGCCCTTTTTCCGTGGCAAGTCCCTGGCCGCGGCGGTCCTGCTTCTCGCCCTCGTTCTTGCGGCGCCCTGCTCCAGCCTTGCGGCCGACGCCCCGCCCGTCGCGGCCGCCGCCGATCTCAAATTCGCCCTCACCGAACTGGCCGAACACTTCACCAGGGATACCGGCCGGGAGATCCGGCTTTCCTTCGGCTCCTCGGGAAATTTCACCACCCAGATCGAAAACGGCGCGCCGTTCCAGATCTTCCTCTCCGCTGACGAACAGTACATCTTCAGGCTCGCGGCCAAAAACCTTACCCAGGATCAGGGGACACTCTACGCCATCGGCCGCATCGTGCTCTTTGCCCCGCACGGCTCGCCCCTCCGGGTGGATGAGGCCATGGCCGATCTGAAGGCCGCGGTGGGGGACGGGCGGATCAAACGCTTTGCCATCGCCAACCCGGAACACGCACCGTACGGGCGGGCGGCGCGAGCGGCGCTCCAGGCCATGGGTCTGTGGTCATCCATGGAGACGCGGCTCGTCCTCGGGGAGAACGCCTCGCAGGCCACTCAATTCGCGACCTCCGGCTCCTGCCAGGGCGGGATTATCCCCCTCTCTCTTTCCAAGGCGCCGGAAGTGGCAAAACTCGGCATTTTCGCATTGATCCCGACCGACCGGCACGCCGGCGAGCCCCTCCGGCAACGGATGGTGCTGCTCAATACCGCCGGCGAAACGGCCCGCGCCTTTTATCAGTATCTGCAAGCGCCCCACGCCCGCGAGGTCTTCAGCCGATACGGGTTTGTGCTGCCGGAGGAGGACGCTTCGCGATGATGGACTGGACGGCCGTTTTCCTTTCCGTCAAGTTGGCTCTGGCCACCCTGGTTATTCTGCTTCCGCCGGCCGTGCTCACCGCCCGCTGGCTGGCGGCGACCACCTGGCCCGGCAAGCCCTGGATCGAAGGGCTCCTGGCCCTTCCGCTGGTGCTGCCGCCCACGGTGATCGGCTATTACCTGCTGGTGGTAATGGGCAATCAGACCCTGCTGGGCAGGACCTACCACGCTCTTTCAGGAAGTACGCTGGCCTTCAGCTTTTCCGGCTTGGTGGCCGCCTCGCTCATCTTCAATATCCCCTTTGCCGTGCAACCCGTGCAACGGGCCTTTGAGGCGATCGCCCCGGAAATTCGCGAGGCCGGCCAGTGCTGCGGACTGACCTTCTGGCAGACCTTCTGGCGCATCGAACTCCCCCTGGCCTGGCCCGGTCTTCTCTCCGCCGCCGTGATGACCTTTGCCCACACTCTGGGAGAGTTCGGCGTGGTATTGATGGTCGGGGGCAATATCCCGGGCGCGACCAAAACCGTAGCGATCTCCATCTACGACAGCGTGCAGGCCTTTGATCTGCAAGGCGCCGGCAGAATGGCCCTGCTCCTGGTGCTGGTTTCGCTGCTTACCATCGTGATCAGCCATGGCCTGGTCGGTCGCCTGATGCGGAGGAACTCCCTGCCATGAGCCTCCATCTGGAACTGCGCCATGACGCCCCGGTGCTGGACATAAGGGTAGAGATCCCCCAAGGGGTCATCACTGCCCTGGTCGGCCCTTCCGGCAGCGGCAAAACTTCCATTCTGCGAGCCATCGCCGGCCTGCTCCGTCCGTGCAGCGAACGAATCTCCTTCGCGGGAACAGTGTGGGCCGACAGCGGACGCCCCTTCCACCTGCCTACCCATCGGCGGCCCATCGGCCACACCACCCAGCAGTACGCCCTTTTCCCACATCAGACCGTGCTGGGCAATGTCGAAACGGCCCTGACCCACCTGCCGCGCCCGGAACGCACGGCCCAGGCCCTGCACTTTCTGAGGCTCACCCATATCGACGGCCTCGAAGGCCGCTACCCGCATCAGCTCTCCGGCGGCCAGAAACAGCGGGTGGCCCTGGCGAGGGCGCTGGCCCGCCGGCCGCAGGTACTGCTCCTGGACGAACCGTTTTCCGCGGTGGACCGCAGCACCAGAAAACGCCTCTATGTGGAATTGCGCAGGATCCATGCCCAGCTCAACATGACGGTGCTTCTGGTCACCCACGATCTGGACGAGGCCGCGCAACTGGCCGCGCATCTGATCCTGCTCCACCATGGCCGCTGCGTGCAGGACGGGTCCATGGACAAGGTCCTGACCCGTCCCGCAAACGAAGAAGCCGCCCGCCTGCTGGATATCGACAATATCTTTGAAGCGCGGATCGAATCGGCGCCGAGCGGAGAACGGTCGTGCCTGCGCTGGGGCTCGCACCTCCTGCAGGTTCATGCCCCGCCGACGGTCGCGGCCGGCGGCAAGGTAAAATTCGCCGTTCTGCCGCACAATGTCCTGCTGCTGCGCCCGGACAAGGAGATGGATGGGGAGTCGGCCAACCGGATCCCCGCGACCGTGGAAGAATTGATCGGCCTGGGGAGCGAGGCCATCGCCCTGCTGCGCCCGCATGCGGACCCTGCATCGCGCCTCCGCATGCGGCTGTCCGATCATGCCGTCCGCGGATACGCCATCGCCCCGGGGCAGGAGGTCACGACCTGCCTGCGGGCGGAGGACATCATTGTGTTCAGGCCGGAGAATACTATTCGCCACGACCGGTCGGCGTGCCATTGACAACCGTGGCCGTGCCGGTCAAATGATGACCAACACCAACGAGGAGTTGCTTCATGATCGATGTCAGTCCCAAATTCCATACGTTGCGCTACGCCCTGGCCGAAGGGTTTCTTTACGGAAAGCCGGAGGTGCTGGCGCGGGTCTTTGCGAAAACCGTACCCAAGGGCGACGTGGCCGAAGTGGCGAGAGCCGCGGGAATTGCCGCGGCCAAGCGCTGCAGCGACCTGATCGTCTTCTGCCACCCCATCCCCCTGGACTGGGTCGAGGTTCGTCTTGAACCGCACGCCGACGGAATCCGGGTGAGCGCCGAGGTCCGCTCGGTCTGGAAAACCGGCGTGGAGGTGGAAGCGGTCACTGCGGTCACCGGCGCCCTGCTCAACGCCTACGACATGCTCAAGCCCCTGGACCAGGAACTCTCCTTCGGCGGGGTGCGAGTGGTCAAGAAAAAGGGCGGCAAGACCAGTTTCAGCGACCGTGCAGCCGACCCGATCAGGACCGCGGTCCTGGTGATGTCCGACTCCACCCATGCCGGCACCCGCAAGGACAAGGCCGGCCTGCTCATCAAGGAATTTCTCGCGGATTTTCCGGTATCGGTGGACTGGTACGAGGTGCTGCCGGACGACCGGGATACCATCGCCGCCCGCCTGAAAAAACTGGCGGACGAGGAGGGCTGCCAGCTGGTCTTCACCACCGGCGGCACCGGACTCGGACCCCGCGACGTGACCCCGGAGGCGACGCTTACCGTTTTGGAGCGGACGGTTCCCGGCATCGTCGAAGCGACCCGCCGGCACGGCAAGGACCGGACCCCTTACGCCATGCTCTCCCGGGGGGAAGCCGGGGTACGCGGCCGATGCCTGATCGTCAACCTGCCCGGCAGTTCAAAAGGGGCACTGGAAAGTTTGCAGGCCCTGTTCCCCGGCCTGCTGCACATCTATCCGATGATGGCGGGCAAGGGGCATGAATAACGGTAAGGGGAAGGCCATGATTTGTCGTCATCGCAAAAAATGCGATGACGACGCCGGCAGGTCGTATAACGTGTTGAAATCTCATCGGCGGATGCTCAGTATTTCCGCTTTTGCGAGGTTGCCATGATTTCCGTTGAAGAAGCCCTGCGGATCATCAAGAACAATATCCCCCCGCCGGTGGCGCAGCCCCTTCCCCTGGTCGAGGCCGTCGGGCGCTACCTGGCCGAGGATATCCTGGCCCCTGAGCAGTCGCCCCGCTACACCAACTCGGCCATGGACGGCTACGGAGTGCGCTGGGAAGACGTGGCCGCCGCAAGTCCGGAAGCACCCGTCCGCCTTGCCATCGTGGGTGAGAGCCAGGCCGGGACTGCCTTTGCGGGCACGGTGGGCAGGGGAGAGGCCATCCGGATCAGCACCGGCGCAATGCTCGCCGAAGGGTGCGATACGGTGGTACGGGTCGAGGACACCGAAGAGCGCGGCGACACGGTGGCCATCCGGGCCGTCAAAAAACAAGGGCAGGACGTCCGCCGGCAGGGCGAAGAATTCAGGACAGGCGACCTGCTCCTCCAGAAGGGCTCCAGGATTGCGGCCCCCCAGGCAGCCCTGCTGGCAGCCGTCGGCATTACGGCGATCCGGGTGTACAAACGCTGCACCGTCGCCCTCCTGGTAACCGGCTCCGAACTGGCGGCCGTCGGCGAACAGATTGCCGCTCACCAGATCAGGGATTCCAACATGATCATGCTCCAGGCCGCCGTCCAGGAAACCGGCGGGATCGTTGCCAAGGGAATCCGCGTCCCCGACGATGCCCAGGCCACCCGGGAGGCCATCGCCGGCACGGAGGCGGACATTATCCTCTGTACGGGCGGGGTTTCGGTGGGCCGGCACGATCACGTCAAAGAAGCGGCCGAAGCCAACGGCTTCGCCCCCCTCTTCTGGAAGATCAAACAGAAACCCGGCAAACCCCTCTATTTTGCCAGAAAAGGGGACACCCTCCTGTTCGGCCTGCCCGGCAACCCGGTATCCGCCTTCATGTGCTTCGCTCATTACGTCCGGCCGGTGATCACCGCCCTGAACGGCCTGCCCTTCGGCTGGCCGACCGTTTCCGGCGAGGTGGCCGCCGAGATCACAAATCGGGAGAAGCGGACCAACCTGATCAGGGTCCAGCTGACCTGGCGGCCCCACGGCGGCTACTGCATCACCCATGCGGCCAGGCAGGGCTCCCACATGCTGACCTCGCTCTCCGAGGCGGACGGTTATATCATCCTGGGACCGGGCCAGACGCTGAAGGAGGGTGAACGCAGCGATGTCTACCGGTACGATTTTCGAAGAGAACCGGTGTAACGGGTTTCAGGTTGCGGGTTGCGGGTTTCAGGTTGCGGGTTGCGGGTTGCGGGTTGCGGGTTGCGGGTTTCAGGTTGCGGGTTACGTTTGAAGACAGAGGAAAAAAATATGGCACATGTGGAAGCGGTTTGCATCAGCGAGAAGAAAGGGATCGTCAAGCGGGAACAGGCGGAGGTCGCCCTCAAGGCGGAATGGGGCATTGAAAACGACGCCCACGCCGGCGCCTGGCACCGGCAGGTGTCACTGCTCGCCGGGGAATCCATCGACAATGTCAAGGAGGTGCTGCCCACTCTGAAGAACGGCGCCTTTGCCGAAAACATCATTACCCGGGGCATCGATCTAACCGCACTTAAAATCGGCGACCGCCTCCGGGTCGGCGAAGAGGTGGTCCTGGAGATTACCCAGATCGGCAAGGAATGCCACAACGACGGCTGCGCCATCAAAAAGGCCACCGGCGACTGCATCATGCCCAGGGAGGGAATTTTCAGCCGGGTCATCACCGGCGGCAGGGTCAGGGCGAACGATACCATCCAGCTAATGAATAAATGATCCGGCACTGTTCTGCCAGGTTGTTTGGAAAATACCTTCCCCCGCCCTTTCCTGCGGCCATTTATTTTGCAGGCTGGGATTATTGCCAAGGAGAAGCTTGATGCAAAATCACTCTCCCCGCAGGGGATGGGGTGGGGGTTGTTCGCGATATTGGCCTCCCGGGTCAGCCAATCGCCCGCACCACCGGATTTATGAACATCAGCGCGCTCTTTTTTATGCAAACCCCAGCCGGACACTAATGAGTCCCTGCCGGTTCCTACATCCGGAAAAAAAAATCAGGATTCCAGCCTGAAACGATCAACCAGCTGCTGGAGTTGAACGGCCAGCTTGGCCAATTCCTCAGAAGAGGCGCTAATCTGCCGAACCCCCCTGCTGCTGTCCTCCATACCCTGGCTTACCCCCTGGATATTGGCGGCAACCTCATTGGCGCCGGCGGCAAGGGAAACAATGCTTTCGGTAACCTCGTTGGTGGCTTCCCTGGAGTCGTTGACGATGGTCAGCATGCCTTCGGTTTCCTGGGAGTGGCTGCTGACCGCCGAGGTGATTACCTGGGAGGACTCGTTCAGCTGCCTGATGATCCCGGAAACCTCAAGTATGGCTTTGGCCGCGTTTTCTGTCTTTTTCTGGACATCCTTGATCAGCTTGGAGATGTTTTCCGCGGCCTCGGCGCTCTGCTTGGCCAGTTCCTTGACCTCCCCGGCAACAACCGCAAAACCCTTGCCGGCATCTCCGGCCCGGGCCGCTTCAATGGTGGCATTCAAGGCGAGAAGCTTGGTCTGATCGGTGATCTCCTCAATGGTCGCGGTGGTGATCCCGATCTGACCAGCCGCCTCCTGCAAGGAGAGGATGGAGGCGTTCGCGTTGTTCACCATGTCCAGCGCCGTTTCACTGATCCGTGATCCTTCCTTGGCCTTGTTGCCGATCTCCTCGACCTCATCGGAGATTTTTTTGGTTACGTCCGCCAGGAGCTGCATATTCCCCGACATCTTCTCGGCGATTAACTTGATATCATGGGAACTGACATTGATTTCCTCGGTGGAGGCCGCCACATTGGCCGCCTGTGCCGTCGTCTGCTCAGAGCTGGCCGCCAGTTGCGAAGAAATGTTGGACAGTTCTTCCGACGAACTGGCCAGGGTTGAAGAGTTCTGCTGGATGTGTTTGATCGTCGCGTTCAGGTTCTTCGTCATCTTCACCAGGGCGTTGCCCACGGCGTCTTTTTCGTCCTTCGGAGTCACCTTGAAGCTCACGTCACCGTCGGCAAGCTTGCTTAACGTGCCGAGCACCTCATGCTCCAGGGTGTTGCCCAGAGAATCGATGCTGTCGGCCATCCTGCCTATCTCGTCACTGCGTTTGAGGTTCAGCCTCTCGTCCAGATGGCCGCAGGCCATCTCCCCGACGATGTGCATGACGCCTGAAATGGGAATGATGATCGACCGGCCTATCAGCAGAACGACTAGAACGACGGCCGCAAAAACGGCTCCGTTCACGACAAGCAGCAGGCCCAGCATTTTATTCCTTGTCGTCTGCGCCAACGCCTCGATTTCCTCGTTCTCCAGCCCGGTCACCATGACCAGATTGTCGATCTGCTCTATGAACCGCTTGTATCGCTGTTCTTGAATACCCGTGGCCATTTCGCGGGCTTCGGATCGGTTCCCGGCCGCTACAGAGGGAAGGAATTCATTCTCGTTCGTTACCGAGAATTCGTTCCAGGTGCTCTGTGCATCCTGCACCGTCACCGTCTTTTCCTCGCTCAAAACCGCTGTCAACAGCCCGGAAAAGTCATCTTCAATGGCGCTCTTCAACTCGTTCATACTGCCCCGGATCTGAGCAGCCTTATCCGAATCCGTCTCATCGATGACAATGGCCATCTCTGCACGGTACTGGTTCAGTTTGGACTCCAGGCGGGCGATCTGTTCAAGCAGATCCCGGTTTCCCTTGATCTGCCCATAGAGATCACTACCGATCCGCACCTGGGAAAGGAGAAAAACACTGGAAAGAGAGGATGCCGCGAGTCCAGCAAGCACAATCAGGACCAGAAGCCAGAGCTTGTATCGCAATTTCAGGTTCCTAAAAGGCCTTGCAAGGGTCTGTAAAAACGTTGAGAACCAGGATGCGAGTTTCATACCGCCTCACAATCCCGCCCCGGTATTGCCGAGGCGGGATTATTTTCTTATTTGATTATTTTCTTACCGGGACGAAATTGACGGCTACGATCTTCTGTCCCTGAGGTGACAGCATGAAATTTATGAACGCCTTGGCGTCGTCCTTGGGCAGTCCCAGGGTAACCAGAAGCAGCGGCCGCGAAATCAGGTAGGCCCCCGATTGAATATTTGGCGTCGTAGGCTCGGTGCCGTTGACCGTGACTGCCTTCACATTGTCGCGCAAATCGCTACTCACCGCTGCCAGCAGGCCGTAGCTTACACTGCAGATGGCGTTCTCATTCTTGGCGACATCCACGATCTGGTCGCGGGGAAAATCGATCTCCTTGAACCCGGTGCCGTATGGAGCGTTGTCCATGGCCATCTCCTGAAAAGCCAGCATAGTCGCACGCTTTTCACCGGCGATCTCGGTGTTCGGCTGGATGGGAGCATCCTTGCCGCCCACTTCCTTCCAGTTCTTTATCGCGCCGGTGAAAATCCCCTTGATCTGCTCCTTGCTCAGATTCTGCACCGGGTTGTTTTTGTGCACGAAGACGGCTATGGCGTCGTACCCGATGGCGGTGCCGAGCAGCTTCTTGGCCTTTTCCTCTGACTTCAGAGCGCGCGATGCTCCGGCCAGCGTCACCTTGCCGTCAAGCAGCGCCTGGATGCCCTTCCCTGACCCGGGTTGTTCGATGGACTTGAATTTGATGCCTGTTTCCTTTTCAAATGCCTTTACTGCGCCTGCATCCAGGATCGACATCCCGATAGTCGAAGAACCGCTGTAGGACAATCCTTCAGCAGCCGCCGTCATTCCTGACAGAAGAAACAAGCCTGAAATAATAACCATGCATGCCTTTTTCATAGAAAACACCTCCCTGTTTGTTAGTTCACCCGTTTGCATTATCAGGATAAATTGAGCCCCTTGCAAAATGAACATCTGCTCCCATCGGCAAAAAACACTTGGGTTGGGAAATCGTCCCCAACGGCGGGTTGCTCCGCTTCCGGACGATTTCGCAACTCATCCTTTTCCAAAATATTTTTCTCTCGCTGCGCCGTCACTATAAATGAGTCTCACTTAAGAGAAAGTCTCCGCCAACGGAACACCCTTGTCAAGCAAAAATCAATCAATAACCGGGCGCACAAAAGTGCCCGGTTATTGATTGATTTTTGCCTGCAGCGTTTTTAAAAACTGAGCGACAAGGAACGCAGCAGCGACTTAGCCATCAAGAAGGCCACCGGCGACCGCATCATGCCCAGGGAAGGAATTTTCAGCCGGGTCATCGCCGGCGGCAGGGTCAGGGCGAAGGATGCCATCAAGGTCCTGAAAAAATAGCGGCCCGGCACCAGCATCCTCACCGCGCCCGGCCGGAAAGATTCCACCCCCGGTCCCGCGGGATTCGTTCAGTCGCCCCATCGACGAATGGCAGGCCGCCAGTTTCTGGCGAGCCGCTCGCCAGAAACTGCCCACCCCTATCCTCAGACAAACCCGTACGCCCCCTGTGCCCGCCCCTCTCTTTCTTTTAGAAAAAAAGTTATTTCAGTAAGTTGCCTGAATCCCCCGTCCTTTTTCCGGGCCTGCGACAAAATGGCACAGGTCTTGCCCTACGGAAAGTGAATGGCGATTTATTTGTTGCCCGCCATCCTGCAGGGAAAGAGAACAAATACGGAAGAAACCATCACAGGGTTCACGACCGGGGCAGCGCACATGCCACTGATCAGCGTTGTCTCTGCGACCGGTTGTTGCACCGACAGCCGACCTTTTCCCGCCCCCGGGTCATCACCACCCGAATCGGCGGGACAATGCCGTTCTGTTGCCGCAGCTGACCGGGACCCGACAAACCGATTAGAACGATCACAATGAGAGGGGAACCACCAATGAAGAAACTGTATTCCACCGCCCTGGCCTGCGCCGCCCTGGTGCTCGCCGCCGGGGCCGCCGATGCCGCCACCCGCGTCTACACCAGTCAGAAATATGTCTTTTCCCTGGATGACGTCCAGTGCGATACCGACCTGTTCGGCAGTGCCTGCCTCGATACGGGCAGCCCGCTGCTCGACTCGGACTTTTTCAAGGATACCTATACCCACTACGGAATCGACTCCGCCTACGGGTTCAATGTCCGGGACTTCGACCCCACCGTGGCCGCCAATCCGCGGCCGCGCGACGGCGTCTTCGAAGAGGGCTACGTGGCCAATATCCTTGACGGCTCCGGCAATGTCATCGGCATCGACTGCAAGAACGACGAAACCCCGGGTTACCTGACCGGGATGCTGAAGGGCGAGGTCATGGCCGGTCTCGGCGGCCTCGACGTGAAGGCCGGTTCCGAGCACTATGTCGTCATGGACCATGTGTGCAACGCCCCCTGGATGCCGCCGCTGGTCGAGGTATTTTCTGATCCGACCACCGGTGAACCGCTGAACCTGGGCGACTATACCACCCGCATGAAGGACGATGGCAAAATCCTGTACCAGTGGGGCAATTACAAGAAGAGGCCCACCACGTTGCGCCTCTACAAGCGGATTCCGCTCCCTGAGGAATGGAAGGCGCCGGGCGCCAACTACAAGGTGACCAAGGCCAGCCTGACCATCACCCACCGGATCACCACCAGCCCCAACGACCAGATCCGGCCCGAGGACTTTGAAAACGAGTGGGCCAGCGGCATCAAGCCGGGCTACACGGTGGATTCCCTGGGCCGCTGGCTTTCCGATAAGGACGCCTTTGAGGGGGACGGCGACTTCATCCCGGCGGGCACGGTCCTGCGCGACCCGGCCCTGATCGATCTGGAGAACGGCCGGTCGGTGGACCAGTGGCTGGGCTATACCAACGCCTGGTACACCTCCCTGGACCGCGATCCCTTTGGCGGCGACAATCCCCGCTACCGTCTGAAATCGAGCAAATTCGGCCAGGATATCCCCGGAGTCGAGATCCCCTGGTACACCAAGGGGTCCCTGACCACCACCACCATCAACCTGCTGGCCTGGAACGAAAAGGATCCGGTCACCCAGGCGCCCATGGATCCGCCGGTCCCCTCGCCGCTGACCGATTCGGCCAACTGGAACAACTACCTGGATCTGAATCCCTTTGACCCGGCGGATACCACGCCGGACGGCCTGTCTTGGGCCGAGGGCTCACCGCTCACCCCGGACTTCGACCTGATCCTGTTCGTCAAGGGCGAGTACAGCGGCACCGAGATCATGGACGCCCAGCTCACCATTGAATGGGAGGATGGCAATGCCGACCTGCCCGACGAAGAGCCACCTGCGGTCGATGATCCGGACGTCATCACCGTAATTGACGCGGAATACAAGGACGACAAGAATATCCTCTCGATCAGGGCCCGGAGCGATGCCGGCGAAGCGGCCAACCTGGTTGCCGTTTACGGCGGAAATATCTACACCCTGAACTACAGTTCGTATCGGAACATTTTTTACGGAAACTTCCCGACCTCCACCTATTACCCCACTGTGGACATCGTCTCCGAACTGGGCGGAACAGTAACCGTGAACGTGGAACTGGATTAACCGGGGCGGATTTTCTCCCCCAACCAATACCTCCTGCGGCGGCCCGTATTCGGCGGGCTGCCGCAGGCTCTCCTTTTCATCCCTCTGAAAAGGGCGATCGAATACGATGAATCCCGCAGGATTCCCCATGAAGACAGACCGCACCAGACCAACCAAAGGCAGAAAACCCTTTGCCAGCCCATTGCTTGTCCTTTTTGTTCTTTTCCTTGCCCTGCATCCCGCCGGCGCCTCGGAATCCCCGGACGCAAAGAAAGGATTCAGCGCCAAAATGGTCACCACCATCCAGGGCCATACCTCGGTTGCCCGGATGCACCTCCAGGGTGAAAAAATGCGGATGCAGGTCATCGGCGGCCGGGTCTTTTCCACGATGATCGCCCGCTACGACAAGGACCTGCTCTGGCTCCTCGCTCCGGCGGCCCAGCAGTACCAGGAACTGCCCCTCGCGGCGATGGGCAGGGGCGTCCCCCATTTTTTTCGGACCGAGACCAGGATCGACAAGACCAGGATCGGAGAGGAGACCGTCGGCGGGATCAAGGCGGTGAAATACCAGGCCAGGATCAGCACGGAGAAAGATAAGAGAACATATGACGGTTTCCTCTGGGAGGCTATGGACACCCCCGGTTTACCGCTGAAATGGGAGGAACCCGCAACCCGAACGGTGGTCGAGTGGCAGGAACGGACCTTTGCCGAGGTGCCGGATGCGCTCTTTGAGATTCCGGAAAATTACCGGAAAATCGAACAGCCGGTCCCGCCTCCCCCACCGCAGCGGCATCAGAGTCTGAAGACCTACCCGGGAAAACGGCCGCAACCTTCAGATCAGGAGGAATAAACTCTTTCCCGTACCAGGTTCCGGCGAAAACATTTTTCCCGGTATCTTCTCTCCGTTATCCTTCCATTTTCTTTCCTTCCGCCCAAGGGGGGAAACAGGCTCATTCCCCCCGAGCTTCTCCCGATTGCAATCTCAGTGGCGGGCGCTCGGCGTCCCGGTTTCCGGCATGATTGGCATGTTTGATTTGCCATATTCTTTCGCGTGCCATACAATGGTGATGAAATGCCTATACAGCGCATAATCGGATAACCCGGAAAAAGCCGCCGGGCCGGTGATTCCTCGGATATCATTTATCCTCCTTGTCGAGTGGGTGCAGATGAAACCGCGTCAACGACTTGCCAGACGCATCCTGGCCTCCATGATTCTGGTCGGACTGTTGCCGGTCATCCTGATCTCCATCGAAAATTATGTTTCCGGAAAAAAGGCCATTGAGGATTCAGAGTACAGTCACCTGGGCTATGCCCTCAGATCCCGCCTGACCTTCCTGGAGGCCTGGCTCCATCACACCAACAAGGAATTGCGTTTCGCCGCCTCGAACAGCTGCTCGCTGGAGAACTGTCCCGGAGAAAAAGGCGACCAGGAGCAACTCAACCCCACCTGCAAGGCTTTGCAGTCCATCATGCGCGGCCACGCCGTTTTCCAATCCCTGGCCGTCTATGACAAAAACTGGTCCGTCCTGGTCACCACCGAGGAAACCAAGGATGTCCCCCTGCCTCCCCCGACTGAAGAGCTGAAGAACATCTTTGCCCGGGCGACAGGCTTGACGCACGGACCGGTCACCTTCATCGACGGCATCGCCATCGTGCCCCTCTGCCAGCCGGTGTTTGACCGGAACGGCAAGATCCTGACCTATATCCTCGGCTATCTCGAAATCAAGCAATCCCTGGACCGGATCCTCGGCAAGTCCAGCGACATCGGTGAAACCGGCAATTTTTTTCTCCTCGACACCGACGGCACCTATCTCTGGACCCCGGACAGGCACCAGCACCTGATCGGGACCAGGGCCGCCATTCCGGAGGCGCTGTACCAGAAAACCTATAAACACGTTACCCATTATCAGGGCCTGGAAGGTATCGGGGTTATGGGCATTACCGCACCCGTCGAGCATGATTTGCCGTGGGTGCTCCTGGCACAGATCAATGAAAGTGAGGCGTACCAGGTGCTCAACCGCAGGGTGCTGATCGGGGTCGCCGCCGGCGTGCTCATGCTGATCCTTATCGCCCTGGTCAGCCTCCGCCTGTCCCAAACCCTTTCGCGGCCGCTGCGGGAGCTTGCCCAGATGGCGCACCGTATCTCCAGCGGCAACATGCTGGAGCGAGCACCCGAGTTCAGCGAGAAGGAAACCCACGAGGTCGGCGTTGCCTTCAACACCATGCTCGACCGGCTGGCGGCGAGCCAGCGGGCGCTTTCCAGAACCGCCACCCTGGTTGCCATCGGTGAACTGAGTTCCAGTATCGTTCATGAGATGCGCAACCCGCTGGCATCGATGAAGATCAACCTGCAGGCCCTCACCGGCAAATTCAAGGATGCCCCCATCTATGCCGAACTTTTGGAGATCACCGTGCAACAGGCCGCCCGGCTGGAAAGCATGCTGACCGATCTCATGAAGTACGGCGCCCCCGTGGAACTGAACCTCGCCCCCACCACCTTTCGCGAACTTGCCGGCCATGTCGTGCAACTCCTGGAAAGCGAAGCGGTAAACAAAAAGATCACCATCCGGATCGATGATCATCTTCAGGATACCCCCCTGATGCTGGACATTGAACTCATGACCCGGGCACTGACCAACCTGGTCGCCAACGCCATCCAGTGGGCTCCTGAAGGGGGCCAGGTCAACTTCTCCGGCTATCCGGCTCCCTGGGAAAACGACTGGGCCTCGATCCGGGTCCGTGACAACGGACCGGGCATAGAAGAAAACCAGCGCACCAAACTGTTCAAGCTCTTTTATTCCACACGGCCGGACGGAAACGGCATAGGTCTTGCTAATGTAAAAAAGATCATCGAATACCACGGCGGTTTCGCCTGCGGAGGCAATGCCTGGGAGCGTGGTGCTGTTTTCTCGATCCTGTTGCCCATGGGGGGGCCTGAACGTTGAGCAAAATCCTTATCATAGACGATGACCGGGCGCTCTGCCGCTCCCTGGAGCTGCAGCTGCGACTCCATAACCATGAGGCCGCCACCGCGGGCGATGTGGCGGAAGGACTGGCCCTGGCCGCGACAACGACTCCCGATCTGTTGCTCCTGGATATCAACCTGCCGGGCCGGAACGGGTTGAGGGCGCTGCCTGATTTTGTCGAGCTGAACCCGGAAATCCCGGTGGTGATCATGACCGGCGAGCCCGGCAACCAGCTGGTGGTGGAGGCCATGCGCAACGGTGCATTAGACTATCTGCGCAAGCCCTTTGATTTTCAGGCAGTCCTGGGACTCCTCGACACCCTCGCCAGGCAAAAGGCTGCCGACCGGCACCCCCTGGAACACCAGCAGGAAGAACGTTTCGAGGAAACCCCGATGGCGATGATCGGGACGCATCCCAAAATGGTCGCCATCCACAAAACCATCGGCCTGCTCTCCAGAAGCAGGGTGACGGTCCTCATCCACGGCGAATCCGGCACCGGCAAGGAACTGGCCGCGCGCATTCTGCACCAGGCCTCGGCACCGGACAAGCCCTTTGTCGGGGTCAACTGCTCGGCGGTGGTGCCGACCCTTTTGGAAAGCGAATTCTTCGGCCACGAAAAAGGAGCGTTCACCGGCGCCGACCGGGTGAAAATCGGCAAGCTGGAGTATGCGGGCGAAGGCACGGTCTTTCTTGATGAAATCGGCGACATGCCGCCGGACCTGCAGGGCAAGCTGCTGCGGGTCCTGCAGGAAGAAGAATTTGTGCGGGTCGGCGGCCTCAAGCCTCTTCCGTTCAAGGCCAGGATCGTCGCGGCCACTCATTGCAACCTGGAGGAACTGACCAGAACCGGCAAATTCCGCCAGGACCTCTTTTACCGGCTGGCGGTTTCGACCATCGAACTCCCCCCCTTGCGGGAACGGCGGGAGGACATCCCGATGATCGCCGATTTCCTCCTGCGCAAGATCAACAGAAAGTTGCAGCGCCCCCTCACGGCGATATCGGCGGAAGCCATGGCCTGGCTGGCCGCCCGGGACTGGCCGGGCAATGTTCGGGAACTGGAAAACGTGCTGACCCGGGCGGTGGCCCTGGCAAAAAGCACAATCCTGACCCGGCAGAGCCTGGACTCTTCGCCCGGTGCCGATGGCGGGGCGGATCACGGCGCGGATCGACCGCTCTCCCTGGTCGAGGCCGAAAAAGAGCATATTCGGCGGATTCTGACCATGCAACGCTGGAACATCACCCATTCCGCGCGAATCCTGCAGATTTCGCCCACCACCCTTCGCAAAAAAATCGCCGACTTGCAGCTGAAGGCCGTCAGCTGACCCGGCGACCGCAAAAACAGCCCCCCGGGATCGCATCATCCCGGGGGCAACCGCCTCAGGCCCCTTCCTTTTCTTCCCGGAACGCGGTGGAGGTTATGCCGTAGCGACGCATCAGACGCTGGAGGGCCTGACGCTCCAGACCGCACTGCCGGGCGGCGGCCGTGACGTTCCCCTGGCTGGCGGCCAGGAGCTGGCGCAGATAGGCAACGGAAAACTGCTTCACCACTTCCGTCTTGGCCTCATTGTAGGGAAGTTCGGCCAGCTTCAGGATTTGCTCTTCCGGACAGCACCAACCGTCAGCCTGGTCATCCGTCCCGCGGAAATCGGCAACGGTAACCGTATCCCGCGGGGCAAGCAGCACCGCCCGCTTGATCAGGTGCTGCAACTCCCGAACATTTCCCGGCCACTCCTGCCGGCAGAGAAACTGTACCGCCTCCGGGTCCATCTTCAGGCCGGGCCGCTGATGCTGCCGTTTGTACCGCTCCAGGAAATGATGGGCCAGGAGCGGAATATCCTCACGCATTTCCCGCAAACCGGGCATCTTTACCGTAACGACGTTCAGACGATAGAACAGATCGGCGCGGAATGCGCCCGCCTGGATCCGCTCTTCCAGGTCCTGGTTGGTGGAGGCCACCACCCGGACGTCGACCTTGATCGTCCGGTTCTGGCCCAGAGGCTGAATCTCTTTTTCCTGGAGGACCCGCAGAAGCTTGGTCTGGACCGTCACCGGAATATCGGCGATTTCATCGAGCAAAATCGTCGACTGATCGGCGGCCAGAAACAACCCCTGCTTGTCCTGGCTCGCACCGGTAAAGGCACCCTTGCTGTAGCCGAACAACTCGCTCTCCAGAATCTGTTCCGGCAGGGCGGGGCAGTTAACGGTGACCATCCGGCGCGCCCGCCTGCGGCTCAGATCGTGCAAGGCCCGCGCCGCCAGCTCCTTACCGGTGCCGGACTCGCCGCGGATGAGCACGGTGGCGTCCGTATCGGCTATTTTCGCAATCAGATCAAGCGTCCGGCGCAGGGCCGGCGACTGGCCGACAAAGCCCCTGGGCGGCTCCAGGTCATCCAGCTTCTCCTGGAGGTGGCGGTTGTCGCGCAGCAGGCGGGTGCGTTCGAGACAATAGCGGATCACCCGGACGATATGATCCTTGTCAAAAGGCTTCTGCAGGAAATCATAGGCGCCGTCCTTCAGCGCCTGCACCGCCATCTCGATGGTGCCGTAGCCGGTCATGATGATCACCGAGATGGTGCTGTCCAGCGAATTGATCTTTTTGAGCAGCTGCAGGCCATCGAGGTCCGGCATCTTGATATCGGTGACCACCACGTCGGGCCGGTTGCTTTCCAGTTCTTTGAGGGCCATGCGACCGCTGGAGGCGAGAATCACCTCGCAGTCGCACTGGCGGGCCACCACCAGCTTGAGCATATGCAGCATGTCCGGCTCGTCGTCAACGATCAGCACCAGCTGCTTGCCGTGCGCGGCCGGCGCGGGGTCAAGTTTCTTCATGGCGCGGGGTCAGAGAACCGAGGTAGTGGAAATAGGTCTGGATGAACCGGCCGGAAACCACATCGGCAAAGGATGCGCGAAAGAGCGATTCGCCGGGCAGTGTGCCGGAAAGAGCGAGAAAGACCGAGCGGGAGAGGTTGGCGAGAATTTCGTCTCTTTCGGGAAGTGAACCGATTTTATCGTCAAGCCCGTACAATCGGCAGGACAGCGGTCGATATTGCGGCAGCAGACAGCCATTCTCTTCCAGGAGCGGGCAGGGTTGATTCTCGCCCAGATAGTCAAGGGCCAGTTCCTCGGCTGAGGTCACCTCAGGCGACTGGGCGAGACACCGGGTCAGGCGGGCATTGGCCATCGCGCGCGCGATGATCTCTTCCCGCTTTTCGCTGGTCAGGGTTTTATTCAACCTGTTGCTCAGATAGATGGCCTCGATCAGCCGCAGTTCAAAGTAACGGTGGCAGCCAGCAGTGTCATCAATGCCGCAGCGGGGAGCCGGACTGTCCGCAAGGGATGCGGCAACCCTCTTTTCCACCTCCGCAACCAGTCCTTCATATTCGCTGAAAAAGGCGCCCAGATCGACGATGTGCCGATGTTCCAGCTGGGGCTCCCGGATCGTCAGCCTGCCTGATTTTTTGCCGTATTTTTTTACAAATCTCCATTGCGAATAATTGGCCGGCGCGGCCTTGGAATGGCGCAGCACCTTGTCCGCCATTTTCATGCCCAACCCCCTGCGGAGCAGATAGGCGGTGACGAAGGTGCCGGTGCGGCCTATCCCGTGCCGGCAATGGACCAGAACCTTTTTGCCGAGGTAGATGGCCTCGTCGAGCCAGTGCAGTCCTTTTTCCATTTCCGCCATGTCCGGGGCGCTTTCGTCGGCAATCGGCAGAAAATAGACCTCAAAACCGGTTTCCCGCTCGATCTCGTGCAGATCGCAGAATTCGCCGCAGAGATTGACGATGGCGTCGATCCCCTGCGCCCTGATCTGGTCCAGTTCGGCGTACGACATGGGGGCATGGCCCACCGCCAGATTGTCGGTTATCCAGGTGAGCTGATAGCCGCTCATCCATCACCCGCCCCGGAAAAATCATAATCTTCGTTCATGAATCCCTCCACCATTCTGTCGACCATGTCTTCGTCCCTGATCACCATGTCCATGAGGGTGGTCGCGGCAAGCAGGCGCCCCAGCTGGTCGAGCTTCTCCAGCATGATTTCTTGACTATACCGCATCAACTGGCCTTCGAGCAAATCCCCTTTGGTCTGTACCGAAAACCCGAGACGGCGAAGGATCGCCGCGATGAAGGCGAGGCGCAGCGCGACCCCCGCCGCCTCGCCCCCCCCTCCGGCAAAACGGAGCAAAATATGGTTCTCTTCAACCACCGCTCCGCACAGGGCATCCAGCAAAACAAAATGATAGCCGAAACGAAGGTTCAGGTTCAGATAATTCCGGGCAACCACGGCATAGCTCGCAAAGGAGGGATCGCTGCCGGCGACGATCCCGCCGGCCATGGTGAGCTCGCTAAAATTTTTCCAGTCAAAATGGGCATGATGGCGCCAGGTGATACCGGGGTGGGTCATTCCCCGAAGCACCGCCCGAAGCGGCGCCGACCGGGCATCATCGTCCGGCGTCGCTTCTTCCGGGGCAGACGCTCCGGGAAAATCGGCGTCCACATCAAGCAGGTAGATCTGTACCGGAATCGGCACATCAAGCAGGGTGGCCGCCGACCGTTTCACAAACTTCGTCGCGGTCTGGAAAAACATGGCCTGTACCCCTTTTTCGTGGACAAACCGGATGAGGTCATGGAGGGAGCGGCAATGCTCTGGGGCAAAGGTTGCCCCCGCCGGATTGACCAGCTGCAAGGGGAAGATAAAGGGCGCGGCCCGGGCCAGCGCCTCGCGCACGGGAGTGGTCCGCTGCTCGACCGTCTGCCGTGGATAATACGCCAAGACCTCATCGAGGCAGCCGTCGAACACCCTGCCGAGGTCCGGACAAACGGTGACCATCCGACCTGCGGGCAGGACGGCAAGAGCACCGCGGGCGTTGACCAGCAGCGGTACACCGGCCTCGCGGGCAACCGACGCAAAGTGATCAGCCGCACTGCCCTGCTCGGCCACCACGGCGCAGACCCGATCAAGGGCCAGGACATAGGTCGGCGGGGTGACCGCGGTGACCAGGACCGCGCCTTCGGGGACTTCCGCCAGTTGCTGTTCATGCGCGATCCTGTACACCGGCCCGCAGGCCGCGCCCAGGGAAGCGGCTTCGCCCTCGTCGATCAGAACGGCAAAGCCGCTGACGTCAAGCTGCTCGACTTCCGCGACCTTTTCCTGAATGCGATGAGGCCTGGCCTGCAGCAGATACAGGACGCCCTGCCGGTCCATGCTCCATTCAATCTCCTGGGCCGCCTGATAAAAACTTTCTATCCGCCTCGCCCAGGAAGCAAGCCGCAGGGCCTGATCATCGGTAATGCCGGCCAGGCTGCTCCGTTCGACCCGAAATCCCTCCGCCGACGGCGTGACCGTCACGGTTTCCGGCGTACATCGCCCTCCGACCAGTTGGTCGCCAAGCCCTTCGACCAAGCGGATGACCACCCCGGCGCGGGGGATGCCGGCCGACTCCCGGGTCGTCACCACGCCGCTCAAACTGGCGTCGATCATCCTCTGCACCACGACCGCCATGGGGGTCTCCTCGTCCAGGAGGCCCGCATTGATGCGATAATACAGGGCGTTGGCCGAATATTTTCCGGCAAGGACTCTGCGATAGGCGGTTATCAGCTGATCCGCGCCCACGGCGAGGACGGATTCATACTGCCCGGCAAAAGAAAGCAACGAATCCTCGCCGACCGCACTGCTGCGCACGGCAAAGTGTTTTGCCCCGGTACGCATCGCCAGAGCGGCAAGACTCTCGCCCATCTCCCGCGCCAGCCGTTCGGGAATCTCCGCCTCTTCGACCATCTCGATAAGTTTCTCCGAGATTGCGGCCAGGGAGTGCGGCTCCCGGATATCGGCCAGTCCGAGCAGGTTCTCGATCCTGGCCCGAAGGTTGTTTGCCTCCAGAAAATACCTAAAGGCGGAGGTGGTAACAATAAACCCTTCCGGGACGGGCAGACCCAATTCCCGCTGGAGCTGGCTGAGGTGCAGCCCCTTGCCGCCGATTCGCAATTCGTCCGGATTCGCGTCTTCCAGCGGCACAACAAAAGGCGAGGCCGGGACCGGCTGGAGGGGCGTTAAGGCGATGCGTCCGTAGAAATCGATTTTTTTGGCATAGGCCCGCAAGGTAAGGTACGAGCCCGGCGCCATGCGGTCGAGACAGCCGACCATGGTGTAGACCCCGGCGGCGAGTTCCCGGTGCAGACGGCGGATCCGGTTGAGGTCAACCCTGCCGTTTTGGTAATACAGTTCCTCCAGTTCGGCAAGGAGCTTGTGGCACGACCGGTCGTGGCCCAGCAGCTCCTTGAACGCACGGTATTTCGCCCGGATGGCTTTTTTCGGCGCAATGAACTGCAGAGCGATCCGATTGAGGAAACCGAGCATGGCGCATCACGAGACACGGGTTTTCTGGTGGGGAGACGGGCTGAAGACCAAAAGCTTCGGGGACGACGTCCGCCTTCAGCCTTCAGTCTTCAGTCTTCAGTCTTCAGTCTATAATACTATCCCATCATCAATACACGCCCAGCAGGTTGAGGGCCAGCAGGATGAGGCCAACGCAGGCGATGCGCTTCACAACCAGAGGGCTGACACGCTTGGCGATCTGCGGGCCGATATAACCGCCCAGCAGGGCTGCCGGAAACATGGCGAGAAAGAACAACAGATCAAAGTTGCCGAACTGGTAATGGCGCATGGTCCCCATGGCGGTGTTGAAAAAGATGGCCAAGAGCGAACTGCCCACCACGATATACATGGGCAGACGCATGGCAACGGTCATCAGCGGCACCATAAAGGGCCCCCCGCCGAAACCGAACATGGAGGACATGACCGCGATAAGAAAACCTCCGGTGCAGCCGGTAATCATATTCGCTTCAAATTCCTGACCCCAGAATTCAACTTTCATTGTCATTCCTCCTTATTTTTTGGCCTTGGCGGCTTCTTCGGCCCGTTTCTTGAATTCCTTCAGAATGGCCTGTTCTTTCTTGTTCTTGGCCAGATAGCCGGCCGTGGTCTGCCAGTACATCAAACCGGCGAGGACAATGAGAATCCAGCCGAAGGCGAACTTGAACTGATCAAGGGTGATCAACTCGGTCAGCTTGGGGCCGATGAAGCCGCCCAGCAGCATGGCGCAGCCAATGCCAATACCCAACTTCCAGTTGATGAACTTGATTTTCGAATAGTTGTAAATGCCGCTGCCCTGGGAAAAAAGCACCGTCGGCATGACCGTGCCGGCCACCACCGTATGGGGCAGCGCCGGGAAGAGCGACACCAGGAGCGGGTTCATGATAAAACCACCGCCCGCGCCCATCATTACGCCGAAGATGGCGATGACCAGGGTCAGCAGGAAGGGCCACAGCAGGTTCATACTGGTGCCGGCGGTCTTCAGGTACAGCACGGGAAAGGA
>QZJD01000069.1 GCA_003604995.1 Desulfobulbus sp. | reverse complement strand
GAAACAGACAGTGACCACCGTCATGATGAATATTTTTTTACCAATGGGGGGTCAAAATTGGACGCCGATTGGGGGTCAATTTTAAACGCCGATTGACAGTTTATGTGTTTATCCTGTTCGGCCCCACGTTAGCCTGGGGCCACGGTGGTGATAGGGGGTGGCTCAACATTTGGGCGGCTGTCTTTCTGCTTACCTTGGCTCTGGTCATCCAGCTCAGCTACTTTCTTCAGAATAATTGGCATGGAATGGCATGGCTCCAGTTCGGGCTGATCACCGCTTTGGTTTTTTCAACATGGATCATAGGGGACAATCATGCCCAGGCAACCCATGTCATTTACCGCCACTATTATAGCGGCCTGTCCTTGCTTGCACTGTCTATCGCCGTGCCCATTGCCTATATGCTGATGCGCTGGAAAGTTTTTGCACTACCGGACGATGCCATCAGAAAGTTTAATTCGGCTGATCATTTTGATGCCAACAAGATAGCGGATCAGGGAAGCCCGAAAGGTTTTAACAAATGGGATGTTATCGGCGCTTTCCTCCTGGTGATCATGCGCAAACCCCTGCACATGATCACGCCTGTTGCCCTTGTGGTGTTGGTTGTCCCTCAGGACCCCATCTGGCCATGGGCCATCACTGCTTTATTCTTTTCATGGATGCTTTTTGCGGCAGGCAGCTATGACCCTGATCGAGACGCATTCGTCCGCCTTGTTCACCACGTTTTTTTCACCGGCGGCACGCTGTTGGTAACCTTGGCCATAGTGCTTCTCGCCATCCTCCGGCTTGCCGGGGTAAGCTACGTTACAACCATATTTGATGCCGGATCAAAGCTGCTTATTTTCTCCTATATTTTTTCCACCTATTCGCTTTTCTGGTTCTATGACTTCTGGATCGACCAGGCGACCCTGGATCTGTTAAGCGACTTTGACAGGTTCAAGAATCCAACCGGCAGGATCGAACGCCACGGCGGGGGCCGCATTGCCGTGATTCCAAGCAAGCAGGGTAAAAACATGCGTATGTTTGAACCCTCGGAATTCCTGAATCAAATTGTCCAGACAGCCCCGGAATCCGCGCGATCAGACCTCCGGGAAGAGGCGGTCAGAGTTGTTCAGCGATTCCGGGTCTTCGCGGGAGTTTGTTCGTTATCTTTTGTTGCTGTTCTTGTCATTCTCGGTGTAACCCTGCATCGCCTGGACCAGGAGCCCGGCCTTGTTGCGGAAAGCACGGAAGCGCGTACCTATGACCTCTCCGAGTCCCTGCTGGCATCCGGAGAAAAGCCCGTTATCATGCTTGCCGCTTCCGGCGGCGGTACTCGTGCTGCGCTTTATACTACAGCTGTCCTGCATGGCATCTGGCGTCTCGACCAGATAGATCGTCTGATTCTGGCAAGCGGGGTTTCCGGGGGCAGCGCAGCCCTTTCCTACTTTGCAATCCACAAACCATCCCTGCGCCAAAAAAACGACGAAGCATGGGTTAAGATGCGGAAAACCCTCGCCTCTCCTTTCATTGAAGACGTCATCGCCGGTGCCGGTGAGTGGCGTGTCGTATCCAGCATACGGCTCGGTCAACTTCTGACCGAAAGCTTTCAGCGCCGGTTCCTTCACGCCGGAGTATCCGAAGAAGTCAAACGGCGGGAGATTCTCGGTGAAATCAGAGACATGGGGCTTATCTTCAATACCTCGCTTTGCGGATCTCCAGCAACCGAGGGTTCTGTATATCAGAAAACCACCGCCTCCTCCGCGGGCGGGCTGCTTGTGGTGACGAACCTTGCTTCGAATTTCAGCAGGAAACCCGCAACCGGCGATGGTGTCTGGGGATTCGACCTCCCTTATAAAATTGTAAACGACCCGCAGGCAAAATTGGTTAACGCCGCATCGTTGAGTGCAAATTTCCCGCCTGTATTTTCAAATGCCGCAGTTACGATTGACGGGAAACCATTTTGGGTGACAGACGGCGGAGCAGTGGAAAATCGGGGCATCATCTCCGTTTTACTTGCACTGGTCGAGGCCCTTGAAACCCTGCAAAAGCGCGGTCAGGTTCTGGCTCTGCCGGAAATTAGTATTATCATTGCGGATGCATCCGCTTTTGGTCCTGATTACAAGAGCGACCGAGGGGTGGGGGCAAAATTCGGAGCCTCCGAGAAAATTGCCGACGGTCTGATCAAGGAACTCTTCACCCACGTGGAACAGCTGCATGAATCGATCTCCAAGCAAAAAAACAAAATACGGCTCGTATACCTGCCTATGCCGGATGCCATGCGTGCAAAAGGCACATTCGGCACCCACTGGATGATGCCCTCCAAGGTGATGATTAAGGATCCTTTTTCTGGTAACGACAATGGCATTGAGGTCAAGAAAGAGGACCTTGAAGACCTCATTGACCGGATGTTCTCAAGAGATTTTTCCGATTACGTCAAAGGGAAATGGTCTAAAAAATCGGAAGCCGAATATATCATGAAAGTTACCAGGCAGCCCTTCGACGTACTGGAGGCCACTTTAACAAAAGACGCCCTGAATTAACGGGGCAAGCGGGACATCCATAAGAAACTAAGAAACTCAATACATCTCTATTCCTTCTCGCATCTTGCGCTTAGTTCAACCTTTGCGCTTGTACGAAGCGAACAATACTGAAGAGTCCTGTGCGGAGAACCGCACGCAGGGATCTGCGAGAGGGCGGTCGGTTAACTGGCGGGTCTATCTCAACTACCTCCCCACACCTTGACCGACACTTTTATGTACGCTATAATGTACTAAATAGAATGCAGGAGGTGCATTATGCAAAGGCTCAAAATCGATCAAGACATTCGACCCATGTCAGAATTCCGGACAGGAATTGCATCTTTTTTAAAACAAGTTCACGACACCAAAAGACCTCTAGTTATCACACAACACGGGAAAGGTGTCGCAGTTTTAATTGACGTTGGGGAATACGAGGCCATGCAGGAAAAAATCGAAGTTCTGCAAGACATACACACTGCTATGGCACAGGTTCAAGCTGGCGAAGGCGTCAATCATAACGATGCAAAAACGAAAATTATGGAACGTATAATAAAATGAAAATTATATGGTCCCCACTTGCTATAGAAAGAGCATCAGAAATCTCGGAGTATATTGCTCAAGACAACCCCATTGCAGCAGCAAAATGGATCGAGGCATTGTTTGAAAAAGTTGGTGTTTTAAAATCGTCGCCAATGTCAGGAAGAATAGTTCCTGAAACTCAGAGGGATGATATACGTGAAATAATTTATGGAAATTATCGTATCATTTACGCTGTTATAACAAGCAAAGTCTGCATTTTAACAGTAAGACATGGCCGGCAAATCTTGCCAACGGAAGAGATAACGGTATAACAGGAAAGGGTAGAGGGGGGAGTTAGTTTAATAGGTTAATTGATAAGATTGTTTTGGCTTGCATGATAAAAACCATGCCGAGACATCAACGTATCGATGTCCCCCGGGCAGTCCCCCGCATTATAGCCAAAGGGCTGAACCGCCAGGATATCTTTCTTGGCGACAAGGACCGGATCGATTTCCTCGGTCGTTAGGGCCTGGAAAGAAATAACTGTAACACTATGCATCTCATCTTCGGGCCATCTTCGGCCGGGCCTCAATCACAAAATCCTCGATGTAGCGCTGCTACGCCTGCGGTTTTGTTCAATCGGCCCGCCCAAATCTGACCCAAATCTGAGCGCCTATTTGTAACACTTATTTCTTTCCAGGCCCTTAGGAAACGGCCCTTTCCCAAACTGGCAGCAAATGCTACGCGTGGGTGTTGCTCAACAATCATTTTTTATGTTGAGCTCAGCATTAAGAGGGAAGAGGGCGGCCCGACCCAAGAGCAATTTGTCAAAACAACTCAATTCCCGAATCTCAGGTTATCCGTAACCATGCAGATGTAATCGAATCTGCTGAACAGGGTTGTGGCTCGATGGGGTGATTATGCGCCATCCCTTGAGCAACTGGTATCACCGTTTTTTCTTCTGCATGGACGCCGCCAGCACGTCGCCCAGGGTACCCAGCGATCGGGGCGCTGACGGCACAAAGGGTTTTTCCTTGGTCTTGGCGTCGGTTTCCGCACTCTCCGCATAGTCTTCCGGCTGGAGGGAGATGCGCTGCTTTTCCTGGTCGATGGATTCCACCCGGACGGTGAGTTCCTGGCCGACCTCTACTGCCTCCCTTGGGTGATGAATTTTGCGGCCGGCCCCCAGTTTGGAGATGTGGAGCAGGCCGTCGACCCCGGGTTCCAGGGTGAGAAAGGCGCCGAACTGGGCAAGCCGGGAGACATGGCCCCGGTGGATGGAGCCGACCGGGTATTTTTCCAGAACCCGCTGCCACGGGTTTTCCAGGGTTTCCTTCAGGCTGAGGCTGATCCGGTCATGGTCCCAGTCCAGCTTTCTGACCACCACCTCCACTTCCTGGCCGCGGCTCAGGACATCCTCGACCCGGCCCACCTGGCCCCAGGCCAGCTCGGAGATCGGGATCAGCCCGTCCACCCCGCCGATATCGACAAAGGCCCCGAAATCACGCAGCGAGGTGACGGTGCCCCGCACCCGGTCGCCCTCCTTCAGGGTTTGGATCAGGTTCTCCCGCCGTTCGGCCCGTTCCTCCTCCAGCACTGCCCTGGCCGAGAGGATGAGGTTGCGGCCCTGGTTTCCGTATTCCATGATCCGGAAGGAGAAGACCTGGTCCAGGTAGGCGGCCGGGTCTTCGATGCGCCGGAGATCCATCTGTGAATAGGGACAAAAGCCCCGCTGGCCGGCCACCTGTACCTCGAAGCCGCCCTTGATCTCGCCGCTGACCCGGCCCTGGACCGGAATGCCCGAATTAAAGGCGTCCTCCAGTTCGCGGACCGTGGTGTGGCCGGAGCCCAGACGGGTGGTGAAGAGGAGCTCGCCCCGGCGGTCGGCCAGGAAAAAAACGCTGAGGGTATCGCCGGTCTTGACCCGGACCTCGCCGTTCTCGTCCAGTAGCTCCGAGGCGGCCATGACGCCCTCGCTTTTGCCGCCGATGTCGAGAAAGACGCTTTCGCCGCTGATCCCGGCCACCATCGCCTCGATCCGGTCGCCTGGCTTCAATTTCGGGGTTTTGATCTTTTTGTCGCCGAACAGGTCTTCGAATCGTTCTTCGCTCATGATTCTTCCAGTTGGTACGAAGGGTTTTGCCCGGCCGGCGGGCAGGTGTCAGGGCCGCTTTGGCACCCGGACCGCCAGGGCCAGGGAAAGGTCGCCGTGACGGAACAGGAGCTGTTTTTGTTCCAGATCGCCCAGAAAGGCGTCAAGCTGCTGACCGGTAATCGACTTGCCTTTTTTGAGCAAGTCTTTTTTCGTCGCCGGGGTGGCGCAGGCGAGGTACAGTTCCCGGGAAAGGCCGTGCAGGCGGTGGTGAAGGACCGGCTGGCCCGGCCGCTCCTGGCGAATGATCAGGAAGTCGCCGCCGTCGCGGTAGCTGAGGGCCGGTCCCTGCTCGGACCGCTGCCGGTGGAACGCTGACCATTCCCTCATTTTTTTTCTGACCGGTTGCCAGAGGTCTCGTTGGCGTCCGCGCCCGCCTTTACCCGTGTCGATGAGCATGGAGAGCCGGGCGAGGACCTCCCGGGGGTACAGGTCGCGGTTCCAGGGATGCTGGCCGCGTCCAGTGAGCCCGAAGTCCGCCGGCCGTTGCCAGACCGGGCTGCCGTGCCCGAGAAAGAAAGAGGCGGCGGCAAGAGGACGGAAGGGCAGGACAAAATCGAGGACGCGCAGGGTTTCCGCGACCTCCTCGCTCGTGCTGGAAGGAAATTCAACGATCAAATTGCCGTCCAGGCGGATGCCGGCGGCCTGGCAGTACTTCATGGCCGCCACATTGTCCATGACCGAGGTCCCTTTGTTTATCTTTGTCAGCAGGGAGTCGGCAAGGGCCTCGATGCCGATCTGGACGGAGCGCAGTCCCCCTTGCCGGTAACGGGCGTAGGCCTCGGGATTTTTCAGGATGCGTATTTCGCCGAAAAAGGAGAGGTCCGCATCCTGCTTTGCCGTTTCGGCAAAAAAACGCTGCGCCTCGGCGACCGGCAGGGAGTTGTCGGTGAAGCAGAAATCGAGGCAGCGGTAGTTCCTGCGCAGTTCCGCCACTTCCTTGAGCATCCGCTCGCTGCTTTTGCGCCGGAACCCCTGCCATTGCAGGTTCAGGTTGCAGAAGGCGCAGCGGTTCCACCAGCAGCCCCGTGAAAATTCCAGCGGGAGCTCCGGGATAAAGTTCAGCCCTGATTGGCGCAGTTCCGTAAAATAATCTTCGTAGGGCGGGATGGGCAGGCTGTCGAGGTCTTTGATCTGGCCGGCAACCGTAGCAGAACAGGGCTGATCCGCGGTTTCGCGGGCAGGGCGGGAACGGGTCAGAACCCGGGCGTCGGGCTCCGGATCCTTGCCGGCCAGAAATCGGCAGAGCGACAGCAGGGGGATTTCGCCCTCGCCGGTGATGATGAAGTCGATTTGGGGAAAGACGGCCAGCAGCGAGGAAGCGATGGCCGGCGCGCAGGTCGAACCGCCCAGAACGACCGGAAGATCCGGGCGGCGCTGCTTCAGGCGATGCGCGGCCAGCAGGGTCGCCGGCAATTGGCTGAAGCAGACGGAAAAGCCGACCAGATCATAATCAACCGTGGAGAGGCCGGCTAGCCAAACGTCCAGCTGCTCGTCGAGCTGTCCGGCGAGCCGGTCAAAGTCCGGCAGGCGGCGGAGCGTGCCGGGGCCGAGATCACGGCGAAAGACCCGCATGGCCCTTTCGCGCTGCTCCGGAAAAAGCAGGCTGCTGTACAGGGCCTCCCCGGCCCAGCAGTGCTCGGAGAGCAGGCGGTAGGCTTCGGTGCCGATGGCCCCGGCCGCCGCCAGGCAGGGATGGCTGGCGGTAACGCTGATACTTTTGTCCATGGCCTGCAGGTATCCCTTGAGCGCGGCCAGCTGGATGGAGGGGCGATGAAAGATCGCCCAGGGCATGGAGGCGAGGATGACCCGCACGTTTACCGGGTGATGACTTCGGTGCCCGCTGGCGGCTGAAAGGAGATGATCTCCTCTATTTGCCGGGGGTCGTCCGGCGGCAGGCTGTTGAGCATGATCCGGGAAAAGAGCAGCTCTGTTTCCGCGTCAAAGTGGTCGGTGAGCAGGAGGCGCTGGATGATGTCGCGCTCATCAAGCCAGATCTGCACCGACTTGATCTGATTGTGCGGGGTGCGGGGCACCAGCAGCAAGGTTCTCGGCGCACCGACCCGGGAGGCGAGGACCTCTTCCGCGGGCGCCTGAGCCTCGAAGTCGTCCAGCAGGTTCCTGGTCCCGGCAAAAAAGGCGTAGGTGATGTCGGATTCGAGCTCCTTGGCCGGGGTCCTGATCAGCTGCTGGTCTTTTTCGGTGTAAATGGACAGGGTGCGACCATCATTGATGATCACCTGGCGATCGGGTTCAGTGTAATTCCAGCGCATGACGCTGCGCGATCGCTCGCCGGCCTCGGGTTTTCCCGCCGTTGTCAAAGGCTTATAAAATACGGCATTGCCCTGGCCGCTCCGTTCCCGGCCGCCGGTCCTGGTGACCTGTTGAAAATCAAAGGTCAGGCTGGTCAGGCCGGCGTACACGTGCTGTAGCCTTCTGGCCAGGGCCTCGGTCTCGGTCTCCGGGGACTCCTGGGCCGGCAACGGTCGGCAGGGGACGAGCAGGGCCAGGAGAATTACCCAGAGGGAAAGAACGCGTTTTGGCAGGCAGTGAGGGGACATGGTCTCAAGTCGCTATGGTTTGCAGTTCCAAGGGGCGGCCGAAAATTCGTGCGGCCATCTGTTCGACAGCCTCGGTGCAGTCCGACACATAAAAACGGCTGGCACCACCCTTGCCGCGCAGCCGTTCCTTCAGCTCGGGATGGGCATCCAGATAGGCCTGCACATGCAGGGCCATCTCCACCGACGAGTCGATGAGCCGGACCTGATTGCCGATCCGGGGGCCGATCAGCTGCTTGAGCAGCGGATAATGGGTGCAGCCGAGGACCAGGGTATCGATTTTTTTAAGGCGCAGGGGATGCAGGTAGCCGCGCAGGATCATTTTGGTCTCCCGCTTGTTCAACCATCCTTCCTCAACCAGGGGGACCAGGAGCGGGCAGGCCTGGCTGAACACCTTGGCGTCAGGCCTGATCTCCCGGATCCGCTGCGGATAGATGCCGCTCTTCACAGTGGCCCTGGTGCCGATGATCCCGATTCGGCCGGCACCGCTGAGCTCCGCCGCTTTGATCGTTGCCGGGGTGATGACGTCCAGAACCGGCACTGAATAGTGGAAGCGCAGGGCGTCGGCGGCCGCGCTGGAAGCCGAGTTGCAGGCAACGACGATGAGTTTCGCGCCCTGCTCCAGCAGGAAATCAGTGTTGAACCGGGAATACCTGATGATGGTATCCGGACTTTTGGAGCCGTAGGGCGTGCGGGCGATGTCGCCGAAGTAGACCAGCGGCAGGTCCGGACAGAGATGTTCTATCGCCCGGGCCACGGTCATGCCGCCGACACCGGAATCAAAGATGCCGATCATGGAAAAAAAGCTTTGCGCGGATGGGCGGCGTGAACCGAAGGCTTATTTTTTCTTTTTGGTCCGGGCGGCAATGGCCTTTTTCAGATTCTCGGGAAGCCCTCTGCTCTTGCCGGAAGCGGAACGCCGCTCCGACAGAGACTTGGCGCACAGCGGCTGCCGCATGGAAAAGCCGTATTTCTTGCGGTACTCCTTGGGAGTCAAGTCGTGGCTTTTCAAATGCTTGGGAGAGAGCATCTTGAAGGCCTGACCGCATTCAAGGCAGACCACCTGGTTTTTCTGGATGGATTTTTCCGGGGCCATGGCGGGCTTGCTTTCGGCCTGGTCCAGAGAGTGTCCCGACAATTCAGCGTCCTGCAGCCCCTTCAGGGTCAGGAAGGTGTCGTGCAGCGCTGCCTTGATGTCATCCTTGGACATGTCTTTGGTGCTGATTTGCGCCTGGACGATTTCCGCGGTCATTTCAACAAGAGATTTACTCATTTTTCCTCATCTCCTAGTTTTTGATTGCAAGGTTACTATCAATAAAAACTGAAACATGATAGTAAATGTACTGTAAAAACGCAATTGTTTTATTCTCTTTTTTTTATTTACTGGTGGTTGAAAAAAGATGGCAAAAAAGGCGGTCGTTACAATGCGCTGTATTTTTTCGGCATGTTGCAAAGATCTGGAGAAGGAAGAGCGCTTACGATGACAACACCGAAGGGTGGATTAGAGGAGGAGAGCGATAACGTCTTCAGGAATGGGAAGTAAAGAACAATTATTGTTGTCATTTAGGGCGAGGATCGGGCAAGGGGGGCATTGCGGCGAGGATGGCTGGCGAGGCAACTGGACGGGACGACTGTTCCATGGCATCGGAACCGGCACCGGACTCGAATTACATCTGCTGGCGCGAAGTGCTGCATGGTAAAAGGATCAATGCTAATGGCAAAAAAGTAAAGAGAGAGGGGGGGGCAGGATCTTTTGCGCCGATGGAAGAGGGGGGCGTATCTTCGGCAACCGGAGGTTGACAGCAGGGGCCGCCGGGATTATTGTAGGTTCGAAAAAAAACTGAAGACGTTTCGGTTTTTTCTTTAACTTTTTTAATTTATTAATTTTTTTATATGAGGTGGGGTCATGCCGGTCTATGAATATGAATGCCCGTCCTGCGACAAGGTCTTTGAAGTGCAGCAGCGGATGAGCGATGAACCGCTCAAAAATTGTCCGGCCTGTGAAGGCGAGGTACGGAAACTGGTGTCGGTGAGTTCCTTTCAACTCAAGGGCGGCGGCTGGTATACCGACGGCTACAGCGGCTTGTCCAACGGCAAGGGCGATTCCGTCGCCAAGAAGGACAGTGCCGCACCCCCGGCTTGCCCGGGCGGCGGAGGCTGCAAGAGCTGCCCGGCGGCAGCGGCCTGACCGGAGGTTTTTATTGCTTCACGACCCGGCTGCGGCCGGGTTTTTTATTGCGCCTCTGCCGAACGGCCCGGCGCTGTTCGGCAGAGGAACCGGTCAGACGATCACCACCGAATTTTCCACGTCATGGTAGGCTGAGGGCACATATTTGTCTGCATCCCAGTCATTTTCCCAGGTGGTATTGTCCAGCAGGTAGCGGAACTGGTATTCCCTGCCGCACGCAAGGTCAAGGGTGATCTTGCATTCACCGCTTTTGAGTCTTTTGAGCGGAGTCGCCTTTTTTTTCCAGGCATTGAAGTCTCCGACGATGCAGACTTTCCTGGCCGATCCCACCGCCTCCTTCGGCAGGCGGAAGGTCACTTTGCACACCGGTTTGGATTTCAGATATTTCTTTTGAATTGCCATGACGAACCTCCTTGAATTGCCGGCATCATCCGATTTTCGGCGGCATGACAGCCCGGTTGAGCATTAATGGATAGTATACACCTGTTTTTTCAACTGTCAAAGATTGATGGCGTCGCAAAAAGTCCGATCTACCGCGTTGTGGCGGGTTCGGCCAATGCTCGGCGTACCCTGTGTACGCCTGTGCATGGCAGACACCACCACGCCTCGGAGTCTCACTCCGTTCGCTTACCTGTATATCGAACTTTTGTGCTTAGCCATCGGCGGCGTAATTTTATGTTTTTGCGGGTTCATCAAGATTAGGATGTCGCAGCAGCTCCAGCCAGATCAGCGAGGTCTGGTCAGGATCGCCATGGCGTCGCCGTAGCTGTAGAAGCGGTACCCCATTTCGACCGCCCTGGCGTACGCGGCCAGGATCCGTTCTCGACCGGCCAGGGCTGATACAAGGAAGAGAAGGGATGACTGCGGCAGGTGAAAGTTGGTGATGAGGTTGTCCACCACCCTGAACCGGTAGCCGGGGACAATAAAAAGATCACAGGCACCCTGAAAGGGTTTGAGCCGTCCCTGTTCGTCCGCGCAGAATTCCAGGGTTCTGGTGGTGGTCGTCCCCACGGCCCAGATCCGGCCGCCCTCCCTCCTGGTTCGATTCACCGCCTCGGCGGTTTCCAGCGGAACCTCCGCGAATTCGGCGTGGATCCGGTGTTCGTGGATGTTGTCGCAGCGTACCGGTGCGAAGGTGCCGTAGCCTACGTGCAGGGTGACGGTGGCCTGGGTGACGCCCCGCTCCCGGATGGTCGCCAGCAGCTCATCGGAGAAGTGGAGTCCGGCGGTGGGCGCTGCCACCGAGCCGGTGTGAACGGCGAAACGGGTCTGGTAGCGCTCGAAATCTTCGCCGGTGGTGCCGGCCGGCCGTTTGATGTAAGGCGGCAGCGGCATCTGCCCGAGGCGGGCGAGCAGGTCGGCCAGATGCTGTCCCGTCGGCAGGGAAAAGTGCAGCGCCAGCCGGACCTTGCCGTCGGGAAAAAGTTCCAGGACCGTGGCCTGCAAATCCTCGCCGAAAAGAAGTCTGCTGCCGGGCCGGGGCCGCTTGGAGCTTTTCAGCAGGACCAGGGCTTCGGCCGTATTCTGGAAATCGCTTTTGCCGGAGGCTGCGCGGGCTTCCGGATAGTGCAGGAGAAGGATTTCCACCTTGCCCCCGCTTTCTTTGACCCCGAACAGTCGGGCCGGGAAGACCCTGGTATTGTTGGCCACCAGCAGGTCGCCGGGCATGAGGAGTTCGGTGATATCGGCAAACCGGCGATGAGCGATGGTGTCGGCCGGGCAGTCAAGCACCAGCAGGCGCGACTGGTCCCTGCGGTCTACGGGATGCTGGGCGATATTTTCCTCGGGCAGATGATAATCATAGGCCGAGAGTTGAAAATCATTTTTCAGAGGGGCGACAGGCGCCTTTGCAGCCATTACCGCCGGTCCTGAAAAAAAGCACCGGGCTGACGCCGCCTGCCCGTATAACTCGTTGAAATCACAGTGACGGATGCACATGGTTTTGACTTTTTGCGGAATCATCATTGTTGGCTTGGGCGAACATTCCACCCTGTGGAGAGACCTTGCAAACAGGGGCAGGCTCATTTACACTGGGTACGGGCCGGCCGTTTTCCGGTCGGTATCCGCCCCTGAAAATAGTTATTATACCGCAGCCTGAGCTGAAAAGGAATCACATGTTGCTGGTAACCGCCGCCACGGATCTGGAAATGGGACCCTTGCTGAGCGTCTTTCGGCACGAATCCGTGGTGAACCTGGTCACCGGCATCGGTCCGGTGGAGACGGCGGTCCGGTTATCTTCCTGGCTGCACGGTAATGCCGGCACCATCAGCAGCGTTGTCAATATCGGCGTGGCCGGCGCTTATATCCAGCCCCGCCGCGGGGACACTCCCGAACTCCTGGATATCTGCCTGGCCGAGCGGGAAGTTTTGGGTGACCTAGGAGTCTGTCTCGGTGATCGCATCGAGCCGGTTGCCGGTAAGAAGCTCCGGCCGCCCGGGGTATTCGAGATGGACGGCGATTTGCTGGCTCGGGCGGAAAAGGCCCTGGCCGCGGAGCGCTTTTCGTATTTTCGCGGCGTCTTTGTCACGGTGAGTTGCGCCAGTGGCACGGCCCGGCGGGGCGAGATGCTGGCCCGGCGCCATCAGGGACTATGCGAAAACATGGAGGGCGCGGCTGTTGCCAGGGTGTGCAAGGAATTTGCTTTGCCGTGTCTTGAGCTGCGCTGTATCAGCAATCTGGTGGAGGATCGGGATACCAGCCGATGGCAGTTGGGCGGGGCCTGTCGCCGGGCCGGGGAAGCGGCCGCCTTGGTCCTGGCTGGCCTGCTGGCGCAGACGCCCCGAAAGGAGACCCGGCAATGAACAGGGCGCTGACCATCGGCTATTCGCCCTGTCCCAATGACACCTTTATTTTTTATGCCCTGGCCCACGGCCTGATCTCCCGCGATCGCATTTCCTTCGCGCCGCCGGTCCATGCCGACGTGGAAACCTTGAACCTCTGGGCCATGGAAGGGAAGCTCGACGTGAGCAAGCTTTCTTTCCACGCGCTGGGCCATGTTCTGGACCGCTATGTTCTGCTCTCCGCCGGCGCGGCCCTGGGGCGGGGCTGCGGCCCCCTGCTGGTGGCCGGACCCGGCCGGCGGCCTGATATCGCGACCTGCACCATTGCCATTCCGGGAGCGTACACCACCGCGGCCATGCTCCTGCGTCTTTACGCGCCCGGGATTAGCCGACTCCGCGTGCTGCCCTTTGACCGGATAATGGGGGCGGTGGTGAAGGGCGAGGTGGATTGCGGGGTGATCATCCATGAGAGCCGCTTCACTTACCAGGAGCAGGGGCTCTGTTGCCTGCAAGATCTCGGCCGGTGGTGGGAAGAGGAAACCGGGCTGCCGATTCCGCTGGGGTGTATTGCCGCAAGGAAAGAATTTCCCGTGAGCGTTCTCGCGGATATCGAGGGCGCGATCCGGGAAAGCCTCCTCTGGGCCAGGAGCAATCCGGAAGGGGGCATGGCCTATATAAGGACGAATGCCCAGGAGATGAACAGTGCAGTGCTGCGGGATCATATTTCCCTGTATGTGAATGATTTCTCTCTGGAGATCGGCGAGGAGGGCCGGGCGGCGGTGACGGAACTGCTTCGACGCGGCCGGGCCGCCGGAATATTTCCGGCAACGGAGGCTGAGCCATGGCTCAGGACGTGACCGGACCCGCGCCGGTCTGGGGGTGCGTGCTCATCGGCGGGCGGAGCACCAGGATGGGCAGGCCGAAACATTTGATCCCCATGGAGGGGCAAACCTGGCTTGAACTGATCGTTCGGCAATTCCAGGGGCTGGTCGAGCAGGTCGTTCTGGTCGGCCGGGGGGAAGCTCCGCCGTCCCTTGCCGCGTTGCCGGTGCTGACCGATGTCCCCGGTTTGCAGGGGCCTCTGGCCGGAGTACTGGCGGCATTCCGGGGGCATCCGCAAGCGTCCTGGCTGGTCGCGGCCTGCGATATGCCTTATCTTGAGCGGGAGGCGCTGCTCTGGCTGCTGTCCTGTCGCGGTCCTGAGGTGCGGGCGGTGATCCCCGACCTGCTGGGAGATGGTCAGGTCGAGCCGTTGCTGGCCTACTATGATCGCCGCTGCCGGGATCTGTTGGAAGGTCTGGCTGCCGGCGGATCCGCCAGGCTCAGCCGGCTTGCGGGTCAGGCCGGAGTGGTCACCCCGCAGCCGCCTGCGCAACTGCATGGTTCCTGGCGCAACCTGAATTGCCCGGCGGACCTGCGCGGGCTCAGCCGCAGCGATGATAATGGTTGTCAGAGCGGATGAGAATGCATAATATATAAAATTGGTAACGCAGTGGGCCCGTGCCGAAAAAGAGTGCGGTACGGTGAAACACCCGGCCTGTGTGGCGGGCGCAAGCCTCTTCGGATAAATTTTTTTTCAGGCAAGGACATGAGACCACGGGGCAGGCAGGTGATGAAGAAAATATCCATGGTGCTGCTTGGCGTAACCATTCTGATGATGGCCGCCGGCTCTGGGGCGGCGGTCGAGAAGCTGCCCGACTTTTCACTGGCTTCGGCCTTGGATGGGAAAAATGTAGACAGCACCAGCTTCCAGGGCAAGGTTTTGCTTATCACCTTTTTTACCACCTGGTGTCCGCCCTGCCGCCAGGAGATTCCGAGTCTGATCCGGTTGCAGAACGACCATGCCGCCAAGGGTTTTTCGGTGATCGGCCTGTCCATGGATGAAAAAGGGGCTTCCGTGGTGGTCAAACTCATTGAAAAAGAGAGCATTAACTATCCGGTTCTCATGGCAGGTTCGAAAACGGCCCGGGATTTCGGCGGGGTGGTGGGCGTCCCGACCTCGTTTCTGATTAACCGGAAGGGAGAAGTGGTCAAGCGCTATCCCGGCTATGTGCCCCATTCCCTCCTGGAAAAGGATATCGTTTCTCTTTTATAGAGTGCCTCTTGCAAAATGACCGACCTGCTCCGATCGGCTAAAAATATCCCGGGCGGCGTCTTCCTTGTGAAATCGTCCTCAACGGAGCGCTGCTTCGCTTCCGGGCGATTTCACAACTCATCCTTACCCGGAATATTTTTCTCTCGATCTCGCGGCGACGTTCATTTTGCAAGAGGCTCTAGATAAAAAATGAGGCGTCATTCATCGAAAATCTCCCGGGTTTTACTTGACAAGGAGAAAACAACGGAATAAGTTTGATCACCTTACGAGGTTTTGGGCAGGGGGAATCTGTTTTAATTTCAGCAAAAGGAGAAAAACATGAAAAAGCTGGTAACCGCAGTATTGGTAGTGGCATTCGCCTTGAGCTCAGCCGGGATGGTCATGGCTGCAAAATGCACCGTCGACAGTGTTGACGGGGACAAGGTAACCCTGACCTGTGACGGCGCCGATAAGCTGAAAGCCGGGGATGCCGTGGAAGTAAAGGGCAAGAAGGCTAAGAAGGCTGTCGAAGGCTGCTGATTTCCTTCGTCTTTTGTCATTCGCAAGAGTCGGTTGATGCGCGCATCAACCGACTCTTTTTTTATTTTCAAGGGCGGGCATGGATCTGTTGACAGTGCTGAAGGCGGTCCTCCTGGGCATGGTGCAGGGGCTCACCGAGTTTCTCCCGGTCTCCAGCTCCGGCCATCTGGTCATCGGCGCCCAGATCCTCGGCTTTCATAAGCCGGGCATTTTTTTTGAGGTGGCCCTCCACTGCGGAACCCTGTTCGCGGTTCTGCTCGTTTTCAAGAACGAACTGCGGCAGATGGTCAGGGCCCTGTTTGTTTCGCCTGCCGTCCGTCGCGCGGATCCCGAGCTTGCCCGTTTTTTTCGCTGGGACGTCAATATTGTCGTGGCTACCCTCCCGGCGGTGGTGGTCGGTCTTTTTTTCAAGGACGCTGTCGAAGTGATCTTCGACAGCGTCCTTGTCGCCTATGTCATGCTGGCGGTCTCCGGAATCCTCATGCTGCTGACTCCGTTTCTGCGAGAAAAAGGGGCCGAGGTGACCTGGGCGCGGGCGCTGGCCATCGGAGGCGCGCAGGCCATGGCCATTCTCCCCGGCCTGTCCCGCAGCGGCAGTACTATTTTCACCGGAATGCTGCTCGGTATCAACCGGGAAACGGCAGCCCGTTTTTCCTTTATCATGTCGATTCCAGCCATTGTCGGCGCCGTGGTCCTCGAGGTGGGGGATGTTTTTGCCGCTCCGCTTCCGGCTGCGGAGTTCGTCGCCATCGCCGCCGGTACCTTTGCTTCCCTGATAACCGGATACGGGGCGATTGTCCTGTTGCTGAGTATTGCCCGGCAGGGTAAACTGTTCTGGTTCGGTTATTACTGCCTGGCGGTTTCCGGTCTCGGTCTTGCCTGGCAATTCCTTGGCTGATCGTCGAGATCCGCAGGCGGCGGGGCAGGGAGCAATTCAAGAGAGGAGTGCATGGATCCGCAGACCTTGCCTGCCGTAGAGCAGGCGCTGTATCAGAAGTTGAGGAACGAGTACCGGGTGGCTTTTGATCCCCTGGAGCTGGGGCCGGTACGGCTGAACCTGCTCAAGGTGACCGATCTGGAGCCGTTGCTTGCCGGCAAGGACCCGCTGAAGGATCCTTCCACCTTTCCCTTCTGGGTCAAGCTGTGGGAAGCCGCCATTGTCCTTGCCCAGTACCTGGCCGCCCAGCAATTCGCCCCGGGCACCCGCCTGCTCGAACTCGGCGCGGGGCTCGGCGCGCCCGGTCTTGCCGCCGCAGCTGCCGGCTGTAGCGTAACCCTGACCGATTATGAAGAGCATATTCTCGAGTTCGAGCGGGTCAGCGCGGCGGCGAGCGGGGTCACCGATGTCGACTGCCTGCTGCTGGACTGGTTGGCCCCCCCTCCCATGGAGCGGTTCGATATCATCGTCGGGGCCGAGATTCTCTTTCGCGAGGAATTTTTTGCGCCGCTCCTGCAGGTGATGCGCGGGGCGCTCAAGCCCGGCGGGGTGGTCTATCTGGCCCATGATATCCGGCGACAGAGCCTGCGGCCCTTTCTGGAAATGGCCGAGGCGGAGTATGTCATCGCCGCGTCAAAGCGCACCTTGCGCAACCTGGACGAGGACCGGGAGATCCTGTTGAACAGGCTCACTCCCAGAGGTTAGGCGGTCCCGGCTGTGTATCCCGTCTGCCTCGATATCAAGAACAGGCTGTGCGTGGTAATCGGCGGCGGCGAGGTAGCCCTGCGCAAGGTTCAGGGATTGCTTGCCGCGGAGGCAAGGGTCCGCTTGATCAGTCCGCGGGTCGAGCCGGAGTTGGCGGAGCTGGCAGATGAGAAGAGAATCGACTGGCAGCGGAAAACATATGCCCCGGAAGATCTCGCCGGCGCCCTGCTGGTCTTTGCGGTCACCGATGATCGGGCAGTGCAGGCGGAGATTTGTCGACAGGCGGCCGGCAACGGACAGCTGGTCAATGTGGCGGATGATCCGCATTGCTGCGATTTTCAGGTACCCGCCGCCCTGCGCCGGGGGGATCTGACCATTGCCATAGCCACCGGCGGCAAGAGCCCGGCGGTGGCCGCCATGATCAGAGCGCGGCTCGAGGGGGAGTTCGGGCCGGAATACGAGGTGCTGCTGAACCTCATGGCCCAGGTCCGGCGCCAGGTGGTTGGGGGCGGGTATTCGCAGGCGCAGCGGAAAAAAATCTATAAAAAAATTCTCCATGACGATATAGTTGCGTGGATACGCAGGGGCGAGATCGATACCCTGCGGGCGCATCTGCGGAGCGTGCTTGGGCCCGGCCTGGACCTGGAGTGCAAAGCCTTGAAACTGGATATCGCATGAGCTACCCGCTGTTTCAGATCAGTTTTGTCGTGTATTTTCTGGCCATGGCGGCGTACGTCGGCTTTTTTGTCTCCCAGAACAACAGGGTCCGTACGGTGGCCCGGGGGATATTCACCACCGGCGCGATTCTTCATACCCTGAATATCATCGCCCGTTATTTTGAAGCGGGTCACACCCCCATCACCTCCCAGCACGAAACGGTCTCCTTTTTCGCCTGGGCCATCGCCTGGGGATATCTCTCGTTTCGCTGGCGCTATACGGTCAAGAATTTCGGCACCTTTGTCAGCATCCTGACCGTCGGGTTCATGCTGATCGCCGCCCTGGCTTCCCGGGAGATCCTGCCTCTGGTACCGGCCTTGCAGAGCTGGTGGCTGCCGGTCCATGCGTCAATTTCCATCATCGCCGACGGATTCCTGGGGCTGGCCTGCATCGGCGGCATCATGTACTTGCTGCAGGAACGCGAAATCAAGCGCAAGCGCTTCGGCCTGTTCTTCTCCCGCCTGCCGTCTTTGGAGGCCCTGGACAAACTGAACCAGCACTGCCTGTCCGTGGGATTCCCGCTCCTGACCCTGGGGATCATCTCCGGTTCGGTATGGGCCAAGCAGGCGTGGGGTGCCTATTGGCACTGGGATCCCAAGGAAACCTGGTCCCTGATCACCTGGTTCCTCTACGCGGCCTTGGTGCATCTTCGTTTTACCGTGGGCTGGCGGGGGCGGCCGGCGGCGATCATGACCATCGTCGCCTTTCTGGCCGTGCTTTTTACCCTGTGGGGCGTCAACTATCTGCTGGGCGGAATCCATTCCTATGCCAAGTGAGTCCATCGTCCTGCTCGGCGTCAACCATAAGACCACCCCCCTCGCTGTCCGGGAAAAGATGGCCCTGGCCGGGGGCTATGCCGAACCGCTCAGCGCGCTCGGCGAAATTGCCGGGCTGAAGGAATATTATCTCCTCTCCACCTGCAACCGGGTGGAAGTCCTCTATACCACCGATGATCCCGCCGAGACCAGGGCCGCGGTACTGGCCCTGCTTTTCGGCAAGGCCGTGCCGGCCGAGGAACTGGCCAGGTATGTCTACCAGTATGCGAACGAGGAGGCGGTGCGGCACCTGTTCATGGTCGCCTCCAGCCTGGACTCCATGATCGTGGGCGAGGCGCAGATCCTGGGCCAGCTCAAGGAGGCCTACCGCCATGCCGCTGAGATGAAGTGCAGCGGCCTGGTCCTGAACAAGTTGTTGCACAAGGCCTTTTTTGTGGCCAAGCGGGTGCGCACCGAAACGCGCATCGGCGCCAGCGCGGTGTCCATCAGCTACGCGGCGGTGGAACTGGCCCGCAAGATCTTCGGTCAGCTGGACGACAAACGGGTGATGCTGATCGGCGCGGGCGAGATGGCGGAACTGGCCGCGGAGCATTTGATCGGTCAGGGGGTGGCCAAGGTGGTGGTGGTCAACCGGACCCTGGAGCGGGCGGTCAAGCTGGCCCGCCGCTTCAACGGTGAGGCCGCCTCCCTTGAGGAGCTGAAGGACCAGCTGCTCAATGTGGACATCATCATCAGTTCCACCGGCGCCACCGGGACCATCCTCGGCAAGGAGGACATCAAGCCGGTGATGCGCGAGCGCCGCCAGCGCCCGCTCTTTTTCATCGATATCGCCGTCCCCAGGGATCTGGATCAGGACATCAACGACCTGGACAACGTCTATCTCTATGATATCGATGACCTGACCAACGTGGTGGAGATGAACAGGGCCGAACGGGACCGCGAAGCGGTCAGGGCGGAGCGGATCGTCGCCGAGGAAACCCTTAAATTCAGCGGCTGGCTGGAAAACATGGAGGCCACCCCGACCATTGTCGAGCTGCGGCGGATGGCGGAGGCGATCTGCCGGGGCGAACTGGAAAAGACCCTGGCCCGGCTGCGCAACCTGGAACCAGCCGAGCAGAAGTCCATCGAGAAGATGGCCTCGGCCATTGTCAACAAGATGCTCCACCATCCTTTGCAGTTTTTGAAAAGCGAGAGCAACGACCATGGCACGGATCGGCGGACTCGGATCAACATGGTGCGCGATCTTTTTCGGTTGGAAGGGAGCAACGGGAATCCGGATGATCGGAACGAGGGAGAGTGATCGCAAAGCCCTCCTGGAGGAGGAGCTTATTCTCGTCCGCAATTCCGGCGAGATTCCAGAAATTGCCCTGCACGCCAGCCTCTATTTTCTGAGCGAGGACGAGGACGGACCGCATCTCACGTTGCGAGACGATGAACGTCGGCTCCTTTACCAGGCCGCTCTGGCCCGGGCAAAAGAAATCGTTCTGCGGGACCTGGATCCGCGTAACCGGGATCTGCGGATTTACCGGGGGGTGGCCCGCTCTCTGGTCAATTGGCGGCGGTTGCAGGCGTTCTGCGGGAGGATCAACGGGCAGTGTCCCGGCTTCAGAGAAACGGTGGCCCGTGCCCTGCTTGCCTTTCTCGACAACGAACTGCTGGAGGTCAGGGCCGGCCGGCGCACCTCGTCGGTGAACTGCGGCGTCGGTGATTTGGAGGCCTTCTGTTTTGAACTTGCCCTGGAGACGACCTCGCTGCCCGCAGGCTGGACATCCCTTTGTCCGGAATGAAACTCCGGCCCCCGGCGGATCCGAGCCCATGAGGTTTTTTGGCGGATACGCTCGTTCCGGGTGAAAGCCGCGCCGTCCCCGGCAAGCCCCCACGGGTTATTGGACAGCTGCCCGATTCAGGTATATGATGGGAAGAGATGATTTTGCGAGAGAGCGGAGGGCGCGGAGATGAGATCGGTGAAAAATCAGGGACGCCGGAGTCGATTCGGTCTGGAACACCACGGGCTGACCAATTTGGGGGAGGAGTTCTGGAACCTCCCCACCCCCCGTCTCTACGAGAAGATCATGGTCCGCGGAGAAGGACGCCTTTCCCATCTCGGGCCGATCACGGTACGCACCGGCCATCATACCGGCCGCTCCGCCGACGACAAGTTTATTGTCCAGGAATCATCAACCAGGAAGGACATCAACTGGGGCACGATCAACCCCCCGATCAGCGAAAAGTATTTCGATCAGCTGCATGCCCGGATGGCCATGCATCTGCAGACCCACGATATTTTCGTGCAGGATTGTTTTGTCGGCGCTGATCCCGATTACCGGTTGCCGATCCGGGTCATCACCCAGTGTGCCTGGCACAGCCTTTTCGCCCGCAACATGTTCCTTCAGGCCACCCCCAGGGAACTGGCAAATCATGTTCCCGAATTCACCGTGATCAATGCCCCCCGCTTCCATGCCTCGCCCAGCCTGGACGGGACCAGTTCAGAGACCTTCATCCTCATCAATTTCAAGAAACGGCTCGTGCTGATCGGGGGGACCAGCTATGCCGGGGAGATAAAGAAGGCGGTCTTCACGATCATGAATTACCTGATGCCCAAGCAGGGCGTGCTGCCCATGCACTGCTCGGCAACCAGCGGCAGGGACGAGGATACCGCCCTGTTTTTCGGGCTGAGCGGTACCGGCAAGACCACTCTCGCCTCCGACGCCGGTCGAACCCTGATCGGCGACGATGAGCATGGCTGGAGCGACGAGGGGGTCTTTAACTTCGAAGGAGGCTGTTACGCCAAGCTGCTTCACCTCTCCCGGGAAAGGGAACCGGAGATCTATGGGGCCACCAGGCGTTTCGGCACCATTTTGGAAAATGTGGCACTGGATGCCGCCACCAGGCAGGTCGACTATGACGATGCCGCCTTTACCGAAAACACCAGAGGGTCCTACCACATTTCCGCAATCCCCAACGCCAGCAGGAGTGGCCTGGGATGCCATCCGAAGACCATCATTTTTCTCTCGGCGGACGCCTTCGGCGTCCTGCCGGCCATTGCCCGATTGACCCGCGATCAGGCCATCTATCATTTTCTCTCCGGCTATACGGCGCGGGTGGCCGACACCGAGCGGGGAATCAAGGAGCCGACGCCGGTGTTCAGTGCCTGCTACGGCGCTCCGTTTATGCCGCTTCATCCCCTGCGCTACGCGGAGCTGCTCGGCAAAAAGCTTGACCGGCACGGTTCGCAGGTCTGGCTGATCAATACCGGCTGGACCGGGGGCAGCTGTTCCACGGGCAAGCGCATTCCCCTGCCGCTGACCAGGTCCATGGTCAGAGCAGTGCTGGACGGCTCTCTGGATGACGTGCCCACCGAGCAGGAAGCCTTTTTCGGCCTGCACGTTCCGCTCAGCTGCCCGGGCGTGTCGGCCGAGACGCTCAATCCCCGCGCCGCCTGGCGCCGGAAGCAGGAGTATGACCGCCAGGCCAGGCGGCTCGCCGGGATGTTTGCCGAGAATTTCAAGCAGTTCGCGGCCAAGGCGGGTCGGGCGGTGCAGACTTCCGGTCCCCCGGGAACATAGAGGCAGCAGAGAGGAAGCATGGCCGCACAGAGCAAGCGCTACGTCATTGTCGGTAATGGAGTCGCCGGAACCACGGCCGCGGAACATATTCGGAAAAACGATGAGGAGGGCAGGATCATCCTCCTCACTGAGGAGGATCTTCCCTTTTATTCCCGTATCCGCCTGATCGACTATCTGGCGGGCGATGTTGACGAAGCGGAACTGGTGATCAGGGCGCCGGAGTGGTATGCACAGCAGCGTATCGAACTGCGTACCGGCACCAGGGTGACCGGCGCCGACCCTGACCGCCGGGTGGTCACATTTGACCGGGGTGGGGAAATCCCCTATGATCTCCTGCTGCTGGCCAGCGGCAGCCACTCCTTCATCCCGCCGATCATCGGTTCCGACAAGCTGGGTAGCTTTGCTCTCCGCAATATTGCCGACGCAAGGCAAATCGTCTCCCGCTGCCGGGCCGGGGGAGAGGCGGTGGTCATCGGCGGCGGGCTGCTGGGGCTGGAGGCCGGCAATTCCCTCAGGCGGCGGGGAATGCAGGTGACGGTGGTCGAGTTTCTGCCCCGTCTGCTCCCCCGGCAGCTTGATCCCACCGGTGCGGAGAAGCTGCGGGAGATCATGGAGGGCATGGGTTTTTCTTTTCACCTCAACATTTCCGTGCATGAAATTCAGGGCGGAACAACCGTGGAGCGGGTGGTGCTGGACGATTGCGAAGTCCTGACCGCGGATTTGGTGCTCATTGCCGCCGGGGTCCGACCCAACCTGGATCTGGCCGGCCATCTCGGGGTGGCTCGGAACAAGGGAATCCTGGTGGACGATCTGCTGCGAACCAGCAGGCCTGAGGTCTTTGCCGCGGGCGACGTGACTGAGTTCGAAGGCAATGTCTACGGCATCTGGCCGGCTGCCGCGGAGCAAGGGCGGATTGCCGGCACGAACATGGCCGGTGGCTCCCAGCGCTACCGCGGAACGGTGGCGGCCAACAAGCTGAAGGTGGCGGGGATTGATCTGGCCGCGGTGGGCGAGATCGATGCGGAAGGTCGGTATCGATCGGAGGTGGAGGAGGGAGAGGGCGTCTACCGCAAAAGGGTTTTTGATCAGGAAAACCGTCTCATCGGTGCGGTACTGCTCGGCGATATCTCGGATCTGTCCGGGCTGATCCGCGCCGTCGGGGACAACAGGCCGTAAGCGCGGGCCGGCGGGAGGCTAGACCCGCATCGCTTTCCAGTACCTGCGGGCCCAGTAGCGGTCGTCCAGGCTGGAAATCGTCACGCCGATGGTGGTCGATGCATGAATGAATCTGCCCTCGGCGAGGTATATCCCCACATGCCTGCCGCGCCGGCCGGTCTTGAAAAAGACCAAGTCGCCCGTATGCAATTCCGTAGCCGTAACCTCTTTTCCCACCTGTGCCTGCCGGCTGGCGCTTCTGGGCAGTTCGATTCCCAGCAGGTCCTGGAAGGTCAGATAGACAAAGCCGGAACAGTCGACTCCCTTGCGGCTGAGGCCGCCTGCCCGGTAGCGTGTGCCCTCCCAGGAGGAGTACTGTTGGAGAAGAGCGCCAACCGTGAGCGAATTTCGCGACTCCTCGGCGGGGGCCGGGTGTTGACCGACGAAGTCGCTTGGGGGGGGCGGGGTGTTGGCCGCGCAGCCGCCGAGCAGCAGGATAATGATTGCAATGAAGAGGAGCCGCATGATTCTCCCTGTTCAATGGTTTATCGGAACGCCCTGGTGGAAGGGCATATCCTGGTGGACAACTCCCGGCATCAGCGCGGTCGGCGGGAAGCAGGAGCGAAGCCCCCGAAACCGCGCGGGATGTCAGAGAAGTTTTCTGTGGAAAACCGGCACGTACCAGATGTGAAATACGATGAATCTCTATTCACCAGCAGATCCTTTACCATAGAGGAACTCCCTGTTCAACCCAAAACGCTCGGATTTGGCGAGGCGCTCCCGGGCGCGTTTTTTTCCGGGAGGGGTGCCGGTAATTCTTGTGTTTGACTCCGGCGGCGGAGTCCTCTATTATTATCGGCAGGGATTTTCCCCTGAAGCCCCCGGCTCCACCCGTGCGTGAGCCTGGGAAACGCCGCGATTCGCTTCAGGAGTTCACAAGAGAACAACCGCAAGGCATTCCATGTCCGATCAATCGACCATCCGGAATCTGGAACGGAAAATCAGCGAACTGTGCAGGGATCTGCAGGAACACAAGCAGTTCGCCGTCTGGTTCCGGAGCATCTTCAAGGCGCTGCCCCTGGGCGTTGTGTTCACTGATCACGATCGTCGGATCATCATGGTCAACCCCGCCATGGAGAAAATTTTCGGCTATACGGAGGCGGAACTGATCGGCCGGGAAAGCGAGATCCTGTATCCCAGCTGGGAGGAATTCGAAAGGATGGGGCGGGTGAGGAGGGGCCTGCAGACCGAGGATAACCCGGAGCCGCTTCAGGTGACCTACCGACGCAAAAACGGCGCCTCGTTTCCGGGCGAGGTCGTCGGGGCCGCGATGAAGGATGACCAGGGCCGAACCATCGGCTTCCTGGGCCTGCTCCAGGACATCAGCGCCCGGGTGATCAGAGACGAAAAGATCCGCCAGACCGAGCTGCTCTACCGCGCCATTTCCGATTTCACCTATGACTGGGAATACTGGCGGCATCCGGATGGCCCCTTCTTATATGTGTCGCCCTCATGTGAACGGATCACCGGCTACCCGCCCAGGGCCTTCCTGGAGAATCCCAACCTGGTCCATGAAATCGTTCTGCCGGAAGACCGGGAGATTTGGGAGCGGCATTATCGGGAGTCCGAGGCAAAGGCTGCTCCCCAGGAAATTCAGTTCCGCATCGTGCACCGGGACGGTTCGGTCCGTTGGATCGAGCACGCCTGCCAGCCGGCCGCGGTGGAGGGAGAAAAGCTTGTGGGCTTCCGCGCCAGCAATCGCGACATAACCCGGCGCAAGGAAACGGAGGAGGAGTTGCGCCGGGCCCTGGTCGAGATCAGTGGACTGGAGAAGAAGCTTGAGGAGGAATCCGCCTACCTGCGGGAAGAAATCAACCTGGAACATAACTTTCGCAATATCATCGGACAGAGCAATGCACTGCAGTATGTCCTGTTCAAGGTGGAGCAGATCGCGGCCACGGATACCCTGGCCTTGATTCTGGGCGAGACGGGGACGGGCAAGGAGCTGGTGGCCAGGGCGATTCACAACGCCAGCCGCCGGGCCAAGCGCCCCCTGGTCAAGGTGAACTGCGCCGCTCTGCCGGCCAACCTCATCGAGAGTGAGCTGTTCGGCTATGAGAGGGGGGCATTCACCGGTGCGGATAAGCGACATGCCGGCCGTTTCGAGGTGGCGGACGGCACAACCCTGTTTCTGGACGAAATAGGGGAATTGCCCTTGGAGCTGCAGGGCAAGTTGCTCAGGGTCTTGCAGGAAGGGGAATTTGAGCGGCTGGGCAGCAGCCGGACGATCAAGGTGGATGTCCGGGTGATTGCCGCAACCAACCGGGACCTGGAGGAAGACGTCCGGCTGGGACGGTTCCGCCGGGACCTCTGGTTCCGGCTCAACGTATTCCCGCTGACCGTGCCGCCGCTGCGCGACCGGGTCGAGGATATCCCCTTGCTGGTCGATCATTTCGTTGCCCTGTTTGCCAGGAAGCACGGTAAAACCGTCCCCACGGTTTCCGTAGCGGTGATGACCGCCCTAAAGCGCTATTCCTGGCCCGGCAATGTCCGGGAGCTGGAAAATGTCATCGAGCGGGCGGTGATCAGCACCACCGGGCCGAGACTCCGGCTGCCTGACGGCCTGAAGATCAATGGGCCGGAAGAAAACAGTCACCAGCTCAAACCCTTGAGCGCCATGGAGCGCGACTACATCCTCAAGGTCCTGGAAAAGACCGGCTGGAAGGTGAGCGGCAAGAACAGCGCCGCCGAGATTCTGGATATCGACCGGAGTACCTTACGGGCGAGGATGAAAAAGCTCGGTATCCGCAAACCCTGATGGTCCCCTACAAGCCAAGCCCCTGCGCGTCCGCCGTCGGAATTTCAACAAGGTCCAGGGCTCTCGGCGGCGACCCCTCTTTTTTCTTGCCGACAAAATCTACACCGCCGTTCAGCGTAGTTTTCTCGCGCTCGCCTGAGAGTGATTATTGGTCCTATGCGACCAATAGGTCAAATATGACCTTTTCCGTTTCATTTTCCAGTCGGCCATGCCTGTTATTTTTTTTGTGGACCGGCACCAGGCAACAGGTTGCGTCTCGTTTCGCTCATCCTTCATTGTGGCATGAATATTGTATTGTATCAAAGAGTGGTTTGTGAACGATCATGCGGGACGAGGCGACTCGTACGATCTTGACCGGGGGGAAAGAAAGGAATTCGGCTCAGGCCGGGAAGCCGTAGAACCTGGGGAAGCCGCAGGGGGAAAGGCGGGTTTTTTTCCGTTTAGCGAGGTCATGATGATTATCACCACGGTGAAGTTGAAAGGGCGGGAGGACAAGCGTCTGGAAATCGCCCAGACGATCAGGGGAATTGCCGACCAGGTTCGGCAGTGCAAAGGCTGCGTCGGGGTGAACTGCTACCAGGACATGGAGGACAAGAACGTTTTCTATAACGTGCAGGAGTGGCGGAGCAGTGAGGAGCTGGATGGTCTTCTCAAGTCCAAGCTGTTCGCGGCGCTGCTCGGCCTCGAAACCATCCTCACGGAACCGCCGCAAATCGACCATTTGTACCGGAAGGGAGAATAGCTCCCGGCAGACGTTCTGCCCGGCGATCTCATCGCGTTGTTACGTGTATTCTCGGAATACAAGGATATGTGGAGGAGAGTTATGAAGAAAGAGCAACTGACGGACAGGCAAAACAGATCCAGGGCCATTCTTTGTATCGTACTGGCCGTGGGCATGCTGTTTGCCGGACAGGCCAGGGCATTCGTCGTTAACGTGGTGGGCTCCGATGCCGGGACGGTGGGCGACTTCCGCTGGCTGCTGGAGGAGGACAACACCAACGTCACCGTGCCCGGGGTGCCGGTCCGGGTCAGCATCGGCACCGACATCCACAACAGCCATGCCCCGGTGGTGGCGGAAGGGACGGGCACCAACAGCGCTGATATTACCGTGGATGCCAACGGCAGCCCGCTGGATCCGGCCAAGCGCTATTTCGTCTCCGTGCTGCCTGCCGACGGCTACTCCATCAGCGGCGCAGTGGTGGAGCCGGGGGCGGGCAGCGTCACCGTCACGGTGAATCCGCTGCCCCTGCCCACGGCGCAGATCTCCCTCTATGCCTTTGTCGATCACAACCCGATCAACAATGTCCCTGATCCGCAGGAACAGGGACTCGGCGGCGCGACGATTCTGATCTCAGACGCCGCCGGTCAGGTCATGCAGGATGCCTTCGGCAATCCGCTGGGCACCCAGTATCAGTTCGATCCGATCACCGGCCAGGCGGTTCTTGACGGCGACGGCAACCCGATCGTGACCATGACCGGCAGCGGGGTCATCACCACCCTGACCCAGGAGCAGTTCGACGCGGGCGGCATGGAAAATCCCTACAACCTTCGGGTCGGCGAGGCGATGATCAAGTATCTGGTCCCGGGCAAGTACGGGGTCCGGGTCGTGCCGCCCGGCTTTGACGACGACGGCGCGGCGATGAACTGGTCCCTGACCTCCACCATCGAGGGGACCCCCACCGTGGATGCCTGGGTCAAGGCCAACGAGCCCAGCCGCTTTGTGGAAGGTTTCGGCACGGGCTTCAACCACGTCTTTTACGGATTCGTCAAGGAAAGCCCGGCCACTTCCACTTTCAAGGGCCAGACCTTCACCACCCTGGAGTGGAATCAGACCCCGCCCACCGGGACCGGGACCATCACCGGCACCCTCCGGGCGAACCATTTCTCCCGGCCGCCCATGCTCCAGGGCTATTTTCCGGGGATCACCATCCCCAGCGGCTGGGTCGGTCTCAATGATCCGCTGGTCCAGCCGGGAGACGGGGGCGGCGTGGCCGGCAAGTATGCGGCGCGCTGCAACGCCGACGGCTCGTTCACCATTGCCAACGTCCCGCCCGGCACCTATCAGCTGGTGACCTGGGACACCTACCTGGATACCCTTTTCGGTTTTCACACCGTGACCGTTCCCCCGGGCGCCGGCGGCACGGGCGAAGCCGTCGATCTGGGCGACGTCCTCACCTTCCGCTGGTTCGGTTCCCTGGAAAATGTGGTGTTCTACGATGCGGACGAGGACGGCTTCCGGGATCCGGGTGAACCGGGCATCGCGGAGCAGAACGTCAATCTCCGCTTCCGGGACGGGACCATCTACCAGGCGTTTCCCACGGATACGGAGGGCTTTGTGCCGTTTGACGAGGTCTTCCCCTTCTTCAAGTGGCTGGTGGTGGAGGTCGACTTCGCCCGCTTCAAGGCCACCGGCATGACCACGGCGGTGGATTACGGCGGCCCCATTCCGGGACCCGACTGGCCGGCCAACGGCAACAAGAATCCGCAACCCCAGGATCCGGCCGATCCCTTTAACGAGTACGGCACCCTGGATTACCGCACCGAGACCGGCCCGGTTCTCACCCAGGCCATGCACCTCTTCCTCGGCCAGACCAACCTGATCGAATGGGGCAAGAGCAGCTACGGACCGGGCGAAAACGGCGGCATTTCCGGCATCATCTTTTACGCGGTGACCCGCGCCGAGAATGATCCGCGCTACGCGGTGGGCGATGGCTGGGAGCCCGGCATCCCCAGGGTGCAGGTCAATCTCTACGCGGACATGGTGGTCAACGCCACCGGCCTGCCCGGCAGCGACGGGATCATTGACGACCTCGATGATGTCGATGGCGTGAATCCGGCGGATGTGGACAATTATCCGTTCCAGTGGGCGCCCATGTACCAGTTCCTTGACGACGGGGTCACTCCGAATCCCGAATATACCGGGATCAAGGGGCCGGAGGATGTGGATCACAACCTGTCCGGAACCTTTGATCCGGGCGACGCCATCCAGATCACCACCACGGACAGCTGGGACGACAACAAGCCCAGCGGCTGTATCCAGGACCTGCCGGTCCTGCCCGGCCTCGGGGCGATCAACGAGTGCGCCGACAACTTCGGCACCTGGAATCAGGTCCGCCCCGGCGTCTTTGACGGCGGGTATGCCTTCGACTCCTACCACCCCGGCGGGATCTTTTCGGGCAGTCCGGAGACGGCGGGCCTGCCCAGCGGCTACTACATTGTCGAATCGGTCCCGCCTCCGGGCTATACACTGCTCAAGGAGGAGGACAAGAACGTGGACTTCGGCGACACCTACATCCCGAGTCCGCTGCTGCTGCCGCCGGTCTGCGTGGGCGACCCGCACCTGGTGCCGCCTTTCCTGTCGTTTGACGGGGTTACCGCGGCGCCGTTTGCCGGCCAGACCCGTCCCCTGTGCGATCGCAAACAGGTTATCCTGAGCGCCGGCCAGAACGCCGCGGCGGATTTCTTCCTCTTTACCCAGGTGCCCAAGGCGGCCCGGGCGGTCGGCTTTGTCAACAACGACCTGGCCGCCGAGTTCAACCAGGCCAGTCCGGTGTACGGCGAAAAGCTGGCGGCGCCCTGGATACCCGTCTCCTTCAGGGACTGGAAGGGGAACGAGCTGACCCGGATCTACACCGACGAGTTCGGCAGCTACAACACCATGCTGCCTTCAACCTACACGGTCAACGTCCCGTCGCCCACCGGGATATCGCCGAACATGATCACCCTGATCCTGAACGACCCTTACCAGGCCGACGGCGTAACTCCCGATTCGTTCCATGATCCCGACTACGCGGTGACGTCCTGGACCTTCAATTATATGCCGGGGGCGACCAGCTACCTGGATACGCCCATCGTGCCGGTGGCCGCCTTTGTCGCCAACGACGTGCGGCTGGACACCGGCCCGGCCAACGGCACCCCGGTTATTTATGCCACGGCAACCGATTCGCAGGCAGGTCCCCTGGTCTGCACCGATACGAACGTTCTGCCCGCGGTGCTCACCATCAATACCCCTCCGGGCGGGACGATAATCATCCGCAACCCGCTGTATCCGAATCTGAGCACCCAGCCCACCATCACCCGGGATGTCGGTTTCGGCGCTGTTCAAGGCACCGGCAGGGTCACCCTGGACGGGGTTGATCTGCCCGTGGCTTCCTGGACCAATACCCAGATCCAGGTCAACGTGCCTGATGGGAGCGCCACGGGCCGGGTCCTGGTGACCAGGGACAACGGCCTGACCTCTGAGATCGGCGTGACCCTGAACATACTGGATTGCAGCGGTCTCACCGTGCACACCGTTGCGGTCGGCGGCTCCATTCAGGCCGCTGTTGACGCGGCAGCGGCGGGCGACATCATCCTGGTAGGCACCGGCGGCTTCAACGAGAACGTGATCATGGACAAGCCGGTCCGTCTGCAGGGCGCCGGCGTCGGCACGTTCATCAACGGCAATCCGGTCCCCCTGGATCGTCTGGACCTCTGGCACGACCGGGTGGAAACCCTTGATCCGTCCGGCCAGATCATCACTGAATATAACCTCAGGACCCCGTTCTCGGCTGGCGAGGCGCCCGGCATTTTCGTGGTGGGCGAGACCCCCTTCCCCAACGGCCAGGACTTCAATCCGGGCAATCCCTTCACCGTGCCAGGCCAGGCGGCCATTGACGGCTTCACCATCTCCGGCTCCAAGGCCGGCGGCGCGATCTTTGCCTTCAGCGGCGCCCTGGGTCTGGTGATCAGCAACAACAACATCACCGGCAACCAGGGCACCTATGCCGGCGGCATCGTCATCGGCGCGCCGGAACTTGGCCTGGCGGGACTCGGCTTTGATCCGGGGAACGACGGGATCATCATCCGGCACAACAAGATCCACCGCAACGGCGGTATCCAGGGTGGCGGCGGTATGGCCCTCAATGAAGGGTCCGACGGTTATCTGGTCGAGGAGAACATCATCTTCGGTAACTTCGGTCGCTATAACGGCGGCGGCATCCAGCACCGCGGCCTGAGTCTCGGCAACAATGTCATCCGCAAAAACCGGATCCTGTTCAACGAGATCTTTTACGGGGCGCTCCTCGCGCTGGCCGGCGACGGTGCGGGTATATACATCGGCGGCGACACGGCCGGCGGAACTGGTTCCGGATCGGTGACCATCGACGGGAACCTGATCCAGGGCAACATGACCGGTTCCGGCAACGGCGGCGGCATCCGCGCATTTGCGGTGAACGGCCAGGATGTGGCCGACTCGCCCGCTGACGATACCTCCTGGTACCGGCTGAACATTTTCAACAACATGATCGTCAACAATGTGGCCGGCAATTCCGGGGCAGGGATCTCGCTCCAGGATGTCGCCAGGGCCAATATTGTCAACAACACCATAGCCCGCAATGACAGCACCGCGACCAGTGCTCTGGCCTTCCAGGCCGGACAGGCCAATTCCACGCCGCAGCCGGCGGGCATTGCCGCCGGAGTGCACAGCGCCATCCTGCAAGGGCTGTTCGGGCTAGCCCAGCCGGGCTATTCCGACCCGCTGCTGGTGAACAATATCGTCTGGCAGAACCGTTCCTGGTACAACGACGCCACGCTGAACGCAGGCGCCGGCGGGCTGGCGCCCAACCCGGCCGGCCAGTACTGGGACATCCACGTCATGGGCTCGGTCGCTTCGACGGATCCCCATCTGAATCCCGATTACTGCATCCTGACCAGCCTTACCAACCCGGCCACCGGCTTCGATTATACCCTGGGTGGTGCGGATGCGACCAACAGTTCGGTCTCCCCGGGATTCCTGAGTCCTTATTTCAACGAGGTCGAATCCACCACCATCGTGGATGAAGGCGGCAACGCCATCAACATCCGTTTCACCCCCTTGTCCGCTTCGGCCGGCAATTACCATATTGGTCAGGCCCAGGCATGGAATACGGGGACGGATGCTCTGCTGGCCACCTTTCCGGAACTCACCGTCGATTTCGACGGCGGGCCCCGGCCCTATGACGCGAATCCCTCGGATATCGGGGCCGACGAAGTCCAGGGCGCGGTCATTATGGCCGCGCCCGCTCTGCTGACCTCCGATGGGGCCAAGGGAACCACCGGCCTGCTGACCGACGCAGGACCGATGACCAATACCGCTTCGGCCGGCTCGACTCCGCAAGGCCCGGGCACGGTCCCGGCGGAAGTGATCGCCGGAGGAATCGATGCCGTGCTCGCCACGGTGAAGGAAAACCTTACCGGGCTGGCGGAGGGGGTTGTCTCCGGGCCGAAGCCTTCCGCTGCTCCCGCTGGAGCCGGCAGGGAAACAGGGCGCGGGCCGGCCCCGGCCGGGGCGGTACTTCCGTCGCCGGCGGCTGAAGGGATGGATCGGGCGGCTATCGTGCCGCTGCCGTTGCCGGCGGAGCAGATGGTCCCGCAGTCCTCGCCCGATCCGGGCCCGGGCGATGCATCGCTTTCTCCGGTCCGTTCGGAACGGGCTCCCCTGTCCCTGACTGATTCGGAAGAATCCGAAGAAAACGCCCTGGAAAACCGCAAGCGGGGACAGAAGGGATCGGGCGGTAGCGCGCTCGGCTATTCGCTGGCCGGCCTTATTCTGATCGGCCTGGCCTTGGTGTTCTGCTTTATCATTATGCCCAAGTTCCAAAAAGGACGGGATGAGGAGAAGAGGAGTGATATATGACCACTAAGCGCAGATATTCATTGATGGGGGCAACTCTGGGTGGTTTCCTCGCCATGCTGGCGCCGCTCCCCGGGTATGCCGCAATTAACGTGCAATGCCCGGGCGACACCAATGGCTCCGCGACCTGGGACGCTGGCGAGGTCCAGCCGCCGAACACCAAATGCATGCATCTGGGGGCCGGAGACGGGTTCATCACCATGGCGGATGGCGCAACCCAGTATATTTTCGGTTTTTCCGACCTCACCGGCCTGGTGACCAAGCCGGTGCCGCCGGATACCGGCGATGACGTCATGATGGAGGGCATGCTGGGCGCCAGTTTTCCCGCGCCGCCCATCATGCTCGACGAGGGGGACGAATTCTATCTGACCCTGACCAACGTCGGGATGATGATGCGGCCGGATCTCTTTGACCCCCATTCCGTGCACTACCACGGCTTTCCCGAGGCGGCGCCGATCTTTGACGGGGTGCCGGACGCCTCGATTTCGATCAACATGGGGTCCAGCCTGACCTATTACTACAAGATCAATGATCCGGGCACCTATATGTATCATTGTCATGTGGAGGCCACCGAGCACATGCAGATGGGCATGCTCGGCAACCTCTATGTGCGGCCGGTCCAGGACGGAACCACCTACACCTACGGCGGCCGCGACTATACGAAGTTCGCCTACAACGACGGCGACGGCTCCACCGGCTATGACAAAGACTATCCGATTCAGATCGGCTCCATGGATTCCGCTTTTCACAATGCCAGCCTTACGGTGCAGCCGCTGCCCTTCGCCCTGATGGAGGACGACTATCCCATGTTGAACGGTCGGGGCTATCCGGACACGGTCAACCCGGCGGCTCTGCCGCCGCCGGCCGGCAACGTGAACGGTGGCAAGGCCTCTCAGAAAGAAAGTTCCCTCATTGAAGCGGCGCCCGGCGAACGGGTGCTGCTTCGTATCTCCAACCTGAATGTGACCCGGTTCTATACCCTGGCCACCCTGGGCGTGGACATGACCGTGGTGGGCATGAATGCCAAGCTGCTCCGGGGACCGGATGGCAAGGATCTGTATTACAAAACCAATTCGGTCACCTTGGGCGGCGGCGAGTCGGTGGATGCGATTATTGAAATTCCCGTCGATGCGGCAGCGGGCACGAAGTATTTTCTGTATACCACCAACCTGAATTATCTGAGCAACAATACGGAGCCCTTCGGCGGGATGATGACGGAAATCAGGGTCAACTGAATAAGGGAGAGCAAGATGCAGACAAGAGTAATCAGAAGGGCGTTGCAGGTGACCGTGCTTGGCGGGGTGTTCATGGTCCTGCTGGCCGTCAATGCAGGGGCGATGATCCAGGGGATTACCGGCACCTCGTTCAACCTGACCGCTACCACCGGCCATATCTCGACCCCGGACAGCGGCAGTTATCTGATCTGGGGCTATGCCAACGGTGCCGGGCTGGCCCAGTATCCGGGTCCGACGATCATTGTCAACGAAGGCGATCAGGTGCAGGTCAAACTGACCAACAGCCTGACCGTGGCCGGGGCCGGCCCGGCGCCCAACGTGTCTATTGTTTTTCCGGGCCAGCACGTGGTGGTCTCGCCCACCGACCCCGGTATTCCGGGGATCCTGGCCAATGAGGCCGCTCCGGGCGGGACGGTGACCTACCAGTTCACGGCCGCCAAACCGGGGACCTATACTTATTACAGCGGCACCGATTCGGCGCTCCAGGTGGAAATGGGCCTCATCGGCGCGATGATCGTCCGACCCGCCAGCGGCGCCAATTACGCCTATAACCATCCGGATACGCAGTTTGACAGGGAAACCCTGTTTCTCCTCAGCGAGATGGATCCGCGGATCCACCAGGTGGTGGAAACCTTCGGTCCGGATGCGGTGGCGGCCACCGGCTACCTTGCCAACTATTTTCCGGTCCTCTGGTTCATCAACGGCAGGGCGGCGCCTGACACCATGGCCGACAACGGGGTGCCCTGGCTGCCCAATCAGCCGTACAACTGCATGCCCATGATGAATCCGGGAGACAGGCTCCTGATGCGGGTCATCGGCGGCGGCCGCGATATGCATCCTTTCCATTTTCACGGCAACCATGCCAGGGTCATTGCCCGCGACGGACGGCTCCTGGAAAGCACCCCCGGCGCCGGTCCTGATCTCAGCCACGAGCTGTTCACCATCCAGTCGCAGCCCGGCAGCACGGTGGACGCCATCTTCGGGTGGACCGGCCAGGGGCTCGGCTGGGATATTTACGGTTCTCCCGCGGAGGGCCCGGAATATGTCCACGAGTGCATGGACATGGATAACGATGATTTTGATGACATGACCCACGAGTACTGCCCAGATCATTACAAACCCTTTCCGGTGACCCTGCCCGGCAGCCTGGAGCTGACCTTCGGCGGGTTTTACAGCGGCAGTCCGTTCCTCGGACTGGTGCAATCCCTGCCGCCGGGAGAGGGCGGGATGAATCCCAACGGCGGCTATACGTACATGTGGCACTCGCACACCGAAAAGGAAATGGTCAATTATGATATTTTCCCCGGCGGCATGATGACCATGCTGATCATTGAAGCACCGGGTGTCATGATCCATTAACGGAGAAAGGGGAGAGGTATGAACATGACAAACATAAGCAAAAGCCTGAGGGTGCCGGTTATCCTCCTGGCAGCGTTTTTCTCCGTGGCCTCGCCAGTCTCAGCCATCGATCTGGCGGCGGTAGAGGCCGAGTGGACTCCACCGGACTCGGCGACGCCGATACCCATGTGGGGTTTCATCGCCGATCCGGGCTCCTGTCCGGCTGGGCCGGTGGCCTGGGATGTCGGCCCGTTGCAGGTCGGTTCGCCCGGCGCGACGCTGACCATCAACCTGCGTAATTGCCTGAGCGAGCCGGTTTCCCTGGTCATTCCCGGTCAGAACGCGACCTTGACCCCGGTGGTCCAGGGAAACAGGGTCACGGCCTTTACCCACGAGGCCCCGGCCGGCGGCACGGCAAGCTATACCTGGAACAATATCAAGGCCGGCACCTTTTTGTATCAGAGCGGCAGCAATCCGGCCAAGCAGGTCCATATGGGGCTTTACGGCGCCCTGACCGTCGGCACGTATTACCAGGCCACCGATGAGGCCCTTCTCCTCTACAGCGAGATTGATCCGGCCCTGCACGCGACGGCCGCGGCGGCAACGCCTCTGACCTACAAACCCAAATATTTCCTGATCAACGGGGATGCCTTTGCCGCGGGACAGGCGGTGCCGGTGGTCTCCGCAAACGCCCAGGTCAACAAGAACCTGCTCCTCCGGTTCGTCAATGCCGGTTTGATGGCCCATGTCCCGGTCATGCAGGGCCCGTACATGAAGATAATCGCCGAGGACGGCAATCCTTATCCCTATGCCCGGGAGCAGTATTCCGTCCTGCTCGCCGCGGGCAAGACCCTGGACGCCATCTGGCGGCCGGAACAGTCCGGGACCCACGCCCTGTACGACCGCAGCCTGTCCTTGAGCAGCAACGGTGCGCCCGGCGGCGGGATGCTGGTCTACCTGAACGTCCAGCCGTTCCCGTGGATCCTGTTCATGCCGGCGATCACCGGTGCGGGCCGGTAACCGGGCGACCGGGCTGAAGTGAAGAGGAAACCGTTGCGCAGAAAGGCTGTTGCAGGGCGATCTGCTTTCCCGCGATTCATTGCGGCATGGGCGTGCTGGGGGCTGCTCCTCCTCCTGAGCGCCTGTGCCGCGATTGATCAGGGCGGCCGGGCCGGGGAAGCCGATACCCGGGAACGCTGGGGTATCGAGATCACCAGCCTGCGGATGACCGCCGCCGGCCACATGATCGATTTCCGCTACCGCGTCCTGAATGCCGAAAAGGCGCGCCCCCTGTTCGACCGGCGCAACAAGGCATATCTGATCGATGAGGCGAGCGGAAAAGTGCTTTCGGTCCCGACCACGGCTAAGATCGGCCCGTTGCGCACAACAGGCGACATCAAGGAAGGCAGCATCTACTGGATGTTTTTCGGCAATACCACCGGGCTGGTCAAGCCAGGGAGCAGGGCAACGGTGGTTATCGGCGATTTTCGGGCCGAACACCTGGTGGTCGAGTAGCCCCTCCCGCGTGGTTTTCTCCCGGCGTCAATCAGTTCCATTTCCGGCCACGGCGGTCCGGTCGCTTGCGATCTCGAAACACCCTTGGTTCATTGTCCTCTCGCTGGTGGCCATTCTCGCCGTTGTATCCCCTGTGCAGGCCGGTACCATCCAGCCCGGCCTGCAGGCCCGGCTCCTGAGCCTGCCGCCTGAACAGGAGATTGCGGTTATCGTCACCCTGACCGATCAGGAGGACTTCCACCGCTTCCGCGGCCTGGGCAAGGAGGTACGCAGGGCAAAAATCGGTCGTGCCCTGCGCGCCAGGGCGGAGAAGAGCCAGCGGCCTCTTCACGAATTTCTTAGGAAGCAAAAGGCCCTGCGCCTCACTCCCTTCTGGATTTTCAACGGCATGGCCGTGACCCTCCGGGCCGATCAGGTCGGTGAGCTGGCCGCGCGCCCGGAAGTGATGAGCGTTCGCCTCGACAAAACCCTGGCCCTGCCTGAGCCCGACCTGGCCTTGGCGGCCGCGCCTGAATGGAACCTGAGCGCGATCAGGGCGCCGGTTCTCTGGAGCCGCGGGCATACCGGGAGCGGGGTGGTGGTGGCCGGCATGGACACCGGGGTCGATGCCCTGCACCCGGATATCGGGCCCAGATGGCGCGGCGGCGCCAACAGCTGGTACGACCCCAACGGCGAGCATCCAACACCCTCCGATCTGAACGGGCACGGCACTCGGACCATGGGGATCATGGTCGGGGGCGATGCGGGCGGGACCGCTATCGGGGTGGCGCCGGGCGCCCAATGGATCGCGGTCAAGGTCTTCAACGATGCGAACAAGGCAACGGAGAGCGCCATCCATCTGGGGTTCCAGTGGCTGCTCGATCCGGACGGCAATCCGGGTACCGACGACCTGCCGGACGTGGTGAACATTTCCTGGGGGCTGGTTGATGAGGTTAATGTGTGCGATACGGTGTATCAGGCGGATATTCAGGCCCTGAAGGCCGCTGAGGTGGCGGTGGTCGTTGCCGCCGGCAATTCCGGGTCGGCGCCGGCGACGAGCTTGAGTCCGGCCAACTATCCGGAGAGCTATTCGGTGGGCAGCGTTGCCGACACCCTGCTGGTCGCCGAAGACAGCAGCCGCGGTCCGTCCGCCTGCGACGGTTCGATCTTTCCGAGCATCGTTGCCCCGGGGGTCAACGTCCGGACAACGGATCTGACCGGGGGGGGCACCGTTCCTTATTCATACGCTTTTGTCTCCGGCACCTCTTTTGCCGCGCCCCATGTCGCCGGGGCCATGGCCCTTCTGCTCGGTATGGCCCCGCAGCTCAGCGTGGCCGAACTTGAAGACCTGCTGCGCCTTACCGCCCGTGACCTGGGCGATCCGGGCCCGGATCATACCTACGGCTACGGCCTGCTCGATGTCGGGGCGGCCTATCGGCGGTTGAGCCCCTTCCCGTGGCAGCTCTTCGTGCAGCCCATTGCCGGGCAAAATATGCGGGAGTAGGGCCATGGCAACACGTGCATGAACCTGGTATGGTATCTGAACCGACGGCGGCCCTGCCGGTTGAGAGATTTGTACAATTCGAGGAACCATGAAAACACTACGTCTGCTTCTTTGTCTCCTGAATCCGGCCGGTTACGTGCTGGCTGCGTTATTTTTTTGTGGCCTGCCGGCCGCTCCGGTTCATGCCGCGGCTGGTGATCTGCTCTGGGCCAAGGGGTTTGGATCAACTTTTAACGATGAGGGTTACGACATCCATGTCGATGCGGCCGGCAATGTGTACACTACCGGCTACTTCCGGGGGACGGCCGATTTTGATCCGGGCCCCGGAACGGTCGAGTTGTCCAGCGTTGCAAACAGCAAGGATGTTTTTATCAGCAAGCTGGACAGCAGTGGCGGCCTGGTCTGGGCCCGGGCGATCGGAGGTTCCTCTTCGGATGAGGGATGGGGGATCGTTACGGATGCCCTGGGTAACGTCTATACGACAGGCTATTTCGTCGGCACCGTTGATTTTGATCCGGGCGCGGGCAGCGAACCTCGTACCAGCGAAGGCAGTTCCGATATCTTCATCAGCAAGCTGGACGGCAACGGGAATTTTGTCGGGGCCTGGACCATGGGCGGCACGGCGGATGATTACGGCTACGGCATTCTCGTTGATGGTGGCGGAAATATCTATACCACGGGTTATTTCAAGAACACGGTGGATTTTGATCCTGGGCAGGGAACAGCCAACCTGAGCAGTGCCAGTGTTAATGTCGAAGATATCTTTATCAGCAAGCTGGACAATAACGGCACCTTTGTTTGGGCCAAAACCATCGGGGGCACTTCAGCTGACGTGGGGCTGGGCATTTCGCTCTATTCGACCGGCAACGTGTATCTCACCGGCTGGTTCCAGGGTACGGTGGACTTTGGCGCCGAGCAGCTGACCAGCGCCGGCGGCAGCAGGGATATCTATGTCAGCAAACTGGACAGCAGCGGCAATTTTCTCTGGTCCAGGGCCATGGGCGGAATTTCCGAGGATATCGGCCAGGCCGTCGCCGTCGACTCCATGGGCAATGTTTTATCCACGGGCTGGTTCATCGGCACCGCTGATTTTGACCCGGGCGCCGGGATAGTCAATCTGGTCACCGATCCCCTCAGTGCTTCCGATATTTTCGTCAGCAAGCTGGACGGCGACGGCAATTTTCTCTGGGCCCGGGCCATGGGGGGGCTCGCGGCCGACGTGGGCTACGGCATTGCCGTGGATGGTGCGAATAACGTCTTCACCACCGGCGGGTTCAACGGCACCGCCGATTTTGACCCGGGCGCCGGGACCTTCAATCTGGTCAGTGCCGGTGCCGAGGATATTTTTATCAGCAAGCTGACCGCGAGCGGCCACCTGGTCTGGGCCGGGGCCATGGGCGGGCCATCGGCCGATTACGGCTTTGACCTTGCCGCATCCGCGGACGGCACCGTCCATGCCACCGGTGTTTTCCAGGGAGCAGCCGATTTCGATCCGGGCGCCGGAGCCCTCAACCTGACCAGCGCCGGGTTTGAGGACATCTTTGTCTGCAAGCTGGCCGGCCCTGATCCTTTCCCCTGGAACCTGTTCCTGCCGGCGATTATGAACAAGGCGCCGCGTCCTTGAGTTCAGGCCGCCACCATCCCAACGGAGACAAGAAGAGGATTTTGCCGAGCAATTATTCCTGGGGATCGTAAACATACTGTACACAGGAGGAGACAACCATGCCGGGCACGACGCAAAAACACCATTTGGCGGGTGAAGAGCATCAGGGCCTGCCGGGAAAAGTCACCGATCCGGTCTGCGGCATGTCCACCGACGATCCCGGCCAATTCATCCGCCATGAGCACGGCGGCCAAGCCTATTATTTCTGCGGCGAGCACTGCCTGGGCAAATTCCAGGCGCATCCCCAATCCTATCTTTTGCCGGCGGCGGACCGGGCCGCATCCGAGCCGGAGTCTCCAGCGGCCGCGGGCATGCGGTACACCTGTCCCATGCATCCGGAAATAATTCGGGATGGGCCGGGCAGCTGTCCAAAATGCGGCATGGCCCTCGAGCCGCTGCTGGCCGACGCTGACGGCTCTGAGGAAAGCCCGGAATATGCGGTCATGCGCCGCCGGTTCATTCTGAGCGCGGTCCTCAGCGCCCCCCTGGTCATCATTGCCATGCGCGATATGCTGCCGGGCGGCCGTCTCCTGGAAAACCTGGCCTCGCCCCGCGCTCTGGCCCTGCTGGAGCTGGTCCTGGCCACGCCGGTGGTGCTCTGGGCCGGCTGGGTGTTTCATGTCCGGGCTGTGCAATCGCTCCTCAACAAAAGTCTCAACATGTTCACCCTGATCGGCCTGGGCGTATCGGTGGCGTATGTCTACAGCGTGATCGCCGTTCTGTTCCCGGCGGTCTTTCCTGACGAAATGCGCGGCCATGACGGCGCCGTTGGCGTGTACTTCGAGGCGGCGGCGGTGATCGTCACCTTGATTCTGCTGGGCCAGGTCATGGAGCTGAAAGCCCGCGGCCAGACCGGCGCCGCCATCAGGGCACTCCTGGGGCTGGCGCCGAAGACGGCGCGGAAGATCAATGACGACGGCAGCGAGACCGATATCCCCCTGGAGCATGTCCAGAAAGGGGATGTGCTCAGGATCAGGCCGGGCGAGAAGGTGCCGGTGGACGGCACGGTGGTCGACGGCGCAAGCTCGGTGGACGAGTCGATGATTTCCGGCGAGCCGATCCCGGTCAAAAAACAGCCGGGCGACAAGGTGATCGGCGCCACGGTCAACACCACCGGCGCGCTCACCATGCGTGCCGAAAAGGTGGGCAGCGAGACCCTGCTCGCGCAGATTGTCAAAATGGTGGCGGAGGCGCAACGATCACGGGCGCCGATCCAGAAGCTGGCCGATACCGTTTCCGGCTGGTTTGTCCCGGTGGTTATTTCGGTCGCCCTTGCCGCCTTTATCATCTGGTATTATTTCGGCCCTGATCCGCGCCTGGCGTATGCCCTGATCGTCGCGGTATCGGTGCTGATCATTGCCTGTCCGTGCGCCCTGGGGCTCGCCACCCCCATGTCCATCATGGTGGCCACCGGCAAGGGCGCCACCATGGGGGTACTGTTCAAGAACGCCGAGGCCATCGAGACCCTGCGCCGGATCGATACCCTGGTGGTGGACAAGACCGGCACCCTGACCCTTGGCAAGCCGAAACTGACCGGGGTGGTGACAGCGGAGGGCATGGCCGAGGAAACACTCCTGAAGTTTGCGGCCAGCCTGGAGAAGGCAAGCGAACACCCCCTGGCGGCAGCCATCGTGGCCGGCGCCGGGGAACGTGGTGTCAATCCCCTGGAAGCGGCCGACTTTGCGTCGCATACCGGCAAAGGGGTTTCCGGAACGGTTGAGGGGAGCAGGGTACTGCTCGGCAACCTCAGGCTGATGGAGGATTTCGGCGTCGAAATCGCGGAACTGGCGAAACGCGCTGAAGATATGCGCAAGGAGGCCCAGACGGTCATGTTCGTTGCCGCCGCCGGCAAACTTGCCGGACTGCTGGCGGTCTCCGACCCGATCAAGGAAACCACGCCGCAGGCCATCCGTGCGCTGCACGATGAGGGGTTGCGGGTGGTGATGCTCACCGGTGACAACCGGGCTACCGCCGAGGCCGTGGCTGCAAAACTGGGCATTGATGGAGTGGTGGCCGAGGTGCTGCCCGAGGAAAAGGCGGCGGAGGTCAAGCGGTTGCAGGATGAGGGGAAAATGGTTGCCATGGCCGGAGACGGGATCAACGATGCGCCTGCCCTGGCCCAGGCCCATGTGGGCATCGCCATGGGCACCGGCACCGATGTGGCCATGGAATCGGCAGGGGTCACCCTGGTCAAAGGCGACCTCACCGGCATCGTCCGGGCACGAAAACTCTCCCGCGCCACCATGGCGAACATCAGGCAGAACCTTTTTTTCGCCTTTGTTTACAACTCGCTGGGTGTCCCGGTGGCCGCCGGGGTGCTCTATCCGTTTCTGGGGATCCTGCTCTCGCCGATGATCGCGGCGGCGGCGATGAGCCTCTCGTCTGTTTCGGTTGTCGGCAACTCCCTCAGGCTGCGGCGGATACACATTACGTAAAATGGACAAAGGAGCAGCCAGGATGTTGACCGGAATTTCCAGAATAAGTGCAGCCCTGCTTCTTTTTGTTTTGGGCAACGGCATACAGGCCGGGGCAGAAACCGTCGAATACGAACTCACCATCGCCAGGCAGGAAGTCACTATCAGCGGCAAACCGGTGCAGGCCATGACCATCAACAGCGCCATTCCCGGGCCGGTCCTGCGCTTTACCGAGGGGGACCTCGCCCGCATCAAGGTCCGCAACAGGATGGATGCGGATACCTCGATCCATTGGCACGGCCTCCTTGTCCCGCCGGGGATGGACGGCGTCCCCTACATCAGCTTCCCACCCATAGCACCGGATGCGACCTTTACCTATGAATTTCCGATCCGCCAGAGCGGCACCTACTGGTATCATTCCCACAGCGCCCTCCAGGAGCAAAGCGGGGTATACGGAGCGATCGTTATCCAGCCCCGGGGACACGCCGGCCACGCGGACCGTGACCGTGTCGTCCTTCTTTCGGACTGGACCGATGAAGATCCCCATTCGGTGCTGCGCACCCTGAAGCGCGGCAGCGAGTGGTATACGATTGAGAAGGGCAGCGGCCAGAGCATCCTGGGTGCCGCTCGCCTCGGCATGCTCGGCAGCTACTTCCAGCGCGAGCTGCAGCGCATGCCGCCGATGGATATCTCGGACGTTGCCTATGACCGCTTTCTGGCCAACGGCAAAACCGAATCCAACCTTGCGGCCCGGCCCGGTGAGACCGTCCGCCTGCGCATCATTAACGGGTCGGCCACCACCTACTTCCACCTGGAGTTTGCCGGCGGCCCCATGGCCATTGTTGCCGCGGACGGGCAGGATGTGGAGCCATTCACCTCCGGCCGGTTCCTCATCGGGGTGGCAGAGACATATGATGTCCTGGTCCAGCTCAAAGAGGCCGGCAGTTTTGAATTCCGGGCCACCGCCCACGACGGGTCCGGATATGCTTCGGTCTGGATCGGTTCGGGCAGTCCCCAACCGGCGCCTGCCATACCCCGGCCGAACCTGTATCAGGGTATGGGCCATTTCAGTTGGAAGGATATCTTCGCCATCACCCCGGCAGGGGTGATGGGCATGGCCGACAGCGATGTGCAAGCGGGCGAATTTGACCGGCCGGGCATGATGGGCATGGGCGAAATGGACATGGGGGCCATGCAGCACATGGAGCACATGACCCATGATGCCGGATCAGTCCCGATGACAATGGAGCACATGGATCACCAGCCGATGAGCGGGACGGCAATGGCCCCTCATTCCGGCATGCGGATGGACACCCCGCAAACCCCCGCCTCAGGTATGGCAACGGAGAGCCACTCAGCAATGACCCCTCACCAGGACCTGCGGGCAGGCAAAAAATACGGGAATGATTTCAGTCTTCTGGGGGCGGATACCGCATCCGCGAAGAATCTTGCGGTAGACGGCATGGGCCCGGAACGCCCGGGGACGCCCTATGGAGACCTCAAGGCGCTCAAGTCCACGGCTTTTGCGGCGGCCAGGCCGGTCCGGGAAATCCGCCTCACCCTGGATGGCGATATGGAACGCTACGTCTGGACGCTGAACAACAAAACCCTTGCCGAGAGCGACTCGATCCTGGTCAGGCAGGGCGAAGTGACGCGGTTTATCATGATCAACCGGACCATGATGCACCATCCGATGCATCTGCACGGCCACTTTTTCCGGGTTGTCAACAAACAGGGCGATTACGCCCCGCTCAAACATACCGTTGACGTTGCGCCCATGGCCACCACGGTCATTGAATTCGACGCAGACGAGGTCGGAGATTGGTTTTTTCACTGTCACCTGCTCTACCACATGGAAAGCGGAATGGCGCGCCTGGTGGAATACGAAGACTTTGTCATCGATCCGGCGCTTGCCGCCATCCGTCCCAATCTCTATGCGGATCACTGGTATTTATGGGGCGAGGCCGACATCCTCAGCAACATGACCGAAGGAATGTTCTCCCTGGCAAACACCCGCAATATCCTCACTGCGGAGTGGGAAGCCGGCTGGCAGGAGGTGGACGAAGTCGAGTGGGAAGTGCTCGTCTCCTATAACCGGTACGTTAACCGGTTTTTCTCCCTGCTGGGCGGGCTGGATATGGAGGGGGAGGACGGCGAGATCGACGAGACCCGCGGCGTATTCGGCTTCCGCTATCTGCTGCCGCTCAACCTGGAGGCCAGGGCATGGGTCGACACCGACGGAGGGGCGAGAGCCGCCCTGGAAAAAACCCTGGACCTGACTCCCCGTCTGACTCTTGCCGGCGAGGTCAGGTACGATACGCATGAGGATTGGGAGGGGGGCATTGCCCTCACCTATCTTATCAGGAAAAACATCTCTCTCATCGGTAATTACCACACTGAATACGGATTCGGCGGCGGCCTGCAAGTCCGCTTTTAAAGAGCTCAACCGGGGTGCGCTCTGTTCCTGATCGCTGAAGGGCCAGGTCCGGAGCTGATGCCTGGTGGACAGCATCTCCGCTAATCTTTCAGCAGGAGCAGGCTCCAGGGCAGGCCTCGCCGTGCCGGTCCCGTCCCGGGCAGGGGCGGCATGTCCAGCTGCATGACAAAGACCTGTTCCAGCCCAACATCCTGTCCCCAGTTGGAGGCCCAGACCACCTTGCTGCCGTCGCTGCTCATGGTGGCGTGGGTTTCCTCCCAGTAGGAGCCGCTGGTGTTGTACACCTTGGCCAGGTACCAGGCGGCCGGGCTGTTCCGGTCCAGGCGGGTCAGGACGATGGTGCGGTCCAGCCAGTTCTGTTCGGGCAGGTCCGGTGCGGTATAGGTGGAGACGACGCACCAGCCGTCGCAGTTGCAGGAGATGTGCACCCCGCCCTGGAAGCCGTTGCCGTCGCCGGCATAGTAGAGGCGGAGCAGGGGGACGATGGTGCTGGCGGCATATCCCTCAAAGCTGATCACCGGCAGGGTGTCCTGGGCGAGGGGGATCAGGTCGATGTAGTCGGTGGCCGTGTTCTGCATGACCACCACCTCCTTGCCCTGGCTGTCCAGACCGACGTCCGCGTGGGCGGTGGCCGGGGCCAGCTTGTGGAAGGTGGTCAGCTCACGGTTGGCGATGGTCAGCCCGGCGGTCCGGCCGCTGCCGAGGTCGCCGCCGATCAGGACCCAGTTGCCCTGCGGCGACATCCCCACCCAGTCGACCAGGGCCGCCTCCTCGCCGCTCAGGGGGGTCACCCCCACTACCTGGTTCAGCACCCGGTCCCAGCAGAACAGGTACTGGAGCCGGTCGCCGTCGGCGCTACCCTGGAGGGCGAGGGCCCAGTAGCGCTTGTCCGTGGAGGATTCCCCTTCCTGCAAGGTGGTGATCCGGTACAGGCCCAGGTGCGGGTTCGAGCTGATCAGGGGTCCGATGACCGGGTCGGCGGCGAAATCCTTGACCGTGCTGAACTGCTCGGTCGCCATGTCCATTTTCAGAATGCGGAATCCCTCAAAGCCCCAGACCGTGTTCGGCTCCACCGGGTCCCAGCGCGGCTCCTCCAGGGGATGGAGGGCGGTGACCCGGTTGGCGGCCGCGTCATAGGGGAAGCCGGTGGTGCGATAGACCACGAAATCGCCGTTAAAGATCTCGTGGAGGATGAGCATCGACCGGTCGGCGTTGAACGGGTCGAAGCGGGCGTACTCGTGGCGCAGATTGGTGGCCTGGGTCGCCCTGGTCAGGACCGTGCCGAAGCGGAGGTCGTAAAAGGGCACTCCCGCCAAGGGCCGGGCCATGGCCAGGAGGGGATATTCCGGGTTGACCGCGGCCAGCGGGTCAGGGATCTTGTCCAGACTGAAGCCGGGTGCATAGGTCAGGGCGCCGGCCGGGCCGTGGGCCAGCAGCACCAGCAGGCAGCACAAGATGATCGGTCGACAGATGTGCGGATGCATGGTTCCTCCTTGCGGGCTCCCCCCGCTTTGTTTTTACTTCGTTATCGGGCCGGATCGTTCTCGAGTATCCCGTATTTTTTGATCTTGCTGTTGAGGGTGGTACGGGTGATCCCCAGGAGCTTGGCCGCCTCACTCTTGTTCCAGCCGGTTTCCTTGAGGGTCTGGCTGATCGCCGCCTTTTCGACCTCCTCCAGGGCCAGCCCGGCCATGGAGGAAGGCTGCGCTTCCGCCGCCCGGCCGCCGCGTACCAGGGCGACGATATTGGTCGGCAGTTCTCGCTCGGTCAGGTAGTCGCCCACCGCCATGATCACCGCCCGCTCCAAGGCGTTTTCCAACTCCCGGACGTTGCCCGGCCAGGGGTAACGGACCAGGATATCCATGGCCGCCGGGGTGAACCCTTTGACCTCCTTGCGGTTCCTGGCGGCGAATCGTTCCAGGAAATGGCGGGCCAGCAGGGGGATGTCCTCGCTGCGTTCGCGCAGGGCCGGCATCCGCAGGTTGACCACGTTCAGCCGGTAGTAGAGGTCCTCGCGGAACCTGCCGGCCTGAACGTCGGCGAGGAGGTCGCGGTTGGTGGCGGCGATGATCCGGACGTCCACCTTGAGCACGGAGTCGCTGCCCAGCCGCTGGATTTCGCGTTCCTGGATGGCGCGCAGGAGCTTGGCCTGCATGGCCAGGGGGATCTCGCCCACCTCGTCGAGAAAGATGCTGCCGTCCTGGGCCTGCATGAAGCGGCCGTCGCGCTTGCGGTCCGCGCCGGTAAAGGCGCCCTTCTCGTGGCCGAACAGCTCGGACTCCAGCAGGGTGTCGGTCAGGGCGGCACAGTTGACGGTGACCAGGGGGCCTTCCCGGCGGGCACTGTTGGCATGGATGGCCCGGGCGATCAGCTCCTTGCCGGTGCCGCTCTCACCGGTGATCAGCACGGTGGCCTCGGTGACGGCAACGGTAACCACGGTATCGAGCAGGTCGCGCATGACCTTGCTTGCGCCGATGATTCCGCCCAGCACCGCGTCCCCGGCAAGCTGCTCCCGCAGGGACTTGTTTTCCCTGGCCAGGGCCATGTGCTCCAGGGCCCGTTCCAGGGTGAAGCGCAGATCGTCGAAGTTCAGCGGCTTGGTCAGGTAATCGTAGGCCCCGCGCTTCATGGCCTCCACCGCGGTATCCACCGATGAGTAGGCGGTCATGATGATCACCGGGATCGCCGGGTTGTAGGCCTTGATCCGCTGCAGGGCCTCGATGCCGCCCACCTTGGCCATGCGCACGTCCATGAGCACGCCGTCAAAGGGCCGTTCCCGGACCGCGGCCACCGCCTCGCCCCCGTCCTCCACCCCGGTCACCCGGTACCCCCAGCCGGCGAGGACCGTTCGCAGCATGGACAGGTGGGCCCGGTCGTCGTCTACCACCAGCAGGGCGCCGCTCATGGCCGTTTTTCCTCGGGTTCCTTTCCGGGCAGGGTGATGGTGAAGCTGGTGCCCCGGCCGGTTTCGCTGCGCACCTGAATGGCGCCGCCGTGGGCCTCCACCACCTTCTGTACCACGGCCAGGCCCAGGCCGGTGCCCGTATTCTTGGTCGTATAGTAGGGGTCGAAAATTTTGTCGACCTCCTCGGGGCGGATGCCCGCCCCGCTGTCGCTCACCGTAATCTCGAGACCGGCGCTGCTCTGCGCCGCGCTGACCGCCAGCTGGCCGCCGGAGGGCATGGCCTGGATGGCATTGATGTAGAGATTGAGCAGGGCCTGGCTCAGGCGGTCCGGATCCAGGGCAAAGGGCGGCAGCCCGTCGCTGATGTCGGTTTTAAGGCTAACCCCGGCGCTCTCCGCCTCCTGCTGGACCAGACGCAGGGACGAGGCGAGGAGAAAGGAAACGTCGGTGGCCTTGGGCTTGATGTCCGAGGGGCGGGCGATCTCCAGCAGTTCGGAGATGACCCGGTTCAGCCGTTCCACCTCGGCGCTCATCACCTCGGCGGCCTTTTTTCGCTCGCTGCCCTCCTCGAACAGGGAGGCGAAATAGGTGGCATAGCCCTTGATCGAACTGAGCGGGTTACGCACCTCGTGGGCCACGCCCGCGGCAAGGTTGCCGATGGCCGCCAGCTTTTCCTGCTTCTGCAGGGATGCCTGCAGCTGTTTGATCTCGGTGAGGTCGTGAAGAATGAGCATGGTTCCCACCGTGTCTCCGTCTTCGGTGGTGATCCCGGTGCAGTTGACGGACAGGTTCCGTTCCCGGCCATCCGTACCGGCAAGGGTCAGCTCTTTGGAGAGGATTCGCCGCTGCTTTGCGCAATCATCAAACAGGACGGCCAGGTCTGGAGGCAGGAGGGCCGCCACTACCAATCCCACGGTCTGCCGGTCGCCTATGCCCAGCATGCCCGCGGCGATGGGGTTGAGGAAGGTGATCTTCCGATCCGGTCCGGCCACGATGATCCCTTCCGGCAGGTTGGCCACCATTTCCGCGGCAAAGGCACGGGTATCCTGGAGGAGCTTGCGCGACCGGCGGGAGCTCTGCGCCCAGAAAAGCGACACCACGCCGGCCAGGCCGAGAAGCACGATCAGGCCGGAAGTCAGGAGCGTTTGCCGGAACTCCTTGGCCATGGCGTCCACATAGGGGCCCGGATCCATGCCGATGAAGATCAGCGGCCGATCATCGGGATCAAGAATGCGCTCCTCGGGCAGGCCTTCCAGCCAGCCCGGCTGGCACCAGACCCCTTCCCGTCCCTCGCCGCGGCGGTGCATCATGTCGTGCTGCCGGGGTGAGGAAGGCCTGGGCCGCAGCGGCTGGAAGACTTTGTAGACTTCGAAGGAAACCGCCTTTCCTGCTTCCTCGATGATTCGCCAGCCGGTTTGCGGAGTCGCGGCCAGGGTCTTCATTGTCCCGGCGTCGGCAAAGTGCGTGCCGATGGTCTCCGGCTCGTTGTGGGCAAGGATCTGGCCGGTTCTGTCCACCAGGGCGATATAGAGGATATCCTCCTGGGCCGCGGTCTCGGTGAGCAGGGTCTGCAGCCGGGACTCGCCGCCGAACATCCCCATCATCCCTGTCCTGGCGCCGGCTTCAAAGGAGCGGATCAGCGCCGCTCCTTTTTCCCGGAGCACCTGCTCCATCACCTCTTTTTCCCGGTTGTAGTTGACCATGGCCAGGACACTCATCGCCGCGACCAGAATCAGTCCGGTGCCGATGATGATCCAGGTGGTGATCAGCCCTCGCTGGGCCGATGGTGAAGAGGACATGCAGGAGGCTCTCACAGGGATTGAGTGTCTAAATTTTGGACACTTATTTTTCCTATTGTCCAATTTATAAACAATAAAGGCCCTTCTGGCAAGAGAACATCAGGGGGGCATAGATAGAAATTATGTAATTTCAACAAATTATGTTATTTTTCCAAAAACTGGCACACATTTTGTAATGTTTGAGGTAACTGCAACCCTTATCCTTAAAATTGAATGGAGGTTCTCATGAACAAAGGAATGAAAACAGTGATTGGTGTGGCAATTATCGGTCTGGTCTTGTCCGCGGTCAGCGCCTTTGCGGTGGGTTATGGTCCCGGTGGCGGCGGTTGCGGCATGCGCGGCTGGGGCGGCGGCTACAGCGCGAATGTCAATGATGCCGACTACAAGAAATTCCTGGACGACACCGCGGCTCTGCGCAAGACCATCGCGGTGGACCGCGCCGAACTGGACGCCCTGATGGCCGGCAAGGAGCCTGATGCCAAGCGGGTGCGCGAATTGACCGCGACCATCGTCGACAATCAGGAAAAGGTGGCGGAGATCGCCCGGGAGGCTAATATCAGCGGTCCCGGCACCGGCGGCCAGCTCTGTAACGGTCCGCGTGGCTTCGGCGGCGGCTGTCGCGGCGGCAACGGTCCCGGCTACGGACAGGGCTGCGGCCCCGGCAATGGCCCCTGCCGCTGATCAGCTGACAATTCATCATTTTTGATACGGAGGAAAAAATGGGATACTGTATCTCGGGTCTTCCCTTTGCGCATGGCGGCTGGTTTTTCGGTCACGGCCCCTTCGGCCTGCTTATTGCCGCGCTGCTGGTTATTATTGTTGGCATGGTCCTGGTCCGCCTCGCCCGCCCCTCTATTGGACGCGACCATGCGCACCGGGACAGCAACGATTCCCTGGAAATCCTCCGGGTCCGGTATGCCCGCGGCGAGATCTCGGCTGAGGAGTATCAGCGGATGCGCGAAATCCTGAACCGGTAGTTTCGTTCGGACCATTCCTGGCCATGGCAGAGGCCCTGCATGCAACATGCAGGGCCTTTTGTTATTTGTGGGCGCGGCCCGACCTCAGCGAGATTCAAAATAATAACCTGGCGACAGTCCGAAATACCGAGCAATTGCCACCGAGACCAAGGACAAGGAGATATCGGGTCTGCGGCAAAAGAGAAACCTCCAGGTCCTCCTCTTTGCCATAGCCGCCATCGGCTCCGTGGTCTTCGCCATGGTTCTGGCCGGCAGCATCACCCGGCCTTTGAACCAGGGCATTGCCGCGGCGGACAGGCTGGCCCGGGGTGATCTCGCGGTCGAGGTCAAAATCGAGAGCGCCGATGAGGCCGGCCGGCTCATGGCGGCCATGAAAACCATGATCGAGAAGTTCAATGAAGTTATTCTCGGGGTCAAGAATGCGGCGGACAACGTCGCCGCAGGCAGCGAGCATCTTTCCGAGGCTGCCCAGCAGACCTCCCAGGGAACGGCCGAGCAGGCGTCCTCGTCGGTGGAGGAGATGAGTGCTACGATCAGGCAGAATGCGGAAAATGTCCAGCAGACCGAAAAGATTGCCTTGAAATCCGCCGCGGATGCCGAGGAAAGCGGAGAAGCGGTTGCGAAAACGGTCAGTGCCATGAAGGACATTGCTTCCAGGATTTCAGTCATCGAGGAAATAGCCCGCCAGACCAATCTGCTCGCGCTGAACGCGGCCATCGAGGCGGCGCGGGCCGGCGAGCACGGCAAGGGCTTTGCGGTCGTGGCGGCCGAGGTGCGAAAGCTTGCCGAGCGGAGCCAGGTGTCCGCCGGCGAGATCATGGATCTGTCGAATTCCAGCGTGGCGGTCGCTGAGCGCGCGGGCGGACTTCTTGCGAAACTGGTTCCGGATATTCAAAGGACAGCCGAACTGGTCCAGGAGATTACCGCCGCATCAAAGGAACAGAAGGGCGGCGCCAATGAGATCAACAGTGCGATCCAGCAGCTGAACCAGGTCATCCAGCAGAATGCGGGGGTAGCCGAGGAATTGTCCTCACAGGCTGAACAGCTCCAGGGCATATGCGCGTTCTTTCAGGTGAGGGAGAGGCTGGGCGCCCGCGGACGAAATTCGGCGGGCAACGGCGCGTCCGCCCCGGCCCGGGCGGCGGCCCTCGACAGAGCGGACCTGGGCGAGCAAGGGTTTGAACGATTTTAGGAAAGGCCGGGGTTTGCGAAGGGCCAGGACGCCGGGAAACAATCCGGATGGAGGAAGAAAAAAAGGGGGCGGTCAGCCCCCTTTGCTGGCGCAGGCCGTAACGACGCGTTGCTACGGCATGGTCAAACCGCGTTCCGGCCTTGAAAAAGTATGACACCAGGAGCAGTCATACCTTTTGGACTGGACATGCTTGTCATGTATTTTCACAAAATCGGCGCCTGACTTCTGGCCATGACATTGGGTGCAGACCGTGCCGCTGCTTCCTTTCAACCCGTAGCCCAGCTCTCCCTGCAGGTCCATCCGGGCGGGATTGTCGTGACAGCTCACGCAGGTGAGCGCCGCGGAAGAGGGCGCCACCCCATGATTGAGCATCTGATAGGTATCGGTCTCGATCCATTCGTAGGGCTCGGCGGCGGAATACCCCATGTTCTGCAGGCCTTTTTCGATGGCGGTCTCGACATTGCCGGTCCCCTTCAGGAATTCAAAGGTATCCAGGGCAATCAGCCGGTCGTCGCCGAGGGTTTTCGGCTGGCTGGCGGTTTTGTACTTGAAGGGATAGAGCTTGCCGTCCCGGTTATCGCCGAGGGGCCGGGAGGTCGGGTAGGTATTTTTTGCCGCATCGTAGGTCCGGGCGGCATCATCGCCGAGAAGATAATTGTCGCTCAGCCGGTTCCAGAATCGGTAGACCGGGACGAGGTTGGCTTCCTTGCGGGTGAAAGGATGTCCCGGCCCGCTCACCCCGTCGGCCGGACTGCCGTCATCATGGCTGCGCCAGTCGCGGTGGGTTTCCGTTGCAACTTTGGCATAGGTCGGGATGTGGCAGCTCTGGCAGGCCACCCGGGCTACGTGCCTGCCGATGGTCGCATCGTCATGGCCGCCTGCGCCATCCTTGCCTTCGTGACAGCTGACGCACTGGATCTCGGAACCCCGTCCCGGGTCATCCGTGGCCCGGAGATCCGAGCCCTTGCCGATGACCCGGTGGCCGATGAAGACATGACAGGACTGGCAGGCGAGATCGCTGCCGGAAGTGTTCATGTGCACGTCAAAATGGGGGTCGCTGTTGGCGATGGTCGCCAGGGAGAGGTCGCCTCGCTTCACCCCGTCGCCGCCCCCGGCCGTGGCGTGGCATTTCAAGCAGTTGGCCCTGGTCGGCGCCTGGATGTTCCGGACCATGGAGTCCTGGGGCTTCTCTACGCCCAGGGAGCCGTCCGGCAGGCGGATTCTGGCCGCGGCATATTCCTCACTGTGGCAGATCAGGCAGTCGATGTTCTCCAGGCCGGCCGCCGGATCGTCGGGCCGCTTGCCGCGACCGGCGTGGCAGGAGCCGCATACCGGCCAATTCCCTTCGATATTGATACAGTAACTGTTGACGGCATTGGTCAGCTTACCCTGAAGAATTGCAGGGCCATTCACCATATCGGGCGCGTTTCCCAGCCATTGATAATGGGTTGAGCCGAACATTTCATTGGCCTGCACCGTGTGGCAGCCGAGACAGTTTTGCGGGTATTCGCTGTAAAGCAGGTCGGCATGCGACCCTCCGGGAGGCACGGTCGGGGGGCGGTGCGAGGTCAGGAGGAGTTTGTAGACAGGTTCCAGGAAGGGGCGGTTGTTCGGAGGATCATCGGCAGCGGCGCAGGAGAAAGTGGAGAGAACGAAGGCGGTCACGACCCAGGTGAGAAATAAATGTTTCATAATCATACCTGCAGCATTGTCCTGAATTTTCAATGAGACTGATCCTTCCCGTTGAATTGTTCGCCAGCGTCTGCAAAACAGGGGCGGACCGACCCCTGTTTGAACGAGAAGGATAATCATTACCCATGAAACAATAAGAATGAGCTGAGGAATGGCAAGGGGAAGCAGGCACATTGTGGCACGGAAAGGCCTGCGGTTGGTATTTTATTAAAGGAAAAACAATGGGATGCGATGGGGGCAGGAAGTTTGATGATCTGTTCCGCGCAGGCCCGGCTATGCAGCATGACAGGGCGCTCCGGGAAGAAGCGGCATCCATGCCGGGGGGCGGGGAGATGGAGTTGCTCTCCGGATCTCGGCCGGGACAGACGGGGTTGAAGGACGTCGCTATTTGTCCCAATGGCAACCGATACATTCGGTACTGAGATTTCGGCCCGGCTTCAGTCGCAACTTGTTTGCGCGCTCCGTTCCAGTCGCGGCCGCATCAATTTTGATAACGCCTTCCTGGTGGGGGTTATGGCAGGTCGCGCAGATGATTTTCCCTTTATAGAGGGGCAACTCCACCCCGATCCGTTGCACCGAAGTCCTGACGGCCGCCTTGATCTTCGGCGAGGGGGCGACCAGGTGGTTGACGCCGGCCGGGTGATTGCCGGTGAACCCCGGATGGCAGCCGATGCAGTACTCGTTGGGGTCCTGGACAATGAAGCTGACCCGTTCCGGACCGATGTAGTTGACGTCCGGAATGGCGGCATGACAGAAAAGACAGGTTTTCTCCACGATTTCTCCCTGTTCATTGAGCTGCTTGTGCGGGTTGAGACGTTTGTAGGATTCGGCAATATGGCAGAGAAAACAAAAAGCATTCCTGGACTCGGTTTTTCTGCGCAGAAAATAGGGATTGCCCCGGGCGGCGTCGTTTTGGCAGCTCATCTGCAGCAGGGAATCATGGCAGGTCGCGCAGGTAAGTTGTTCGTCCTGCAGAGGCAGGTCTTCCGGGATGCGGACATTGTGCGAGGGTTTTATTTCCACCGGATGGATATCGGGACGGGCGTATTCCGAGTGATGGCATCGATTGCAGAGCTTGACGGTATCCCCCCCGTCACGCAGAGGGGCCTGCTCCTTCACCGGCTTCGCCAGGTGGCAGGACAGGCACAGGTAATTTCTTCTGTGGGGATTCATGGCCCGTGAATCCTTGGCCAGAGCCAGATAGTCCGGACGGAGGAGAAATTTGTCGTCCCGCCCGGCATGGGGTGAATGGCAGCTGGTACAAACGACCCGGCCGTCAGCAAAGAAAATTTGACCCTTGAGCGTTTCCTGTTTAACGGTTTCGTCCAGAAAAGGATTGACGCCGGCAAAATGGGCGTCCGGCAGATTGCTATGGCACAGAAGGCATGCGGCCTGCATGTGGGCATCGGGGGGGGCGGCCGGAGGTGGATTTTGCTGCGGGAGGCTGACATGACAGAACTTGCAGTCCGCCGTATCGCCGGAGTGAGGAGATTTGCCGGGGAACTGATCCAGGTGACAGTGAAAACACAGGGCGTTCCGTCCCCTGCCGTCCCGGGGATCAAACTCACGGAGCAGATAAGGATTCTGGTCATTGCGGTGGATCATATGGCAGGTAAGGCAGACGATCCGTCCTTCCTGGATGCCCTTGCCCAGGGGCAGTGGGAAATCCTTTTCCTGCACCGACCAGGGCTGGGGGGCAACGCCCAACGGATGCAGGTGGGCAACCGGGTGGCAGCCCTGGCAGAGCTGCACGTCGTCCGCGGGGAGAGTCGTTGCGGAGGGAGATTGTCCCGCTGTTTGCTCCCCATGGCATTCCGCGCAGTCCAGCCGGCCATGCGGATCCGGGCCGCTGCCGGCAGGGGGAGCATCGTTGCTCAGGGCGCCGGCCGCGGGGTCGTTCATGCCCGCCGTATCACCGGCCGGAACCGTCGCCCCGTTCGCCGGCGGAAGGAAAAGGGTGAGGAGAAGAACGACCAGAATGAGGAGCAAGCGGCCATGGCTCTCTGGGTAAGGTGTCTCGCGCATATCTATCATCCTTATTTGCTGACAGGCTCGAAAAAAGATCTTGTGGGAGGAGAGTGCCCGATCATCTTTCTCCGCTCCTTGTCCACATGATAGTAGCGGTACAGAAAAAGCGTTTTTAAGCCGTGGCAGGCATAGCACAGGTCATTGCGGATATCCTTTCTGAGAAAGCTGTCCACCGGAGTACCCTCGACATTCTTGCCGGGACCCGGTTCGACCCGATCCGGATGCCAGATGTGCGGATCGTGACAGGTGGGGCAGGTGATCTCTCCCTTGGCGGTTCTGTTGCCGGCGGCGTCGAACAGCGGATATTCAATCTGGTCGCCCAGCCGGTAATGTTCGGAAATCGTGTAGGGCTGGTGGTAGCCGAAATAGAACCGTTCCGGGTGACCGGCTACCTCGACCAGCTTATCCTTGCCCGATGCTTCCGGCCGATGACAGCCGTAGCAGGCCCGGGCCATGAAATCCTTGCCCGGCGCGGCCACGGGGCCGTTCCACAGCCCGCCCTGGTTCAAGGCGTTATGCACCGCGTGGCAGGGCGAGCACACCGATCCCTGCGCCGCGGTCTTGCCCTGCCGATCCGTTGCGTCGGGAGCGGTAATCCGCAGGTCATGATCCGTGCCGACCACGTTGCCCTGCTGTTTGTGGCACTCCAGGCAGAGTTCGGCCCGGCCTTGGCTTGATTTTCTGAGAAAGCTGCTGGCGTCGTCGCCTTCCGTGTTTTCACCGCTTCCCCTGGTCTTGCCGTCTGGAAGCCAGCTGTGCGGATTATGACAGGTGGCGCATTCCGTCACCCACTGATCCTTGTTCCGTTCGGCCAGAGGCAGGTTTGGCGTTCCCTGCACCGGGGTGCCTACCCGGTGCGAATATTCGCCAAGGGTCTTTTTCCCGGCGACCCCTTCCTTCCGGTGGCAGGAAAGACAGAGAAAGGAATGGGATTCCCGCTCTTCGCTCAGGGGCTTGGCCCAGAGCATCGGCCCCTGGCCGTTGTGGGGTACGTGGCAGGCACCGCACACCCCTGCCTCGCCCGCCTTTTTGCCTGCTGCGTTGGTTTCTTCCCGGGCGGTGATCCTCAGGTCATGATCCGTGCCCTCCACCAGGAACTGGTCGGCATGGCAGGAGGCGCAGAGGTTCTCGGCAACCCCGACCTGCTGCCGCAGGAAGCTGCTGGCGCCGTCGCCTTCGACATTGCTGCCCTGGCCTTTCTGCTTGCGGCCGGGCTGCCATTGATGGGGATCATGGCAGGTATGGCATTCCACCAGGGAGCGGCCGTCAGGATGGACATACAGGGGAAGCGGCATGTCCGCCTCCTGTCCCTGTGCGGTCGGCAGGCCGAGACCCAATGCAGTGAGGGAAGGGGGAAGCGGCGGGACATTTTTGAGCTCCACGGAAACGGGGTGGGAATGAAGGCCGACCCCTTTCTTTTCGGCCGGACCTTTTTCCTGGTGACAGGACAGGCAGAGTCCGGAGGGGGTAAGCTCAGCTTTCGGATTCTGCCGAGACCAGAGATAGGGACCGCCGGCCTTGTGCGGGACGTGGCAGGTGACGCACGGGCCGAACTGACTGCTGCCCTGTTCCAGCATATTGATATCGGTCGGGGCGGTGACCCGGAAATCATGGTCGGTGCCTTCAACCAGGTAACGATCGGCATGGCAGCCCGCGCAGAGGACGTCCCGCGGGGCCGGCAACCCCTTGGTGGCAGGGGCATGCTGATGCGTGGCGTGGCAGGAGTAACACTGCACGGTGTTGTTTTCACCGGTTGCGGGGACAAAGTCGCCTCCCGAAGGTGCCTTGAAGGCAACCGCCACGGGATGGTTGGCCCGCGTGGCTGGCGGTTGCTCCCTGTTTTCCTTGTCGGGGTGACAGTAGCCGCAGAGCACTTCCTTTTTCGCCACCAGCGCCTTGGTCTCCTTGGCGTGCAGGTGGACCTTGTGGCAGGACAGGCACTGCAGGGAGTGTTTTTCCCCGGCCGCCAGGGTGATTTCCCGGCTCGGATCGGTTTTAAATTCCACATGGAGCGGATGGTTGACCTGTTGCGAGGGGGGGCCGGCTGGGTCATCGATCTTGTCGGCATGGCAGATCAGGCAGAGGGCCGAGGCGGTCATCGTGTACACCAAATTTTTTTCCACGCCGGCATGCGGCGTATGGCAGCTTTCGCAGATGACATGCTTGGGATCGGTGAAGGATCGCGTGGCGCCCTCGGCAAAAATCCGGTCCGGCAGGGGATTCTTGCCCGCGTGCAGGGGGTGGTTTTCCATCTTGGGCAACTGGGCGACATGGCACATCTCGCACATGATGGAATCATTGTTGGTGATCCGTAGAAAGATGCTTCGCTCGATGCTGGTGTCCGTCGGGTTGGAGTGGGCGGAGTGGCAGGTGGCGCACATCATCTTGCCGTCGTGGGACAGGGGAAAGAGTTTGGGGATCTTCACCTTGTCGGAGGGCTTCATGCCGGTCTTGTGCATGTCCAGCAGCCAGACCTTGCTCCGTGAATCCTCGGTGGAGCCGTCATGGCAACTGAAACACATCAACTCGTCGCCGGCCACATCCTCTTTTTCGTACTCCGCCAGCGCGGTGCCGTGCCCCTGAACGAACTGGTCGATCCACCGAAAATGGCAAATGGCGCATTCGCGAGACGAATTCTGGGTCAGGTTGCCCGCGGCCGGCGCGGCACCGGGGCAGGCCGCGAGCAGCAACAATAGGAGGGCCAGAAATGGAACCGGAGAGCTGCGCATGGGCTTACGGCGCGATCCTTTCCAGGACCAAGAGCCGGTTGTTCCACATTTCAATGAGAAACAATCGGTTTCCCGCCAAGGTCATGCCCACTGGGGTGGTAAATTTCAGAAGGTTGCCGTCTTCGTCACCGACAACTCCCAGAAAGCGGCCCTCCCGGGAAAAAACCTGGATGACCCCCAGGTAGCTGTCGGAGACGAACACCTCATTGCGGTCGCTGACCGCCACCCCTTTGGGCCGGAAAAGCTGGCCGGGCTCTATGCCCCAGTCACCGATAAATCTGCTGTATGTGCCGTTGGCGGTGAGGACCTGGACCCGGGTATTGATGACCTCGACGATATAAATGTTGCCCTCGCCGTCCAGGTCCAGCATGAAGGGAAAGCGGAATTCTTCGCGATTGCGGCCCATGATTCCCGTGGACCAGAGCAGGGAGCCGTTCTGGTCTAGGGTGACGATCCGATGGTTGTCGTTGTCCACGACATGGAAGGTGCCCGGCTGCAAGCCGAAGACGGCATCCGTGGGATCGGGCGGCGGTGTGCCGGGCGGGGCGGGGATGGTGATGAACCGGGGGGAATTGATGTGATCCGCCGGGAAAAGGACGAGGCGGCGGTTGCCGGAATCAGCTACCAGGACATCGCCCCCGGCCGAAACATCAATCCCCAGCGGTTCCCTGAGCACGGAGGCGCCGCCCAGGGTGCCCGCCGGCATTCCCAGCCGGTCATAGATTCGGACCACGGAGGCGGTGCCGTCGAGGATGTAGATCCGCCCCCGGCCGTCCACCCCGACATCGCTGGGCAGACGGAGCTGGTCAGTGATCACCAGGGCCTGGCGGCAGGCGATGGTGTTGAGCCGGTTTTCCTGAGCCTGACAGACCAGAGCAAAGAGGAGCAATGTGGGCCCCAGCGCCAGCAAAAGGCGCCGGGGCAGTGGCTTCCGACTTGGCATGGTCTTGCGCATAAAGGAATGTCCTGGTCAAGCCGGTGCAGCGGAGAAGGCTCGCTTTTCACCTCCGGTGCCCGTTGCTACCGGTGCCGTAAGGCTGCGCGTTCGGTCAATTGGTGGACCGGTCTTCCAGCTCCAGCTCTTCCATTTTCTGTTTTTTCATCAGGTCGGAGTCGAACATCGTCGGCAGATAGAACTTCATGTACCTGTCGATCATGTCGGCAACTTCCGTTCGATACAGACTTTCCGCCCTTTCCTTGCTGTAGCCGACCTGATGGAAGTTGATATAAGGCTCCCGTCCGTGGCATTCGGTGCATTGCAGCGGCTTCTTCGACATATCCCGATGGAGGACGACCTTTGCCCGCGCCTGCTCTTCCGGGGTCAGGCGATCCTTCTGGGCGATATACTCCTTGATGAAGTCGGGATTGGTCGGTTCGTCCAATCGCTTGGTCCGGCCGTCCACCGTGGCCACCGGAACAAGTCGTGCCGAATAGTTTCCGTTTTTCTTCTCATCTATTGCCGTTACGATATCCTCGGTCAGATTGTCATACCATACATAGTGCACTTCCCCCGGGGCATCGGCCTGACGGATATGGCAGGTCTCACAGGCCATGAAATAATTGTGCATATTGAGAAATGAACGGATATCAGGTGACTTGCCGTGGGGCAGGGTGCCGTGGCACGTTACGCAGATGGGGGGCTGGGCAATGATCAGCTTGACGGTTTCATCGGTGTTGTGGAAATGGGTGTCGGTTTTCTTTGCCTGTCCCGAGGAGATAAACTCCATAAGCTTGTTGTGGTCGGGCGTCTGGGTTACGCTGGTTACCGAGGGGGGAAAATAGAGCATTTTGAGCAGCAGGACGGACACAAAGGCAAAGAAAAAGATGGAACCGAACGACAACAGCCCCAGCACCCCTTTACCGAACGATCGGGAGCCGCCCGTCCCGTCATGTCCGTGGCCATGGTCACCGTCCTCCACCGGGACCAGCTTGCCCGCCTGTACCAGCTCCTCATACTGCAGGGGATGTTCCATTCGAAGATGGTGGGCGGACATTTTGCCGTCAAGCCAGACAGTGCTCATGGGGAACTGTCCGGGTTTCCAGTGCACGGCATAAAAATGCCAGACGATGATGGCCAGGGTGGCCAGGATGGCCTCCATGCCGTGAATCAGCAGGGATAGATCGAGAACAAATTTGCTCCAGTACGCCTCGGACCAGAGCAGAATGCCGGTTACCGAAATGATGATCGTGCCGGCGACCAGCGCCAGATACTCTGCTTTTTCCCGGTAATCAAACCGCTTGAACTTTGGCGGTTCGGGCCTTGTGCCCAGGTAATAGCCGATATTGTGGACAATGTCCTTGGCGTCCTTCCAGGTGGGGATCATCTCCTTCAGGAAGGAGCGGCCGTCCTTGCATACTGCTATATAGGCAAGGTGGTAGAACGAGGTGAGGATCATGGCCACGCCGCAGATTCGATGCGCCAGTCCGCGGTAGGCAAAGATCAGTTCTCCCCAGTCGCCCATCCCGATAATCCAGCTCTCCGGGATCTTGAGCATATAGCCGGTGATAACCAGGATGATGAAGGTGACGAGCACCAGCAGGTGCTGAATCCGCTCGTGGCAGTTAAGACGGATGACTTCCGTGGCCGGTCCGCCGGTATCGCCTTCGCCGCAATAATCGTGTGCAGAGTTGGGTGTATTCATATCGATCATCCTCTCAATGGGTATGCCGGTTTTTGACCGTCCTGTACAGATCCATGAGCTGGTGGATCAGCATGCCACCGATGACCAGGGTGATCAGGAGGGTATAGGCAAATTTGACGATAAGGTAGACCTTGTGCTGAAAGCGTTCCACCTCGTTGAGGGCGGCGAGCTCCTCATCGTCGATATCCATGAGATTGCGGAATCTCCTCTCTTTATTGAGGGCGCTGATATTGTCCAGGGCGGCTTCGCCTTTGATCACCGCGGTAATCGTGTCGTCGAAGCCCAGGCCGGTCTGATGGATCTTGCCCCGGGCAAAGGATTCCACGGCATTGGGGTGGCACTTCTGGGTCCCGAGGTCATTGGCGCAGGTTTTTTGCAGGTTCTGCGGGTGAACAGGGGAATCCTTGGACTGCATGGAGGCGAGGGAGTGGACGGAAAATCCCACCGGCGCATGGCAACTGATGCAGTCCGGCGCGTTGGGATCCCCGTAGAGGACGCCTTTCCAGTGAAAGGTATCACGGTAATTGGAGGTGGCCGGCAGGTTATGCCGGGCCATCATCTGCTCGTCCTGATGGCAGTTCAGGCAGAGGTTCACGGTCTCCAGGGCTGTTTTGGATCGGTGCAGCCGGTGGGTGAAGTGCTGGTAATAGCGGTTGGCCCACTCCTGGGTGGTATGGCATCCTATGCAGCGCCGCAGGGCGTCTCTGGATATGCCCGGGTTCTGATCCAGGCCCTGGACCGGCTGGTAGACGGTGTTGATATGGCAATCCGTGCATCCGGGCATGTCCTGGGGAAACTTTTTCTGATCTGCCTCTGACCCCTTGCCATGGATGCTTTTGTTGACCTCCTGAAAGAGGTTGGCGTGGGAGAAATCAACGTCCGTCGAGGGCTCCTTGAGGTGGCATTTGGTCGAGCAGTCAACCTTTTTGGCGTCGACGTGGGGGATGACGTCCAGATTGAGGTGACAGTTGCGGCACAGAACCTTGCCGTGGACGGAGTTCTGGTACTTGTCGCCGGGAACGTAATACAGCCGGACCTTACCTGTCTTTTGATCTATTCTGGCCAGCCCTGAATACTTGTGGCAGACAAGGCACGCCTCCTCATCGGCGGCGCTTGCCGATGGGGGGGGCAGGCAGAGGGCCAGAATAAATCCGGCAAGGAAAAGGATACCTCTGGTTGAAATGGACATGATTTTCAACCTCCTTTTGCTATGGAGTTAATAGGGTTGACTTGAGTCTACATAAAAAACCTGTTTTTTGTCGTTAATGTAAAATAACTGTAATAGTTGTAAACTGTATAGCAAAGTATCTGAAAGCGGTATTTTTTATGCTATGGTATGATGCAGTTTTTTGATTGATATTGATTTATCAGGCCAATCGTGATCAGTTTCCTATATTTCAGGCGGATTCAGGTCGCCCAAAGACCTTTCTGTTCTTACAGCTTTATCATATCACCAACAGGAACCGAAAGTCCAACCGTTTTATTACCTGGTGTAATTGATCGGCGGATGGCAGCATTGGTGTGCCGCTAGGAGAGATAAGGAAAGGGGAGCATTATTCGTCTCGTACGCGGGTTAATTTTTCGTCTCGTATCGGAAGCGACCGAGCGGGACAGAAAACACCGTTCACCTGCTAACGGAAATAATTTCTACTTCTAAACAGGAATTTTTTACTTCCTAATCAGGTTGTCATGCTTTTGCAACACGGCAAATTGTCGCACCCCGGTGCATGGTGGGATTGTCGATGGATTCCAGGTGTTTGGTCAGCAAATCAAGGGGGCGTTTTGAGGGTTTCGGCAAATCCTTTTCGGAAAAGAAGGGGCAGGGGCCTTGAATTTTTGAGACCAAAAGAGCTATAACCTCTAAGGGAGAAGGAGCATGCAGAGACCTGGCCTCGTCTTGAGGTACCGGGTCTGGGCGTTCTTTTTTGCCTGCGGAGCCTGCGATGAAATCATGAACGATTCTTACTGGCAAAATTCTGGTCCGGCCGGAGGACGCATTATGCCTGCACCACCTACCATCTTACGCTGTAGTCTCCTGGTACTGATTATGGTCCTTGCCGCGGGGATTGCGCCGGCTGATGATATTTCAGGGAAAACAGCGGCGGTCCCTCCGCAATGGGGCAAAAAAACCGTCACGGCTTTTGAACACTCGACCTCGTGCAGTATTTGCCATCAGCATATATTTGAGCAGCATGCAAAATCCATGCACGCTAAATCGTTTGATAATCTTGTGTTCCGAAAGATCTATTTTGATGTGCTGTTGAAACGAAGCGGCCAGGAGGAAAATCTGGCGGAGGAGATGAAGGGGTGTATCGCCTGTCATTCGCCGGTGACCTTTCTCCGGACCGGAGGAAAGGTGAGCGCAAAAGAGCAGGTCAACCCCGAGCTGTCAGGCGTAGAGTGCGACCTCTGCCACAGGATTACCGGATATAAGGGCGATGAGCCGGGCAACGGTAACTATGAGGCTGTCCCCGGCACGCAAAAATTCGGGCCGTTTCAGCGGGAGACGGATTGGCATCATGTCTATTCTGAATTGCAGACCAAAAGTGAAGTTTGCGCAATCTGCCACAATCGGGTGAACCGATTCGGGCTGGAGATCATTTCGACCTACTCGGAGTGGAAGGCAAGCCGGTATGCAAAGGAGGGTATTCAATGTCAGGATTGTCATATGAATGCCAAAGGCTTCCTGACCGCCGGCAAGGCGGTGTTCGAATCCGGCAGGGCCTCTCAGAATACGCTGGCCGGTTCCCCCGCCCGCAGCAAGCTGTATACCCATGGTTTTCCCGGCGCCCATTCGGAAACGCAGGTCAAGGGCGCAATCAATCTGTATATGCAGGTGGATAGCGCCGCGCTGGTGCCCGGGGAAGAGGCGGTCATCAGTGTTCTGGTCGACAATTCGAAGTCCGGACACAAACTCCCTACCGGAACCGCCGAACTTCGGGTGGTCTACCTGGAGCTGTACCTCCAGGACGGTGAGACGATCATCCAACTCCCCGCCAGTTCACCTAATGATGAATTATATGATGTTTCCGGTAAAAGCGGTGCGGATGCCGAATTTCTGGGTGAGCATTTCCCGCAGGGCCGCCGGCTGTACCGGGCGGTCTGCGTTGATTCCGGCGGCAGCCAGACCTTTTTTTCCCACGATGCGGCAAAAATCGTGTTTGACAACAGGCTGCAGGCAGATGAAGTCAGAAAGGAATTTTTCACGTTTTCGGTCCCCAAGGATATCGGGCCGGAGTTTGCCGTTGTCGCCAAATTGTATTACCTTCGTTATCCCGATCCGTTCGCGGAAAAGATCGGTGTTTCCAGGGTAAAGAGGGTGGAACTGGCGGAGGTTCGCAAGGAGATTGTCCTGGGCGACAAGGCTGAATAAAAAAGCGTTGCCTCGGTTCGACCCATGCTCTGATATCAGCTACAGCGAACATAGGAGCGGAACGATTCTTGCGCAATCCGCAATCATCATTCCGCTGCTCACCCCTTTTCTCCTCTTTATCATCCAGGCCTTCCCCGGATATGGAGGACGGCTTTCCTTATTGTTCGCTCCAAACCGATTCCCGGGAGAATGCGCCGGGTACGGTCTCCCATATTCGGTACGCTTGGATCTTGTAATCGCTTCCTGGCCATGGTAGAAAATCCGGGATGTGGAGGAGCGGTCCGCAAGGTCCGCCGTCCGGTAAGCGAACCTGTTTTTCGTCATGGAGGAAGACCGATGCGCAAGATCCCGTATCTGCTGCTGGCGGCCCTGGTCGCGGGCATGATCTGCTCGCCTCTCGCCTGGAGCAAGGGCAAATCCATCAAGATCGGCATCAACGCCCCGATCACCGGTGACAATCCCAAGGTGGGCGAGGGTACCAAGTTCGCCGCCGAGATGTGGCTCGCCGATGTGACCGCCGCCGGCGGTATCGAGGTGGGCGGCAGCCGCTACCCGGTGCAGCTGGTGATCGAGGACAACGAGTACAAGCCCGAATCGGCGGTCAAGGCCACGACAAAGATGATCATCGAGGACGAGATTCTGGTGATGGTCGGACCGCAAGCCTCGTCCCAGGCCGTTCCTGCCGGTGGGGTGGCCGACAGCTACGCTACGCCGATGATCAGTCCCTGGTCCACCAACCCCAACACCACCAAGGACCGGCCCTATGTCTTCCGCGGCTGTTTCCTTGATCCCTTCCAGGGACCGGTGGTGGCCAACTTCATCAAGGGCGAGTTCGGCGCCGTTAAGGCGGCGGTGCTCTACGACGTGGCCGCCGACTACTCCAAGGGACTGGCCGAGGAGTTCAAAAAAGCCTGGGAGGGGATCAACGGACCCGGCTCGGTGGCGGCCTTTGAGAGCTTCACCACCAAGGACACCGACTTCAGTTCGCAGCTCACCAAGATCAAGAATTCCGGGGCCGAGGTGATCTTCACCCCGCAGTATTACAGCGAGGTGGCCCTGATCGTGCCTCAGGCAAGGGAACTGGGCTGGGACAAGCCCATCGTCGGCAGCGACTCCTGGGGTTCCGCCGACCTGATCAAGCTTTGCGGCCCGGCCTGCTTTGGCCTCTATTTTTCCACCCACTATGCCGCCGCCGGGGCCGCCGGGCCGACCAGGGAGTTCATCGACCGCTACCAGGCCAAGTACGGCTATGTTCCTGACGATGTCGCCGCCTTGACCTGGGATTCCCTGCGTATTGTCCAGGCAGCCATCGAGCAGACCGGCAAGCTCTCCGGCAAGATCGAGAACGACCGCGCGGCGGTGCGTGATGCCATGGCGAAGATCAGGGAGTTTGAAGGGATCACCGGCAAGATGACCTTCACCGAGGAGGGCGATCCCAGCAAGTGCGCGGTGATCGTCAGGATCACCGACCAGGGCGAATTCGCCTTCCACAAATCGGTCTGCCCGTAAGTCCCGTGCGGATTGACCCGTCCGTCGCAGCGACGGGCGGGTTCCCATTTTCCCGGAAGAGCGGTTCATGACCTATTTCCTCCAGAACGTGGTTAATGCCCTGCAGTGGGGCAGTTTTTATGCCCTGATCGCGCTTGGCTATTCCATGGTCTACTCGATCCTGATGCTGTTCAACTTCGCGCACGGCGACATCTTCATGGTCGGGGCCTACATCGGCTTCGGGGTCGCCACTCTGCTGGTGGCCCTGTCCGCGGGCGGCGCGGTCGTCCTGCCCGGCTGGCTGATCCTGGTGCTCACCCTTCTGATCTCCATGTTTTTGACCGCCCTGCTCGGCATGCTTGTCGAACGGGTGGGCTACCGGCCTCTACGCGATGCGCCACGGGCCTCGGCGGCAATCACCGGCCTGATGATCGGGATCATCCTGGAGACCGGCAACCTCTGGCTGGTGGGCGCCCGCAGGGTGAGTTTCCCGAGCCTGATCCCCACCGCGACCTATGATCTGGGCGGGGTGATCCTCACCAACAAAAAGATCATGATCGTCCTGGTGGCCCTGGCGTTCATGCTTGCCCTGCATTTCTTCGTCCGTCGCAGCAAATGGGGCATGGCCATGCGGGCCATGGCCGTCGACTATGTGGTGGTGCCGCTGATGGGGGTGTCGATCAACGCGGTCGCCCGACTGACCTTTGCCATCGGCTCGGCCCTGGCGGCGGTGGCCGGGATCCTCTTTTCCATCGCCTATCCGGTCCTGGACCCTTACATGGGCATCGTTTTCGGCTGGAAGGCCTTTGTCGCCGCGATCCTCGGCGGTCGGGGTTCGATCATGGGCGCGGCCCTGGCCGGTTTTCTGCTGGGCTTCATCGAGATCTTCGTGGCCATGGCCTTCCCCTCGACCCTGCGCGACCTGATCGCCTATTCGATCATCATGATCATCCTGGTCTTCAGGCCCCACGGTTTTTTCGGCGAACCATACAGCACCAAACTCCGGCTTTAGGCGGAAAATTATGCGTGCAATCTCTCCGATCACCCCGCCCGCCGGGAAGAGGCCCCTCCGGTGCCGGATTTTCGATCCCTTTCGGGAGACGCCCCTTCTCGCCTGGCTTTTCGGCGCTGGTCTCGCCGTGCTCCTGGAGCACCTGCTGGGCGAGTCTTTTGCCGCGCTGGTCGGCCTGGCCAAGGTACCGGTGCTCTTCGGCCTGATGATCATCCTGAGCAAGCCGCTGCTTTTTCCCGGCGCCCTGCTCTACGTGGCGGTGATCTATCTCCTGCCGCTTGTTACCGTTGCCCTTCTGCTCGCCCGACCCGCCAATACCGCCGCCGCGGCCCTCCTGCGGCTGGGGCCGGCGGTTTCCGTGCTGTTTCATCTGGCGCTGTTTTATGCGGTTCTTCATTTCTGGGCCGAGATCAGCGGCTACCGGGAGATGACCGTCAAGTTCACCTTGATCGCGGTACTCCTCACCTTAAGTCTCAACCTGATCAACGGCTACATGGGTGAATTCTCCTGTTCCCATCCCGGGTTCATGGCGCTGGGCGCCTACGGGGCCTCTATTTTCAGCCTCTCCCTGTTCGTCAACGATCCCCTGTTCGGCAAGGCTCTGCTGCCGGCATTTCTCGGCCCCTGGCTTTTCCCCCTGGGCCTGGTGGGCGGCGGCCTGCTCGCCGCCCTGGGGGCGCTCCTCATTGCCATCCCCTCGTTCAAGACCCGGGGCGACTATCTGGCGATCATCTCGCTCGCCTTTCTGTTCATCGTCAAGAGCCTGCTCGAGAATCTGCCCTTTGTCGGCGGGCCGCGGGGTATGGGTAGCCAGCCCGACTACGCCTCCCTGCCGGTAGTCTTTGCCTGGACCGCCATGGGGGTGTGGATCATGAACAATTATGTCCGCTCCACCCTGGGCCGCTCGCTGAACGCCATCCGCGACGACGAGGCCGCGGCCGAGGCTATGTCCGTGAATACCCGCCACACCAAGATGACCGCCTTCATGTTCGCCGCCTTCTGGGCCGGGGTGGCCGGTGGGCTCTTCGCCCATATGATGCGCTTCATCAATCCGGCCACCTTCGGGGTGCAGCGGCTGGCCGAGATGCTGGCCATGGTCTATTTCGGCGGTCTCAACTCGGTGTACGGTTCAATCGTCGGCGCGGTGAGTTTGAATCTGCTCGGCGAGGTTCTCCGGCCCCTGGAACTCTTCAAGTGGATCTTCATCCCGCTGCTTCTCATTCTGGTAATGATCTTTCGGCCCACCGGCCTGCTCGCCTTCAGGGACTTCGACGCGGTACGGCTGGTGCAACCGCGTAGTCGCGACCGTCAGGGAGGTGCGCCATGAGCCTGTTGCGGGTGGAGGGGATGAGCCATTTCTTCGGCGGCCTGCGGGCGGTGCACGATGTCAGCCTGGCCATCGAACCGGGTCGGCTGCACGGCCTGATCGGCCCCAACGGGGCGGGCAAGACCACGATTTTCAACCTGATCACCGGGGTGTACATCCCCACCGGTGGCCGGGTGCTCTTTGGCGGCGAGGAGATCACCGGACTCCCGCCGCACCGCATCGCGGCACGCGGCCTGGGGCGCACCTTCCAGGACCTCAAGCTCTGGCGGCACATGACCGTGCTGGATCACGTCAGGATGGCCCGCTATGCGACCATCGGCTATGGGCTGTTCGGTGCTTTTTTTTCGACTCCGCGCCGGAAGCGGGAGGAGGAGGAAATCGAGGCACAGGCCCGGCGGCTGCTCGCCATGTTCGATATCGAGGGGCTGGCCGGCCAGTTGGTGACCAATCTGCCCTACGGGGTGCAACGGCGGGTAGAGATGGCCAGAGCCCTGGCCCTGGAGCCAAAACTGTTGCTGCTTGACGAGCCCACGGTGGGCATGACCCCGGAGGAGTTGAACCAGATGATGGAGCTGATCCGCCGGATCAACGACGAGTTTGGTGTGGCCATCCTGCTCATCGAACATCGGCTGAAAATGGTGATGGAGCTCTGCGACCGTGTCTCGGTGCTGGTTTTCGGCGAGGTGATCGCCGAAGGCTCGCCCGCCGAGATCCGAGGTGACCCACGGGTGATCGAGGCCTACCTCGGTCGCGATGCGGTGGCCGCATGATGCTCGAAATCGACAACCTGCACGTCTCCTACGGAAAAATCCGGGCACTGCATGGGGTGAGTCTCACCGTTGACGCCGGGGAGATCGTCTGCGTGATCGGCGCCAACGGCGCAGGCAAAAGCACGATGCTCCGCGCGGTCTCCCGCCTGGTCCCGGCGGAGAAGGGCGGGACGATGCGCTTCGCCGGCCGGAACCTTCTGGAATATCCGCCGGAGAAGGTGGTGAGCCAGCTGGGCGTCTCGCACGTGCCCGAAGGCCGCCGCCTGTTCGGCAACCTGACTGTACGGGAAAATCTGCTGCTGGCCGCCTTTGCCCGCCGGGACCACGAGGCGGTCGCCCGGGATTTGAAGCGGGTTTACGCCATTTTTCCCCGGCTTGAGGAGCGGGCCGGCCAGAAGGCCGGGACCCTGTCCGGCGGCGAGCAGCAGATGCTGGCCATCGGCCGCGCCTTTGTCAGCGGCCGCAGGCTGATGCTCCTGGACGAACCGTCCATGGGCCTTGCCCCACTGTTGATGATGAATGTCTTCGCGGCGCTGACTGAGATCAACCGCAGCGAGGGCACCGCCATCCTGCTGGTGGAGCAGAACGCCCGCCTCGCCCTCCAGTTCGCCTCCCGCGGCTACGTCCTCGAAAACGGCCACATCGTTCTCAGCGGCGACTCCCGCTCCCTGCTGCACGACGAGAACGTCCAGAAGGCCTACCTCGGCGGCTGAACCGCACAGCCGATCATGGAACCTGCTTTTTCCGGCAAAACCCCTGACAACCCGCTCTGTGCCAGGGGTAACCTTTGTCTCCTCCTGGCCTGTCTCGCCTGGGGGACGACCTTTGTCGTGCAGAAGACCGCCATGGCTCACCTCGGGCCGTTCACCTACAGCGGCATGCGCTTCCTGCTCGGCGCGCTCTTCCTGCTCCCCCTTGTCGCGCACCGCCTCAGGAAACGGCAGGGGTCTGAGCCGTCCGCTCCGCCGGGCAAAATCGGCCTGCTTCTGGGGGCAAGCGCCCTGACCGGCTTGCTGGTCTTTGCCGGTATCAACTTGCAGCAGATCGGCCTGATTTCCTCCACCGCCGGCAAGGGGGGGTTCATCACCGGTCTTTACGTCGTTATCGTGCCAGTCCTGGGACTGCTTGCCGGACAACGGGCCGGGGCAGGGGAATGGCTCGGCGCGCTTCTGGCCCTTGGCGGCCTCTACCTGCTCAGCGTCACCAGCGGCTTTACCCTGGCGCCGGGGGATGGGTGGCTCCTGGCCGGGGCCATTGTCTGGGCATGCCAGGTTTTTTCCCTGGGCTGGCTGTCACCGAAGCTGGACTCTCTGATCCTGGCATTCGGCCAGGCTCTGGTCTGCGCGCTGCTCAGCCTCGCGGTGGCGGTTGCCCTCGAGGAGCCGCGCATGGAAGATATGCGGGCGGCGGCCTTCGATCTGGTCTACGGCGGCCTCGTTTCCGTGGGGCTGGGCTTTACCCTCCAGGTCGCGGGCCAAAAATACGCCAGTGCCGGCCACGCCGCGATCATCATGCAGTTCGAGGCAGTGATCGCCGTCCTGGCCGGCTGGTACTTCCTCGGCGAGGTGATGACCATACGGGGTCTGGCCGGCTGCGGCCTGATGCTCGCCGGCATGCTGGTGTCCGGTCTGGCGCAGGCGGAGGGCCGGTTGCGAAGCTCTGGCATTTGATTGCCTGGTGAAACGGCAAGGCGCCTGGCCATCATCGCAGCGATTCCAACATATGTAAGGTTTCCGCGCTGACCGGTCCCCATGGTTTTACGAGAATGACCATCTTGACAAGTCGGCTAAAACGAATTCAAATTTTCCCATGTTCACAGCAACAGCCATAGACAGGCTGGCTACATGCCGCGAGTGTCCCCGGGGATGCGGCGTCAACCGCCTGCAGGGACCGACCGGCTTCTGCGCGACCGGCGCCGGGTTTTCCGTGGGCGCGGTCTGCCGACACCGGGGGGAAGAGCCGGTGTTCGGCGAAGAGGGCGTCTGCAATGTCTTCTTCACCCTTTGCAACCTCCAGTGCCGCTATTGCCAGAATTATCAGATTTCCCGCAAGCCCCGGCCGGACATCGCCCATGAGCTGACCCTTCCGGAACTGGTGGGGCGGATCCGGAGGATTCTGGCCGAGGGGGTGCGCCATGTCGGCTTTGTTTCGCCGTCCCACGTTTTCCCCCAGATGGAGGCGCTCATGGAGGAGTTGGCCGGGGACCGGCCCGCGCCGGTCTTCGTGATGAACACGAACGGCTACGACCTGGCGGAACAGATCCGCCGCCTGGCAGGGCGGATGCACGTCTACCTGCCTGACCTGAAATACATGGATCCGGATCTGTCCCGTCGCTACTCCGGCTGTCCGGATTACCCGGCGGTGGCCCAGGCTGCCCTGCGGGAAATGTTCCGCCAGAAAGGGCCGGAGCTGGTCTTGGATGATCAGGGGGTAATTGAGTCCGGGCTGATCATCCGCCACCTGGTCCTGCCCGGCCAGGTAGAGAACAGCAAAGCGGCGCTGCGTTTCATCGCACGCGAGCTCTCGCCGGAGATAACGATATCGCTCATGGCCCAGTACATGCCTATCCCGGCTGTGGCCGACGATCCGGAACTGGGCCGCAGGCTCAGTTCGGCGGAGTATGGAGAGGTGCTGGAGGAGTTGGACCGTTTGGGCATGGAAAACGGTTGGGTCCAGGATCTCGCGAGCCAGGATTACTATTGCCCCGATTTTGCCCTGAGCCATCCTTTTGAGCAGTAATGCGAAAGGTAATCGTAACAACAATCGCGACAGGGATTTTGCTTTTGGCCGGAATGCCCTCTTCTGCGGAGGAAAACAAGGGCATGGCCGGGATGACCAGGGCGCACAACAGGGTGCGCTCCGAGCTGAGCCTGCCCCAGATCGCCTGGTCCGATGAGCTGGCGCGATTCGCCCAGGAATGGGCCGATTATCTGGCGGAGCAAAACGGCTGCGGGATGCGGCACCGGCCGGACCGGGGAAGGTATGGGCTGCCGTACGGGGAAAATCTCTACTGGGCCAGCCCGATCCGCATGGGCAACGGGACGAGGAAGAAACAGAGTCTCTCCCCGCAGAAGGTCGTCGGCTCCTGGGTGAGCGAAAGAGAAGACTACGATCATAGCCGGAACCGCTGCCGGTGGGGTAAAACCTGCGGCCATTATACCCAGGTGATCTGGAAGGCTACCCGCCGGATCGGCTGCGGCATGGCCACCTGTTCGGATCTGAGCCAGATCTGGGTCTGCAATTACGACCCGCCCGGCAATTATCTCGGCCAGCCCCCTTATTGAGAACGCTCTTTTTTGTTTGCAGGGCAGGCACGGGGGCCTGGCCCTACGGGCATTTTTCCAAACCTTTCGTCTTTTTTCAGTGTCTGACGGGAGATTTGAGGCGCGAGAACAAAAAAGGCCCCGCGGCATCGCCGCGGGGCCTTTTTTGTTTCGATGGGCAAAAGGCCGGCAGTTACTTCTCTTCCAGCGCCTTGAAGCGGCCCTGGAGGAACTTCCAGGACCTTTCCACATCCTTCTGGGACATCTCCATGAGCTTGTCCGCCATGGCCGGATTGGTCATCTTCAGCATCCGGTAACGGTTCTCGCCCAGGGCGTAGTCGGCAAAAGGAAGGGAGGGTGCCTTGGAGTCGATGGTCAGCGGGTTCTTGCCCTCGTCCTCCAGCTGAGGGTTGTAGCGGTAGAGTGGCCAGTGCCCGCAGGCGACCGCCTTCTTCTGCTGCTCCAGGCCCAGGGCCATGTTGATGCCGTGGTTGATGCAATGGGCGTAGGCAATGATGATCGACGGCCCGTCATAGGCCTCGGCCTCGTTGAAGGCCTTGACCACCTGGCCCGGGTTGGCGCCCAGTGCCACGCGGGCGACATAGACGTTGCCGTAGGTGGAAAAGATCATGCCCATGTCCTTTTTGGGCATCTTCTTGCCGCCGGCAGCGAACTGGGCCGTGGCCGCGCGCGGGGTGGACTTGGACATCTGACCGCCGGTGTTGGAATACACCTCGGTGTCCAGGACCAGGACGTTGACGTTCTCGCCGGAGGCGAGCACGTGGTCCAGTCCGCCGTAACCGATGTCATAGGCCCAGCCGTCGCCGCCGATGATCCACACCGACTTCTTCACCAGGTAGTCGGCCACGTGGGAGAGGCGCCTGGCGATGACGTTGCCGCTGCCTTCGAGCTTGGCCTTGAGATCGGCGACCCGCTTGCGCTGGGCCTCGATTTCGTCCTGGGTTTTCTGGGTGGCGGAGATCAGATCCTGGGCCATCTTCTTGGTGATCAGCTTCTGCTCAACCGCCGCTTCGAGCAGTTCGGCGGCCTGCCGACCCAGTTTGTTCACGCTCTGGCGCATGCCCATGCCGTACTCGGCGTTGTCCTCGAACAGCGAGTTGGACCAGGCCGGGCCGCGGCCGTCGGCCCGCTTGGCGTACGGGGTGGTGGGCAGGTTACCGCCGTAGATCGACGAACAGCCGGTGGCGTTGGCAATCAGCATCCGGTCACCGAACAGCTGGGTGGCCAGCTTGATGTACGGGGTCTCGCCGCAACCGGCGCAGGCGCCGGAGAACTCGAAGAGCGGCCGCAGCAACTGGCTGCCCTTGATGGAGGTCGGGCTGACCAGGCTGTTGTCGATCTCCGGCAGGTTCTGGAAGAACTGCCAGTTGGCAGCCTCACGAACCTTCACCTGCTCGTTGTTCGGGATCATCTTCAGGGCCTTTTCCTCGGTGGGTTTGCCGTCCTTGCCTTTTTTGCGGGCCGGGCAGACCTGGAAGCAGAGGGTGCAGCCGACGCAGTCCTGGGTGGACACGGTGATCGCGCACATCATCCCGCTGAACTGCTTGCCCACGGCCTTGGCGGATTTGAAGGTCTTGGGCGCGTCCTTCAGGTCGGCGGCCTTGACGATCTTCATCCGGATGCAGGCGTGCGGGCAGACCAAGGAGCACTGGCCGCACTGGATGCAGGTGGCCGCGTCCCATTCCGGCACGTTGACCGCGATGTTGCGCTTTTCCCACTGGGTGGTGGCGGTGGGCCAGCGGCCGTCGGCGGGCATCTGCGAGACCTTGATCTCCTCGCCCTTGCCCTGGATCATCTTGGCGGTGACCTCCTTGACGAAGGCCGGGGCTTCATCGGGCACCGTGGGCGGCAGGGCGTGGCCGGTGACCTTTTTGGGAATCTTGACCTCGACGATGTTGTTCATCGCCGCGTCCACCGCGTCGTAGTTCATCTTGACGACCTTGTCGCCCTTCTTGCCGTAGGTCTTTTTAATCGCGTCCTTGATCGCCTTGATCGCCTCGTCCTTTTTCAGGATGCCGGAGATCAGGAAGAAGGCGGTCTGCATGATCATGTTGATCCGGGCGCCCAGTCCCAGGGCCTGCGCCACGCTGATCGCATCGATGATGTAGAACTTGGCCTTTTTCTCGATCATCTGCTGCTGCACCCTGGCCGGCAGGCTGTCCCAGATCTTGCTCTTGTCGTGGGGGGTGGTGAGCAGGAAGGTGCCGCCCTCCTCCAGGCTGGCCAGCATGTCGTACTGGTCCAGGAAGGTGGGGTTGTGGCAGGCAACGAAGCTGGCCTTGTTGATCAGGTAGGGGGCCACCACCTTGTTGGCGCCGAAGCGCAGGTGGGAGACGGTCATCGACCCGGACTTCTTGGAGTCGTAGACAAAGTAGCCTTGGGCGTTGTTCGCGGTCTCGCCGCCGATGATTTTGATCGTGTTCTTGTTCGCACCGACCGTGCCGTCGGAGCCCAAGCCGTAGAACATCGCCCGGTAGACGCTGCTGCCCTCGATGTTAAAGGACTTGTCATAGTTCAGGCTGGAAAAGGTGACATCGTCGTTCGGGCCGACGCAGAAGTGGTTTTTGGGGGCCAGTGCCCGCATGTTATCGTACACCGCCTTGACCATCGCCGGGCTGAACTCGGCGGAGCCGAGACCGTAGCGGCCGGAGAGGACCAGGGGCGGGAACAGGGTCGGGTTGGCCTCCACCGCCTCGGCGACCGCGGCGCGGACATCGAGGTAGAGCGGCTCGCCCATGGAACCCGGTTCCTTGGTCCGGTCAAGCACGGTGATCCGCTCCACGGTGGGGGGCAGGGCGTTGACCATCGCTTTGGCGTCAAAGGGCCGGTACAGCCGGACGATGACCACGCCGATGTTTTCGCCCTGGGAGGCCAGGTAATCGACGGTGGCCGCGACGGTCTCGGCGCCGGAGCCCATGATCACGACCACGTCGGTGGCGTCCGGGGAGCCGTGGTAGTCAAAGAGATGGTACTGGCGGCCAGTGAGCGCCGCGAACTTGTCCATGGTCGCCTGGATGATGCCGGGCACCGCCTGGTAGTACCTGTTCACCGTCTCCCGGCCGGTGAAGTAGACGTCCGGGTTCTGGGCGGTACCGGACATCGACGGACGGTCAGGGGTCAGCGCCCGCTCGCGATGAGCAATGACCAGTTCCTCATCGATCATCGCCAGCATGTCGTCGTTCGTCAGCTGCTCCATCTTCTGGATCTCGTGCGAGGTGCGGAAACCGTCGAAGAAGTGGATGAACGGGATGCGGGAGGCCAGCGAGGCCTGGGTGGAGATCAGGGCCATGTCCTGCGCCTCCTGCACGTTCTGGGAGCAGAGCATGCCCCAGCCGGTCTGGCGGGCGGCCATCACGTCACCGTGGTCGCCGAAGATCGACAAGCCCTGGCAGGCGACGGAACGGGCGGTGACATGGAAGACGGTCGGGGTCAGCTCGCCGGCGATCTTGTACATGTTGGGGATCATCAGGAACAGGCCCTGGGAGGCGGTGAAGGTGGTGCACAGTGCGCCGGTGGCCAGTGACCCGTGCAGGGAGCCGGCCACGCCGCCTTCGGACTGCATCTGGGAGATGACCGGCACGGAGCCCCAGATGTTTTTCTGCCCGGCATTGGCCTTGGCGTCCGCTTCCGCCGCCATCGGCGACGACGGGGTGATCGGGTAGATGGTGATTACTTCACTGGTGGCGTACGCGACGTGCGTACAGGCCTGGTTTCCGTCAATGGTGACCATTTTTCGCGACATTTGCTCGACTCCTTGCTCGCTTGGTTAAAAAAAGGGAAAGACCCGGTTTATTTATTTTCGTTTGGTCGGCAGGTTGTGGAGTTCGTCCTTGCCGTGGAAGACAATGTGGTAGTTTTCCAGCGCCTCGATCTGCTTGCCGATTTCCTCGGCCAGCTTTTCGTCCACCAGGATGCGGATGGTCACCCGCTTGGTCCCGCGGGGCGCATCACTGAAGGAGGTGAGGATGGACAGGACCCGAGCCTCGTTCTGCCGCAGCAGGTCGATGATCCGGGTGGTAGAGCCGGCGGCGTCGGGCATGTCAATGACATACTGATGCGCCCCGTCCTGGATGCCGGTGGCCTGGATGAAGCCCCGGAGGATGTCGGTTTCGCTGAGCAGACCCACCAGTTTTTCCTCGTCGTCCAGGATCATGACCCCGGAGATCCGCTCCTTGAGCATGACCAAGGCCGCTTTTTCCAGGGTGTCGTTCTGCTTGAGGCAGATGCACTTGTCGGTCATCACATCTTTGACCTTCATCTCGGACAAAAGGTAGTACATCTCATGGATGTCGAGATCCGAGGTGGTGGAAGGCGACGCTTCCTTGAGGTCGCGGTCGGTGATCACCCCGATCAGCTTGCCGTGGGACATCACCGGCAGGCGGCGGATATTGTTTTCTTTCATGGTGCGGGTGGCCCGCATCACGGATGTGTTGGCGTCAACGGTCAGAATGGTGGTGGCCATCCAGTCTTTAATCAGCATACAACCTCCGGCTGAAAAAATGTTTGGGTCAATAGTTAAGCAAAAGCCTGGCGGGACGGTTACCGACGGTAACTGAGCCAGGCTCCTGTCAAAGCTGGTACATGGCTAGTGTTTGAAAGATCACTTGAAAAGTACAGTAATCTGACAATATAAAATATTCGAAATGTTCCCGCAAGACTAAACCGTTAATTTTCGGCCACAGGGTTGATGAGTGTTACTGCTTGAAGAATGCCGAGGCGGGCAGGTTGTTTTTTCGTTCTGTCCGCCTCGGCGATGGGGTACAGTAGGCCGCAAACGTATCTGGCAACAGGAGGATCATGCACCCGTTTTCCGCCCAGGAAATAACCGCTCTGGCCCGCTGGCTGGATGAACAGGAGGAATTTGTTTTTCTCGACAATGCCCTGCCCGGCATGGAGGATTGCAAATCTCTGCTGTTTGTGAATCCCAGGCAATGGCTTATCTGCCGGGAACATGGCCAGGCCGAGAATTTTCTGGCCGAGGCCGCCGCTTTTCAGGAGCAGGGGTATGTCCTCGCCGGCTGGTTTGCCTATGAGTTCGGTTATTTGCTGGAGCCGGTCCTGCATGGGCTCGTTCCGGCCATCTCTCCTCCCTATGCCGTCCTGGGGGTTTTTGCCGAACCCCTGGTGTTCGACCATCGCCGGGAAAACGGGTCCATCCTTGCTTCCCTTCCCGGCAATTCCGTGCCGTCAGAGGAAGAAACCGCCTGCATCGACGACCTCCGGCCGAGCATGGACCGGGAGGAATATCTGCGGGCAATCGACCGGATCAGGGAATACATCGTGGCCGGTGATACCTACCAGGTCAACTATACCCTGAAGCTGAAATTTGCCGTCCGCGGCGCGCCTTCTTCGCTGTATGCGGATCTGCGACGAAACCAGGCCGTGCGTTACGGGGCGTGGATCCGCCAGGGCGGCCGGGACATCATGAGCTTTTCGCCGGAACTGTTTTTCCGGGCGGACAACCGGCGGGTGACCGTGCGGCCGATGAAGGGCACGATGGCCCGCGGCCGCACCACAGGCGAGGAGGCCCAGCAAAGCGAGGCCCTGCGCAACGATGTTAAGAACCGCAGCGAGAACGTGATGATCGTTGATCTGCTGCGCAACGACCTGGGCCGTTTGCTCCACGACACCGGCGGCGGCCGGGTAGTGCCTCGGTCCCTGTTCGACGTAGAGGTCCTGCCTACGGTCTTGCAGATGACTTCCACCATTGACGGGTATCCCTCCGGCCACCTTCGGCCGTCCCTGGAGAAAATGCTGCGGGCCCTGTTTCCCTGCGGTTCGGTCACCGGCGCTCCCAAGATCAGGACCATGGAGATCATCCGCGAACTGGAAAAGGAGCCGCGCGGAGTGTACTGCGGGGCCATAGGCTTTGCCGGATCGGAGGAGTCGGTCTTCAATGTGCCGATCCGGACGGTGGTTCTTGAGGATGGCCGGGGCGAGATGGGCATCGGTTCAGGGATCGTTTTCGACTCTGATCCGGCGGCGGAATGGGCGGAATGCCTTCTGAAGGGCAGGTTTCTCACCTGTACCGGCCCGGATTTTCAGTTGATCGAAACCCTGCTCTGGCGACCGGAAAGCGGCTACTGGCTCCTGGAAAATCATCTGCGGCGGCTGGCTGATTCCGCTGCCTACTTCTTTTTTCCCTGCGTCCGGGAAAAGATTGCCGCGGCCCTGGAGAGAGAGGCGCAATCGTGGCGGGCTCCCATGCGGGTCCGGCTGCTTCTTGACCGGGACGGCCGGGTGACCTTGAGCGCCGTCCCCTGCGACGTCAGTCCGGTGACGGATCCGAATCTGGTCCCTGTTCACCATCCCCTGCCCGAGGTGATGTTTTCCGAGCAGGCTACGGACCGCAATGACATCTTCCTTTTTCATAAAACCACCCGGCGGAAACTGTATGAGACCGAACGGGATAAGGCTCTAGCCACGGGATTCTTCGAGGTTCTGTTCGCCAACCGGGAAGGGGAAGCCACGGAGGGTTCCTTCACCACTCTATTTGTCCGCCAGGGCGGCGAACTGGTGACCCCGCCGCTGGATTGCGGATTGTTGCCCGGCACCTTCCGCCGCATGCTCCTGGAGGAAGGCCGCGCTGCGGAACGGGTTGTGCGCAGGGAAGAGGTTTGCGGGGCTGCCGAGGTCTATGTCGGCAATTCGGTGCGGGGGCTGGTGCGGGTTCGGGTCAGGTCATGATCGGTTGAAAGGGCCGCGGGCGCCTTACTGTTCGCGTTCTTCCCGATACAGCACCTGATGGACGGTCTTGAGCAGTTCCGCCCTGGTCACCGGTTTCTGCAGATAGCTGCTCATCCCCAGCTCCTCGGCCATTTCCTTGTTGACGTTGTCGCTGAAGCCGGTGCAGAGGATGATCGGCAGATCCGGCCGGCGTTCCTTGATGTTTTCAGCCAGCTGTATCCCGGTCATCTGGGGCATGGCCTGGTCGGTGAGCACCAGATCCCACTGGTCCGGTGCGCCGGAAAAGGCCTCCCATGCGTCCTTCCCGTCGAGGAAGGTGTCCACCCGGTAACCGGCCTGGGAAAGAAAGGTGAAGGAGAGCAGGCAGATGTTTTCTTCATCGTCCACGACCATGATCCGTCCCTGGCCCCCGGCCGGCGCTTCTTCTTCCCCCTTCTGCTCCTCGACCGTCGCCGGCTCCAGCGCGGCCGGCAGAAAAATGGTAAAGGTCGTCCCCGCACCCGGGGTGCTGGCCACGGTTATTCCGCCATGTGCGCTTTTGACAATGCCGTGGACCACGGCCAGACCCAGGCCGGTTCCCCGGCCGACCTCCTTGGTGGTAAAATAGGGCTCGAAAATCTTGGGCAGGGCTTCCGCGGCGATACCCGTGCCGGTGTCGCTGACCGAGAATCGAACATAGTTGCCCGCGGGCAGGGGCTGGCCGCCGGCGCCGATCTCCGCCCCCTCCTCAAGAACGACGTCCCGCAAGGAAACGGTCATGGTGCCATCGTTTTCCGGCATGGCCTGATAGGCGTTGGTGCAGAGGTTCATCACCAGTTGGTGCGCCTGGCTGGGATCGGCCATGATCGGGGCCTCGGTGCGGATATCCTGAATGATGTCGATGGAGGAGGGGATGGTCGAGCGGAGGAGTTTCAATGCCTCCTTGACCAGGGAGGAGAAGCGGAGTTGCTGCAACTGGTGCGGCTGCCGGCGGCTGAGGGTCAGGATCTGCTGGACCAGGCCGCGGGCCCGTTCCGAGGCGCGGCGGATATGGCGGAGATCGCCGGCAAGCTCCACGTTGTCGCCGGCCTTCATCAGGGCCAGGTCGGTAAAGCCGAAGATCGAGGTCAGGATATTGTTGAAGTCATGGGCAATCCCCCCGGCCAGGACGCCGATGGATTCAAGGTGCTTGGCCCGTTGCAGTTCCTGCTCGGTCTTCACCCGCTGGCTGATGTCTTCGACGACCTCAATGAAGGAATGGGCGTTTCCCTCGGGGTCCTTGACCGGAAACGCCCTTATTCGGACGGTGATCGGCGAGCCGTCGCTGCGGATTCCATCCTTGACGATCTCCTGGGGTTCCCCGTCTTCCATCGCCTTGTCGCCGGGGCAATGGGGACATTTATCATCTCTTTGCGAAAACTCACGATAACAGTACCCCCTGATCAGCTCTGTGCGGCCCTTTTTGGCAAGCTTCATCTGCGTGGCGTTGGCCATCAGGATCCGGCAATCCCGGTCGATCAGGGTAACCCCGAGATCGATGTTTTCCACCAGCGACCGGTAGAGGGATTCGCTGGCGGTCAGGGCCTGCCGGGCCTCCCGCTCGCTTTCAATGTATTCCCGGACATAAATGTAGCCGAAGATGGGAATGGCGGCGAGGTAGAGGGCATGCCTGAGGGGGGTGAATATGAATTCCCGCTCCTTGAGCAGGGCGATGTCAACGATTTTGAGAAACTGGAACAGAAAGAAACAGAAGAGGGCGGTGCATACGGCATTTTTCTGCCACCCTTTGGCCCGGCGCAGGAGAATCAGAAAGGCAAAGGCCATGAGGACCGAGGCGTTGAGGCGGAAGGCCCATTCGCCCCAGGTCCGGTCGAACGGGACGCCCGGGTTGGCCAGGATGAAACGGCCCCACCACCAGAAGGTCGCCAGATAGACCAGGGCCACGGTGGAAATTCCCGCTCGGAGATAGCGGTGCGAAAGAGCCTGGTCTTGCAGCAGATATCCCATGAAGGCGGCGGCGATGATGACCATGGCCAAGTCGTGCAGGGCCAGGTCCAGAGGCGGCAGAACCACCTGGAGGGTGTCGGCGGCCACTGCGCCGTAACCTAAGAGGCAGGTCATGAAGAGCATGAAGAGTTCCCGGGTCAGGCCGAAGGCAAAGCCCCAGACCAGGAGTCGTTCATGCGGACGGTTGCCCTGCTTTTGTCTCTGCCGGGCCAGGGCGAGCAGGGCGGCCCAGGCAATGCCGGCCAGGACGAACCTGACGATGTTGTCGTTAGATTCACCAGGGCCGCCGGTAAACTGGGCCATCAGGCTCAGGGTGGTGGTGAGGAAATCCCCCATGGTCGGCTTCGAGATTATTCCTCTTCCTGGAGAAAATCTTTGATTTTTTCGTACAGGCTTTCCGGAATGTCCTCCCCGAAAATAAAGGCCTCTGCTTCTTCCCCGGTAATCCGCTCCTTGGCTTCGAGGGGCAGGGTACGGAGAAAGGCGACCCGTTGCGGGTCAGGCGTGCGTTTGGTGTCCGCCATGGCAACACCTCATGGTGAAATTGTTCAAATTGTCTCCCAGTGGTGTTATTACCTGGAATCATGCGGAAAAGCAAGAGGCTATCGACATTCCCGGTCGATGGGGCAATGAGCTTGGCCATCGGCGGCGTATTCTTAAGTTTTCGCGAGTCATTCAGTTTATATGCGGGACGGTGAGGGCAGAGGCGGAAAAGCGTTTTCATTGCCGCTTCTTTCTGGTAACAGTATACTTTTTGCCAAGGATACGGGTGCGGGAGTATGACCACGGACAATGGAGCAATCCTGCGGCAGATTCAGGACGACCTGAACCGGCAGGAACAGGGTCGGCTGTCGCCGCTGGCGGTCTTCAGCAGGGACGCCGTTCGGCGGCGGCCCGAGAAGCGGCAGGGGCACCGGCAGGCCTTTGCCCAGGATGCCGACCGAATCCTGCATTCCAAGGCCTATACCCGCTATATCGACAAGACCCAGGTCTTTTCCCTGGTGGACAACGACCATATCACCCACCGGGTGCTGCATGTGCAGATGGTCTCGCGCATCGCCCGCACGGTCGGACGTTTCCTGGGCTTGAACGAGGACCTGATCGAGGCCATCGCCCTGGGCCATGATATCGGCCACCCGCCCTTCGGCCACGAGGGGGAGCGGATACTGGCGAAACTTTGCCGCCGGCACGGCCTGGATCCGTTTCAGCACAACCTGCAGAGCGTCCAGTTTCTGGACCGCTTTGAAAAAAAAGGGCGGGGTTGGAATTTGACCCTGCAGGTGCTGGACGGGATCATGTGCCACGACGGCGAGGTGCACAATCCGCGCCTCTCGCCGAGACGCGGGAAAACCTTTGCCGATTTCGACCGGGAGTTGCGGCAAAAGAGCCGGGAGCCGATGACCCCGCTCATTCCCATGTCCCTGGAGGGGTGCGTGGTCCGCCTGGCCGATACCATCGCCTACCTGGGCCGGGACATTGAGGACGCCATCGAACTGGCCCTGATCCGGCGCGAGGAGATTCCAGCCGGCTGCGGCCGGCGGCTCGGCACCAGCAACGGGACCATTGTCTATACCCTGGTCACCGATCTGGTCGCCCATTCGCGTCAGGTGCGGCAGGCGACGGGGCTTGGAGATCAGGAGAAGGAGTATGTCGGGTTCAGCCCCGAGGTGGCGACTGCGATGCTTGAGATGAAACAATTCAACTATGAGCGGATCTACCGCAACCCGGCCTTCAAGCCGGATTTCGCGCGCATCCATGTCTGCTATGAAAAACTGTTTGTCCATTACCTACGGCAATTGGACCTGCCCCCAGAAGACGGCGGCGGTCTGCTGGATTCCATGGCGCTGGACTACCTGCGAGGCCTTCCGCCCGCGGCCATTGTCCGCGATTACCTCGCCGGCATGACCGACGATTTCTTTCTGCGCCAGGCCCGGGCCATCGGCTGCGAGGTCCCGGAGAGGATATGTTTGCCCGCCTGAAATTTTTCATTCCCGGGGAAAGCACCCGCCTGATCCTGATCGCCGCCTGCATCGGGGTCATGGCCGGCGGGACGATCATCGTCTTCCGCGAGGCGGTGGAGCTGGTCCATCAGGTGATCTTTGTCCGGGGCTCGGAGCTTCTGGGGATTGCCCAGGGCGGCTGGCGCCGCCTCCTGCTCCCCCTCCTCCCCGTAACCGGCGCCCTTCTTCTCATTCCCCTGTCACTCCTCTTTCCGGGTATGGTCAACGGCTATGCCTTCCCCAAGTTTCTGCGCAGGGTCAATCTGGAAAACGGGGTGATCCAGGGCCGCAACATCTTCATCAAGCTCGTCGCCACCGCCCTGACCATCGGCTCCGGCAATTCCGCGGGCGTGGAGGGCCCCATCGCCCAGATCGGCGGGGCGCTGGGCTCCAAGGTCGGTCAAGTCTTCCGGGTGTCGGGCAAGCGGATGAAGGTCTATATCGCCGCGGGTTGCGCTGGCGGGATCGCCGGCATCTTCAACGCGCCCATCGCCGGCATCTTCTTCGCCGCGGAGATCGTCCTGCTGGGCAGCTACGAGATGTCCTCCTTTTCCGCGCTGGTTATTGCCTCGGCCCTGGCCACCGTCATTTCCCGCGCCTATTACGGTGAGGTTCCCGCTTTTCCCATTCCCGATTATCATGTGGTTAACCCCTTTGTTGAAATACCGCTCTATATCATCCTGGCCGTGATTATCGGGGTGGTAGCCGTGGCGCACATCAAATTTTTCTACTTCGTCCGGGACTGGTTCAAAAACCTGCATCTCCATCCGCAGGCCAAGCCGATCCTCGGCGCCCTGACGGTGGGTTGCATCGGCATCGCCTTTCCGCAGGTCATGGGCAACGGCTACTCTTACATAGAGGAAATTCTGGCCGGCGAAGGGCTGATCTGGGTCATGCTCTGTCTGATCGCTCTGAAATCAGTGGCCACCGCCATTACTCTCGGTTCGGGCGGGGCCGGCGGGGTCTTTGCTCCGGCGCTGTTCATCGGCGGGGTGATCGGCGGGGCCTTCGGCGGGACCGTCCACCTGCTCCTGCCGGAATATACGGCCCGGCCGGGCGCCTACGCCACGGTGGGCATCGGTGCCTTTCTCGCTGCCTCCACCCATGCGCCGATGACCGCCATCTTCCTGCTCTTCGAGATGACCGGCAACTATCTGATCATCATTCCGATCATGATTACCTCCATCCTCGGTACAATCACCGCCAGAACCCTGTACCAGGATTCCATCGACACCGTGGATTTCACCAGGGAGGGAATTAATATCCACGAAGGGCGGGAGGTGGCGATCATGAAGTCCATCAAGGTGGGCAAGGCGATCACCGAGGAGGTGGATTTCATCAGCGAGAACGCCAATATCAACCACTTGCTGGAGCTGTTCCGGCTCGCCAAGGACAGCTTCTATTTCCCGGTGGTCAACCATACCGGCCGCATGGTCGGAGTGGTCTCCATGCAGGACGTGAAGAACATCCTGCATGACGAGGAACAGCGGGTCTGCTATCTGGTGGGCGCCATCTGCAGCCGCAACGTGATAAAGCTGACCCCGGACGACAACATCTACGATGCCATGCAGCTCTTTGATCTGAAAGGCATCGAGGAGATCCCGGTGGTGGAGAGCCAGGAAGATCCTTGGGTGCTGGGGATGCTCCGCCGCCGCGACGTGATCGCCGCCTACAACCACGAGGTGCTGAA